>CAMTVU010000027.1:0-8862 GCA_947085245.1 uncultured Chitinophagaceae bacterium | reverse complement strand
TTATTGATCCAGTTGCCTTTTATTTTTAAATGCCCGCCATCCACATTTGATAAATAAAAATTTCTTCCGGAACCAATCGTCATATTGCCTCTTAATTCTCTTGCAGTATTTTCATTTCCGAAATTTAAATCACCACTGGCAATTTCAACATGGTAAGGCACACCTGTTACATCACCAAAAGTATTGGCATACCATTCGTTACCGGCTGTACGGTTTCCTCCGGTATTATATTTTAATAAAGATCCGGCAAAATAAAACGGTGCAGTACTTGCCGCAACTGTGCCATTAGAGGCAAGTTCAAGCGTTCCTTTAATTGTTGTTTTTCCGGATAGTCCAAAATACATTTCTGCATTAGTAACTTTGGTAGTAACATTAGCATCCAATATTAATGTTCCGACTCCGCTGATACCTTTATTTCCATTGATATTGAATTGCCCACCTGCCACTGATGAAGTAATCGTTCTGTTTGCAGCATTTGTAAGAATCCCTCCATTGGTATTATTAAGCGTAAGAGAACGCCCATTAAGATCTAATGAACCGGCATTATTTAATTGCAATACGTCACCAGCAGTTGAATTAATAACAATATCCGTAGCTGGTGAACTGCTTATTTGCAAATTACCAGATGCTTTATTAATCAAAAGATAATCGAAAAAAACATTCCCGCCACCAGTTTTTGTAACTATTTGGTTTGATGTTCCATTAAATATAACCGCTCTGTTGTTATTTGTTTGCACTCCAGATGCCCCAACTGTCCAATGACCGCCCACAGAAACATCTGAACCATTATTTGTAGAAAGTATAAGAATTCCATTATTCGTTACATTTCCTGTAACATTTAAATCAGGAGCTCCTGTACTTGTACTTACATCAATTTTACCCGCACTGTTTATTAGAACATTCCCAGCTACATTTACTGTTGGTGAACCAGTACCGGTAGATAGATTCAGAGTACCTCCATCAATCTGTAAATTTCCTCCTATTGTAAGGGTAGGGGAAGAACCAGCTGCAATCCTGTAAGAACCTGTTCCAGAGTTGATATTTAAATTTCCCAGAACAGTAGTTAAGTTACCGCCAGCACTCCAGTTACCTGAAGCCGTATTAATTATTAAATTTCCAAAACTAATGCTTGAAGAAGGGAAGCTACCCCCACCAGTTGTTTGAAATTCGTAACTGCTGGTAGCAGCAAAGTCTCGGGTTGTTGATCCGGGAACGGCTGATCCATTTGGTTGAATATATTTCCCACCGCCATTAATATTAAAAGTGGTTGCAGTTGGTGCCGTTGTGCCTGTAGTTGTAGAGCCGTTGGCAATTGTAAGAATATTAAAATCTAAAGAATTCCCACCACTAATAGATTGTGTTGTTCCATCAAAGGTTACGGTGCTTGTTGATTTTGTAAATACCCCATCGTGTGTCCAGTTACCAGCAATATTTAAAATACCCGCTCCTGAAAAACTTATTATTGATGTTGAGCTGGCATTATTAGTAGTAATATTTCCATTTACATCAACAGTTCCTGTACTTATCTTTAATTGTCCTATCCTACTATTATTTCCTCCTCCATTTACTATAAGATTACCTGTAACATTCATTATTCCAGATCCTACATTTATTTCATTAGTTTTATTATTTGAACCGGGAGCACTAATTGTAACATCTCCAGAAACATTTAATGTAAATCCAGGATTAATTTTAAGTTTAGTATCACCATTTCCACCTGCTATTGTAATTGATGTTGCTGATCTGGCATCAGTAACCGTAACTGTAGCTCCGACAGCTATAGTAACTATATCACCAGCACCTGGTACTACTCCACCTACCCATGTGGTTGTAAGATTCCAGTTACCGCCGGCTGCTGTTGATGTGATTGATGCATCTGTAAATTCATGCCAAACAACTTCACCAGAAGTTTGGCCAATGGCAGTTGCCAGTAATAATTTCCCTTTACAATCATCCTCACACACATGCCAGGTAGTTACAAAATTTCCACTTCCATCTGCCGTAACATACCAGGGGTCATGATCGGCACCGATGGGTGTAGTTCCATCTGTATGCGATACCTGCAACGTAACAGTTTCACCTGGCTGAAACCCCGCACCTGTTAAAGTAGCCGTAGAACCGGGTTGATAATCCACTGAATCAGATACCAACGTCGCCTGACCCACAACTCCCCCCATCAAACCAAAACCCATTACGAGCATGGCTAAACGGAGCAACCAGGTTTTTCTCCGGAAAATAAGGTTCAAAAATGCAGCTACAGAAAAAAAGGCACGCAGGCCATTGAGGTAAACAATTAATTGTGGCATAAACAGTGTTTTAATTTTGGGCGGCTAACAAGGAATGGACGTTCTTGCGGCTGTTTACAGGAGTGGATTATATACAAAACTTTATACACAGCTTGTATGAAGCATTTGCATCAAATTTCTTTTGGTATTGCCTTATGAGGTAATGGAACGTTTCAGAGGAATGGGATGATACGGCTTGAACCGAGCTTATAAAGATAATATTTCCGCTAAGAGTGAGTGTGAAACTAAATTAAATATTTGACATATACAATTGCTGTAACAGATATTTTAATTTTTATACGACAGCAGGCACGGCTTTCTGCTGCGTTAACAGAACCCTTTCAGCTTAAAAGCGATGGCTTAGATTTGCCTTTTCAACTTCTATGCAACTGCATTCTTCACCGGGTTATCAAATTATTTCAGGTTGGCTTTCATCCAAAGGTCTTGGCGCCTTCCCTTTCCAGGAAGAAACCTGGCAGCACATCATCAACATGCAAAGCGGTTTAGTGAATGCTCCTACCGGTTGCGGAAAAACGTATTCCGTTTTTTTGGGCGCATTGATTCAATTCATCAATCAAAATCAATCAGCTTATCAAAGCAAAAAAAATAATGGGCTGCAATTATTATGGATCACACCATTAAGAGCGCTGGCAAAAGATATTGGCCGTGCCATGGAAGAAGTAATTGCTGAACTGGGCATGCAATGGAAAATCGGCATTCGCAATGGCGATACTTCTGCAACGGAAAGAACCAAACAAAAAAAACAAATGCCGGAAGTGCTCATCATTACTCCGGAAAGTTTGCATTTACTTTTAGCACAAAAAGGATATGCTGAATTATTTCAAAACGTAAAGATCATTGCCGTTGATGAGTGGCATGAATTGCTGGGTAGTAAAAGAGGGGTGCAGGTGGAGCTGGCGGTTTCAAGAATAGTGAAAAGCCCATCCCGGCCTTCCCGAAGGGAAGGAGAACTGCTGCACAAAACCTTGCTTATTGAAGATGCTGCTTTAAATAATTACACTCCTAAAAGCGGGCCATTGTACGATGAAGAAGCCCTCCCTTCGGGAGGGTTTGGGTGGGCCAGTATTTGGGGTATCAGTGCAACCATTGGAAATTTAGAAGAAGCAAAAGAGGTGTTGCTCTCGCCCCTCTCCTTTTGGAGAGGGGCTGGGGGTGAGGTGGTAAAAGCCAACATGAAAAAACAAATTGAAGTAGGATCTATCCTGCCCGATGAAATGGAAAAATATCCCTGGGCCGGTCACCTGGGTTTAAAATTGATTGCTAAAATTATTCCCATCATAGAACAAAGTACAACAACACTCATCTTCATAAACACCAGAGGCATGAGTGAACGGTGGTACCAGGAACTGCTCAATCATGCACCGCAATTAGCCGGGGCAATTGCATTACATCATGGAAGTATTGAACAGGAGTTGCGTTTGTGGGTGGAAGATGCTTTGCATACAGCAAAATTAAAAGCTGTTGTATGTACTGCATCATTGGATCTGGGTGTTGATTTTCGTCCCGTTGAAACCGTTATACAGGTAGGTTCGCCAAAAGGTGTAGCACGCTTTTTACAACGGGCAGGACGAAGCGGTCATAACCCCGATGCAGTGAGTAAAATTTATTTTCTTCCTACACATTCATTGGAGTTGGTGGAAGCTGCTGCACTGAAAAGTGCTATTGATGAAAACCTGATCGAAAGCAAAGAACCGATGTTGCTTTGTTTTGATGTGCTGATTCAATACCTCAACACGCTTGCTGTTTCTGATGGTTTTAACCCGGATGAAATTTTTAAAGAAATTAAAACCACTTATTGCTACAGAGATTTATTACAAACAGAATGGGAAGATGTGTTACAGTTTTTAGTGGCGGGTGGAAAAGCATTGCAGCAATATGATGATTACAAAAAAATTGAAATCATTGATGGCTTATACAAAATCACCAACCGGAGAATTGCCATGCGCCATCGCATGAACATTGGCACCATTGTAAGTGACGTAATGATTAAAGTAAAAATGATAAGTGGCGGTTATGTGGGAATGATTGAAGAATATTTTATCAGCCGGCTGCAACCGGGTGATGCATTTATACTTGCAGGAAGAAATTTAGAACTTGTGCAGTTGAAAGACATGACGGCTTTTGTGCGTAAATCAACTTCTAAAAAAACAATTGTTCCCAGTTGGAATGGAGGGCGAATGAGTTTAACTGCCAACCTGGGAAAAAAATTGAGAGAAACATTTAATAAAGTTGCTGATGGGTCGGGCCGCTTAAGCGGCCTGAACCATCTGCAATCTTCAAACGGGTCAGACCACGCTGAGGCGTGGGCCGACCTTCACAAGGACGCAGACGAGTCAGGCCGCTCCAAGCGGCCAGACTATGGTCCTGAACTCGAACATCTCTCCTCTTTGTTTGAATTGCAGCAGCAGCTTTCGCATATTCCAAAAGATGATGAGTTGTTGATTGAACAGCATGAAAGCAAAGATGGTTACCATTTATTAGTGTATCCTTTTGAAGGCAGGCAAGTGCATGAAGCTATGAGCGCTATCCTTGCTTATCGTATTGGAAAAATTGCACCACTTACATTTTCTATCGCCATGAATGATTATGGTTTTGAATTGTTATGCGATCAACCCATTCCTGTTGATGATACAAATGCAACAGAATTGTTTACAACAGATAACCTGATGGCCGATATGCAAAGAAGTGTGAACGCAACTGAAATGGCTAGAAGAAAATTCAGGGATATTGCAGTGATTGGCGGATTGATTGTGCAAACCTCACCCGGCGAACAAAAAAAAGCAAGGCATCTGCAGGCTTCCGCAAGTTTATTATTCAATGTGTTCAGTGAATACGATTCAAAAAATGTACTGCTGCGGCAGGCTTACCAGGAAGTATTTGATCAGCAGATGGAAGAAGTAAGGTTACGAAATGCATTTGACAGAATTCAACAAAGCCAAATCATTATAAAATTTCCCGAACGTTTAACTCCTCTTTGTTTCCCCATTATTGCAGACGGGTTAAACCGGAACAATTTATCCAGCGAAAAATTAGAAGACCGTATCATGCGCATGCAGGCACAGTTGAAAAAAGCCTGATGGGTGAGTCACCCCATCATAATCTTTCTTTCTTCATTCTTATAAAAGGTGGCCCACCTGCAACTGATCATTCTCTGTTTCGTCAGATTAAAAAAAGAAAATATAAATTTTATCCTCCTGTAGCATATCATGTCTCCAATTCATATTTCTTTTTATATTTATCAAAATAATCAGTATGCTCAAAAAGATTTTTTATGTTTTGCTTGCAGCACTTGTGATCATTCAATTCATACGCCCCAAACAAAATGTATCAGCCGGGCCTTTTCCCAACCACATTACAACAAAATTTGCCATGAGTTATGATGTGGCAAATGTGTTTAAAAAATCCTGTTACGATTGCCACAGTAACAATACCGTTTATCCCTGGTATGCCAATATACAACCGGTTGCCTGGTGGTTGCAGCACCATGTTAATGAAGGAAAGAGTGAACTGAATTTTTCTGAATTTGCTGCCTACAAAATAAAAAGACAGCGCAAAAAACTGGAACAGATTGATGAGCTGGTTTCTGAAGGTGAAATGCCGTTAAAGAGTTATACCATTATTCACAGGAATACTGTATTAAGCGCTGCACAAAAAGCAGCTATCAAAAAATGGTGTAATGAAAGCATAGCACTGCTGCCGCCAAAAGAACCGGAAAAACAATCTAACGATAACAAACCTGAAACTGAGAATTAAAAAATAAATAGGCTTTCACCTCAAAAAAAGAATCAGTACAAATCAGGCAACATCCGTGTGATCCCCGCCTGAATGGCATTTGTCGGGCAGGCGTGTATCTATAAAATAAATATAGAAACACGGATGAAACAGATTTGGACGGATAAAAACAGATTTTTTTTATCAAGTTTCAACGGGCTCATTATTCATACAAACTTTTCTTTCATCATTCGTTCCTCGGTTCAATCTTACATTTGCAGCTACATGCAGCAACCTGCGAAATTTATTGTACAGGATCAAACTCTCTGGCTCTCGCCGGAAAGTTGTTTGTATTGGGAAGAAAAATCATCGCTCATTGTTTCGGATATTCATTTTGGTAAGAGCGGGCATTTCCGTAAAGAAGGTATCGGTATTCCACAAGCTGTTTACAAAGAAGATCTGCATCGCCTCATTGCACAAATACAATTCTTCAAACCGAAACAATTGATTGTGGTTGGTGATTTCTTTCACAGCAAAATGAACAGTGAAATACTGCTGTTTGAAAAATGGAGAAAAGATCTTTCTGCATTGCCCATTCATCTTGTTAAAGGCAATCATGATATACTTGATGAAACATGGTATGCTGAAAATGAAATTGAAGTGCATCAACAGGAATTGAAGATGGATCCTTTCACTTTTGTACACGAGCAGACTAATGATTTTCAACTACCGGCTATCGGCTATTCATTCTCCGGCCATGTGCATCCCGGTATCTGCATTGAAGGTTTGGGTAAACAAACATTGCGTTTCCCCTGTTTCTATTTTTCTCAAAATCATGCTATCCTGCCCGCCTTCGGACGGTTTACAGGATTGTATTCCATCAAACCAAAAAAGAAAGACAAAGTATTTGCCATTGTTAATAAGAAGATTATTGAATTGAATTGAATCAATAAAACATCATCAAATAATTCCATGACTTACCCCATGCTTAAGCATGGGGCAAGTCATCAATTCATTTTCTTTTTTAAATGATTCACCTGGTCTTGCAGGTTACTCACCAGCGATGCAAGGTTGGTTACATCCCAGCGCTGCCCCTGTGCCACTTTGCTGATCACCATCTGTGCACTCCAGAACTCAAGTACATCTTCTGCATTTACCTGGTAAGGCTGGTAAGCAGGGTTATCACTCACCAAAGTAATTTTGTTTTTACTGCGGTTGCTTTTCAATACACGTTTAAACACCACACCTTCTGTACGGCTCAAAACGATATAGGCATTATTATTTTTTACATCATCCAAACTTTCCACCTTCTCGCCAACAATTACACTGCCACTGGGAGTTGGCAACATACTGTCGCCCACAATTTCAAAAGCACGGTAAGTACCACTGGTAAGCATGGGTAAAGTAAATGTATTCAGTTCATCCAAAAATTCAGGATCGGCATAGCCGTTCAAATAACCTGCAGCTGCTTTCACCGGCACAAAATGAATCACATTGCTTTCGGCCAGCATTTTCAATTGCCTTCGCCTGGCTAAATAACTGCCTTTTGTTTCGCTCAGGTCTTTGCGAAGCAGGTCATCAATACTTACTTTAAAAAGATCGCTCACAGTTTCCAGCACTTCATAATTGGGCTCTGCCCTTTCTTCTTCATAAGCGCCCACTAAGGAACGTTTGATGCCGATTTTTTGAGCAAACTCATCCTGTGTTAATCCACGCAATTTGCGCAGATACTTCATGTTTTGATTGGCCATTGCCATAGCTTACTAATTTTATTGGAGCTAAGATACTAATTATTTTAGTGTAACAAAATTTTAATTGTATTTATTTTTTTGTAGCCGGCAATTGTACACTTGGCATCGCTTGTTGCCACGCTCGGTTCATGGTTCCGTTTTCATAGCAGCAAGCAAAAACGGTCGGCCCACGCCTCAGCGTGGTCTTACCGTTTTGTTCAATAGCAGGATAAACCTCCGGGGTTTTAGTCTGGTTCTTATCATTTTTACTAACTGCTTTCAAAACCCCGGAGGTTATTTGCAGACTGATCATTTCTCTTCATCTTTTCCTTACTTTGCGTTATACCATTAATCAACAACTGCATGAGCACCTACGCCATAAAAATTTTTCTCAAAGAACTCGAAGACCTGAAACATTATGGTGGCACCAGCAAAGAAACGGCTGTACGCTTTGCCTTTCAGAAACTGCTCGATGAATATGCAAAATCAAAAGAACTGCGTTTAATTGCAGAAGTATCCATCAAACTCAAAAACGGTAAAACAGTTACTCCCGATGGAACATTGAAAGATGTACTCCGCCTCGATCATGGTTATTGGGAAAGCAAAGATGAAAGCGATGACATTAACGAAGAAATCAATAAGAAGTTTTCAAAAGGTTATCCTAACGATAATATACTCTTCGAAGATTCACAATCAGCCGTGCTCTTTCAGCATGGCGAAGAAGTTATGCGTACTTCATTAGAAGATGAAGTTGCTTTAGATAAACTGCTCACTAAATTCATCAGTTACGAACGGCAGGAAGTAACCGACTTCCGTAAAGCCATTGAAAAGTTTAAAGAAGATATTCCAAAAGTAACCGAAGCACTGCGTGATATTATTGCAAAGCAGGAAACCAATGCAGACTATGTAAAAGCAAGCGCCACCTTTCACCAACTCTGCAAACATTCCATCAATCCCGAAATAACAGCAGCCGATATTCAGGAAATGATGATTCAGCATTTAATTACTGCTGATATCTTCAATACCATTTTTGATGAACCGCATTTTCACCAGGAAAACAATATTGCACGGGAGTTAAACAAAGTCATTGATACCTTCTTTACCGGAACAACCCG
>CAMTVU010000026.1:0-14548 GCA_947085245.1 uncultured Chitinophagaceae bacterium | reverse complement strand
TTGAAATGTTGTTGTCATAGTAATTTATTTTTTATACCAGCTTCAGTTTTTCATAGCATCGTCCCTTGCGTCGCAATCCTTTCATCGTTTAGTTATAACACTATCAATAATCCAAAGGCTCCCTATCATAACCATAACTTGACGGCTTTACAATCGTCCTAAACAACTTAACTCTTGAATCATACTGGACTTTCAAAACTTCAATTATTTTATCCAAATGATGTGACGGCATATCTGCCCCAACAATAATTTCAGAAATGGAATCCTTATCAAACTTCATTCCTCTATCTAAACCATGACCTATACTAAAAGTCAAAAGTCTAAACTCGTTTTCATTCTCCCATTTTTTAAACTTAAAGTACATTTCGCTTTTTTGATTATCTATTGAGGACCTAGTAAACAGATGATATGGCGGTTCTTCATCATAGTCAACATAACCAAATCCTATCCTTGGCGGCAAAGATTTTATTAACTTAATAGTATCAAATCCAATACAGAATCCTTTCGTATTATTAGCATAATGTGCCCACATTGTTTCATTTAATGGATCCCCTGTTAAACTAAACACTCCAACTTGGTCATAATGATCAGACTCTCTAAGCTCTAAATAGTTTTTTTGAAAAAAAGCAATTGGATCAGCTTTAATAAATTCCAATTGATTTTCACAAATAACATCAAAGTCTCTACTACTTGGATTCAAGTGCGGAAAATGCATTTTAGCTAAATTTCTCAGCTTTTGATAAAATTCAGGTTGATGCACTTCGTTAGCATCAAACCTTACAGGAACTCTAATGTCATATTTATCATTAAGATCTTTGGGATGTGCAAACCATGCAACATTATCTGTCACTATCGACTTATTAAATTCATATTGCCAGTCACGGTACTTATATAAAATTGGAGGCGCAAATTTCCTTACCTCCTCTTCGACTTCAAAAAAATCATCAAACACTTTGCCCATAAACTATAATTTTTACGCTCTTGTTGGTGTCCTCACCAACAACAGCGTGCTTCTTTCTTCAATCCCACCAATCCTCCTATCCCCGCTCTGCGAAGTCTCCAGACTTCGCAGTTTTATGCAAAAAGTCTCCCGACTTTTCTTTTCCGTTTTAATATCCTGTCATAGACAGGATGCATAACACTTCAAAGTCTGGAGACTTTGAAGAGCATTATATCAACTCCACATTCATAATACCCCGCCCCAAAATATAATTTGATGCACTGGAATACAGATAATCTTCCGGCTTTTCAACAATGCCTGCTCTTACAGGATTATAATGCGTATAATCCAACTTTGAATCAGTAAATACTTTGCTGAAACATTCCTCAGGGTGATTATCGTTACTCCATATCTGCCATCCTTTATTTTTTGGGTTTGCAGTTCCGTAATATTCAAACTGATGTTTCATCCAACTATTCCTGCTTTCCATTTCACTTTCTATAACCGGCACCATTTGTTTATGCGTAAATTTCTTAAAGTCACGGATAATATCACCTAATGTTTTTGTTTGTTGATCATTTGCCCTTGCAATGAGATGCATGTGATTGCTCATAATTACATAGGCATTTAAAATTAATTGCTCCTGCTGCTGAGCAAAACGTAACCCATCCAGTACAATATCCCTGTACACCTGCCTGGAGAACAAATCAATCCACCCGCAAATTGTAAACGTAAGGAAATGTGTAGCAAACTGATCTCTTATTACATAGCCTTCTCTGAAATCTATATCTTTCATAAAAGCAAATTTACTTTGTTAAGTAAGATCAAGTCTGAGACTTGATGCATAGAACTGCGAAGTCCGGAGACTTCGCAGAGCAACCCACTCATTTTACCTGTCCAGCTTCGGCGGGAGTTCACCCAAAAACTTCCTCAACAAACTCATATCCTTCACTCCCGGCATTGTTTCAAATTTGCTGTTCACATCTAATGAAAACAGATCCTTCGCCACTTCTTCTTTTGCAAACTCTTTAACAGCTGTTGCATCAGTTGGTTCAATTCCTCCACTTAAGAAAAAGGGTTTGCCGATATTCAATCCTTTCAGAATCTCCCAATTAAATTTTTTACCTGTGCCACCATAGTGCTCAGGCTTTTCTCCCCCATTGGGGGAGCCAGAGGGGGCCGTATCAAACATAAACATATCGCAGGCTTCATAATAGTCTTTGATCTTCCATGGAATATTATCATCTTCTGCAATACGGAATGCCTTGATCACTGAAATATAATCCGATACCTTTTCACAGAACTTGGGTGTTTCATCGCCATGCAGCTGCACCATGTGCAATCCAAAATTCTCTACATGGTTAATGATCTCATCATAGGAAGCATTCACAAACACCCCCACCTTGTACACTTTCAGCTTTGCCCGTTTTACCTGTACCCCGGTTAAATGCTTCAACACAAACCTTGGCGACTTGTGATAAAAAATCATACCTGCAAACTCTACACCCATTTCACCGAGCTGATGCATCTGTTCCAGGTTGGTCATACCGCAAACTTTAAGTCTCATACGCTTTGCTTTAATGGTTGGTTATAAGCAAAAGCAATCGTTATATCCGTCATTGCGAAGAATGAAGCAATCTATATTCTTCAAACGCAGATTGCTTCGCCATGCAGGTTTCTAAAAAATCCAATCCTCTGCAATGGCTCGCAATGACGTTCTATTATTGTGTTTCCTTTTCCCAACAATCCCTTCCATCCCACGAATCCCGCCTGTCCCGCTTCGGCGGGAGTTCAGACTATTTCATCCCCAACTTAAACTGCAGCACCAAAGCCATATCTTTTTCACCGGGTGCTTTTTCCACTTTACTGTTTATATCCACTCCGTAAAAATCAGGATGTTTAAACGCTTTGATCTTTGCAATATCAGCAAAACCTATTCCACCGCTCAGGAAAAACGGTTTTTCAATTTTACTTTTTGCAATGATACTCCAGTCAAACTGTTTGCCCGTTCCACCTTTTGTATCAGCAGATTTGGTGTCGAACAAATAATAATCACAGGCGCCGTCATAAGGCGCTACCAGTTCATCAATGGAACCTGTTGTTTCATCAATACGAAACGCTTTGATCACTTCAATATCTTCATTAAGATCACTGCAGAACTCTGGTGTTTCTTCACCATGAAGTTGTACCACATCCAAACCGTAATCTTCAATAGCATCCAATATTTCAGTGTAAGACGGGTTTACAAATACACCTGCTTTCTTCAGATCATAATCTGCTTTCTTCACTTCTTTTTTGTCTAATTTTCCTTCAGCATACCTGGGAGAATCTTTGTCGAAAATAAATCCTGCAAATGCGATATCCAATCCTTCTAACTGCTGTAACTGTTTCAATTGTGTAATGCCACAAACTTTAATATTCATTTTTAAATTTTTAACTGTTGCGGGCTAAAGCCCAAATAGAACTCAATTCCATAACCCCGGCTGCATTGCCCCGGTCTTAAGACCGGGGCAATGTCAAGCATTATTAATGGGCTTTAGCCTTGACACAAAATTTTTAAAGGCCAATCCTGGATTTTCTTCTTTCATAAAATTTTCTCCAATCAAAAATCCCCTGAAACCATTCTCTTTAAATAATAAAATATTCTCCACTGAACTGATACCACTCTCTGCTACTTTTATTTTATCTGCCGGGATTTGTTTGGCCATCCGCAAACTGTGTTCAATATCCACTTCAAATGTTTTGAGGTTGCGGTTGTTGATACCAACAATTTCTGTTTCCTCACAAATATGTCCCAGTTCTTCTTCTGCATGAAGTTCCAGCAAAACTTCCAATCCCAGCGATTTTGCAAATGTCGCCAACCGTTTTACTTCAACCGGGGTTAAACAGGCAGCAATGAGCAAAATCACATCGGCACCCATTGCCTTTGCCTCTGTAACCTGGTATTCATCAATTATAAAATCCTTACGCAGGATAGGAATTTGATTCACTCTTGCTTTAATAAGATCATCAGTACATCCACCAAAGAAAAATTCATCAGTTAACACACTCAAACAGGAAGCGCCATTAGTTGTATATGCTGTTGTTACTTCCACCACATCGGCTCTGTCATTGATGATGCCTTTTGATGGTGATCTTCTTTTGAACTCTGCAATGATGCCTGTTCTTCTTTCATCCAATAAAAATTGTTTTAGCGAAAGAACAGGACTTGCATAGAATGGCTGTTTCAGCAAATCAGCAACACTTGTTGTTGCCTTTCTTTGCTCAACTTCAATTCTTTTCTGAACAATAATCTTGTCTAATATATTCATGGCTAAAGCCGTTTCATTTTATTTTTCATCTCTGGCCTAAAGGCCAGAGCTATTCATCCAATCAACATCTCACATTTTGTGAAGCTGTTCACAAGTCCCCCTCCGGGGGATTTAGGGGGCTTGCAGCTCAATCAACTTTTTCAAGCATCCATTTGCTCTTCCGCTTTCCAAACTTTCAACTGCTGCTGCATAAGCATCATCATAACTTTTATAAACACCGGTGCAATACAATCCCATAGCTGCATTGGCCATTACCACTGCATTCTGTGCCCATGTGCCTTCGCCACTTAAAATTTTTGTAAAGATCTTTGCTGATTCTTCAATACTGTTACCGCCATGAATATCACCCGGCTGCACCATTCGTTTACCCAACTGTTCAGGTGTCATAATCCGTTCACCTTCATTGGTGATCACTTTGGTATCATTGGTCAATGAAATTTCATCATACCCATCCAGGCTGTGAATAATGGTAAATGCTTTTTCTGTTTGCTGCAATAAATAATTATAAACTCTTGCCATCTCCAGACTAAATACTCCCACCAACTGATAAGCAGGATTGGCAGGGTTCACCATTGGCCCCAGCATGTTGAAGAATGTACGCATGCCTAAATTTTTGCGAATTGTTCCAACAGCTTTTAATGCAGGATGAAACATGGGTGCATGCATAAAACAGATTCCTGCCTCTTCTACTTCTTTTTTCAACTTATCATTATCATTGGAAAATTTATAACCCAACTGTTCCATTACATTACTGGCACCACTGATAGATGATGCTCCGTAGTTACCATGCTTAGCCACTTTTTGATTGGCACCTGCAACAATAAAACAGGAAAGCGTGGAGATGTTGAAGGTGTTTTTTCCATCACCACCAGTACCTACAATATCCAGCACGGCATGACCGCCCAAATCTACCGGCACACAAAGTTCAAGCAACGCATCACGAAAGCCCTGCAGTTCTTCAATGGTAATGCTGCGCATGAGATACACAGTCATGAATGCAGTGATTTCATGTTCATTGTAAATGCCTTTACCAATGTTGAGTAACACATCTTGTGCCTGCTCTCTTGATAAAGATTTATGTTCGAATAAAAGCTGTAGTATTTTTTTCATTTGTCTGAACCGGGATTTATTTCTGATTATTCTGATTCACCTGATTAAACTTACTATTGTAGAGTCTTTTAAACTTCAGACTGTTAGCTCCAAAGTTTATCAACAACCCAACTTCAAGATTAAAAGCCTCCAGATAATTTTTGGCTTGTGCCAGGTGTACATTTTCTAATTCAATTAAAGCTTTTAGCTCCACGCTGATTTTATCTTCGATCAGAAAGTCAACTCTTCGTTCCCCTACCTTAACATTCTTATAAAAAACAGGAATGCTAACTTCTCTTCCATATTTCAAGCCGATTAACTGAAACTCCACTTCCAGCGAACGCTGATAAATCACTTCCTGAAAACCATTACCCAATGCACTGTGTACAGTCATTGCAGCTTTAATGATCTTCTCTGTAATATCAGCGTATTTGTATTCCATAATCCTGCGAATCAGTTTAATCGTTTAAAATCATGGTTCAGACAAGCCAGTTCCTCATGATCTGTTCACCGCTTGGAGTCAACACACTCTCAGGATGAAACTGCACACCCTGCACATCAAACGTTTTATGTTGCAATGCCATGATATATCCATTTTCATCTTCTGCTGTAATTTCCAGTTCTGCCGGAAAGTTTTCTTTACTCACTACCCAAGAGTGATAACGACCTACTTCAATTGTTGCGGTCAGATTATTCAGCACGCCATTTTGTTTTTTGGATTTTGGATTTTGGATTTTAACAGGCGTAGCCACTCCATGAAACACAGAACTCAAATTCGTCAGCGTTCCGCCAAACGCCTGTCCAATGGCCTGGTGCCCCAAACAAACTCCCAAAATAGATTTGGTTGCTGCATATTCTTTGATCAATGGCAATAACAATCCAGCTTCATCAGGAATACCCGGGCCGGGCGATAAAATAATTTTATCGTAGTCTTTCACTTTTCCCAATGCAATCTGGTCGTTGCGATACACATCCACTTTTAGATGTGTGATCTTCTCCACCAAGTGAACAAGATTATACGTGAACGAATCGTAATTATCAAAAACTAATATGCGACCAGAAAAACTCATCTTTATTTTTTTTAGGGTGTTACAAAGTCCCTCCTTTGGAGGGATTTAGGGAGGTGGCAAATTCAATTGCTTTCTTCAACGCACCCAGTTTATTATTCACTTCCTGCAATTCACTTTCGGGTTTACTTGCAGCAACCACACCGGCACCTGCCTGGTAGATCAATGTATTTGCCTTGCTCAAAAAAGTACGGATCATAATGGCGTGGTTGCAACTTCCATCAAAACCTATAAAACCAATACCACCACCATAATAACTTCTTGCTGTTGGCTCAAATGCATCAATCATCTGCATGGCTTTAATTTTTGGAGCACCACTCAATGTACCTGCAGGAAATGTTTTTGCCAGCAATTCAAATGGATTGCTATCCGGTCGCACTTTTGCAACTACTTCACTCACCAGATGAATTACATGACTGTAATACTGCACCTGCCTGTACTGTGCAACTGATACTTCATCGCATACACGGCTCAGATCATTGCGGGCAAGATCAACCAGCATCACATGTTCTGCATTTTCTTTGGCATCCGTTAATAAACGTTCTGCTTCCTGCTGATCAATGATATCATCGCCTGTGCGTTTGAACGTTCCTGCAATGGGATGCACTACTGCTTTTCCATTATTGATGATGATCTGCGACTCTGGCGATGAGCCCATCAGTTTATAATCGCCATAATCAAAGAAAAATAAATAAGGAGAAGGATTGATACTGCGCAAGGCACGGTACACATTGAACTCATCGCCACTGAATGATTGCTGAAACCGTCTGCTCAACACAATCTGAAACACATCGCCACGATAACAACCGGCAATTCCTTTCTTCACCATTTCAACATATTCTTCATTGGTAACGTTTGAACTCTCTTCACCTTTTACAGCAAACGGATAAACCGGTACATCTTTACTGCGTATCAAACTTTCCACAACTGCAGCTTCACTTTCAACACCCGCCATTTTATTTTCACAAATGAACAATTCATCTTTATGATGATTGATGGCAATCACATATTGATAGAGCCGGTAACGCATCAAAGGAATCGCACTTGGTTCTTTACGCTCTGTACTCAGTTTGATTGTATCAAAAAACTGAACGGCATCGTAAGTCGTATATCCATACAACCCCTGAGCAAACTTTGCTTCTTTACAATCGCCGCTTACTTCAAAATGATTCATAAAATCAAACAGGAGCTGTGGCACTTCGCCCGGTTGTTTCAGTTCGGTTCGTTCAGGTTTTTGAGCCGGCAGTTTAAATTCAATGCTTTTTGAGGAACTGATTTCCATCCCTGCAATAGCGTTGATGCCAATAAATGACCAACTGTTCTCTGCTGCATGATGATCAGTACTTTCAAGAAGAATAGTGTCCCTGAACCTGTCTCGCAGGCGCAGGTAAATGCCCACCGGAGTAAACACATCGGCCAGCATTTTTTTACAACTTGTTTTTATTTCAATTTTCTTCATTGTTATTTTTTTTTGTTCCCAACTATCCCAATTCTATTTCTCTGCATTGGCGCCTGCCACGCAACGAAGTGGCTGCGTGGTCGCACTCTTGTACAGCATAGCCTTATGCAACAATGTACTTGTACTGCTTTAACATATTTCATCAACCCACCCCAAACCTCCCGCTGATGCGGGACGGGCTCTCCCGGGAGGGGATAAAAAAAGCCCCGAAGTAATTTCGGGGCCTGAATATGATTGAAACAATCACAGTAATAACATTACAGACCCCTTAGAGTTGTATGCCACCACCACTGATTATTGACAATTGCTTTTTTCATTGTATTGCAAAGATGTTGCATGATGCCTGAATAATCAAATTTTTTTTTGGCAGGCTTAAAATCATGACTTTATTGGCATTTCGCTTATTGGAAAAACCGATACATAGACAAGAGAGCAATGCAGCATTTTTATACTATTATAACCACACAACTTTATCCGGTTGCTCCATAGCATATCGTTTGATGAGGCTTCTTACATAATCATATTCGGGATAAGCCTGAAGTTTTGTTCTCAGATATTCTTTTAATGTAAGGTCAAAATCGGGTGGCACATAACCCATTCCGTAAAATTTTCCATCTTCCATTAAAATACAACAGTCCTGGTTATTGAAATAAGATTTTTCCCTGATGGCAAAACTGGGCAGTTCTTTTTTCAATTGTTCAACAGCCTGTAAAACCCGTTCATTATATTCTGCAGATTTTTCTTTTTGCCCGCAGGTACCCATGCAGGATTCGGAGCTGCAGGCCGTATCAGCAGAACGATCAATGAAACAAAGTTTATAACACAATGAAAACTCATTGGCTACCCGTTTAATTTCAACCATCCCTTCGTACTTATTGTAAAAGAATTTAACTGCTGTCAGATGTTTGTGTTTACGGTCAATTGCCAAACGTAAAAAGCCGTTTCCATCTTCATACATATACAAACCATAACTGGCTTCAAATCCTTTAATGGCCCTGTTGTACTTTGGCCACAAACGTTTTATTTCTATGGTTTCCAACACAGAAGCCATCAACTCCGTACCACATTGCCGGTAAGAGATACGATAAATATTTCTGAGGAATTCCTGCCGTTGCCGTGTAGGTTTGTTATTGGAGAAATGGCTTACCACTCTTTTCTTTAATTGAATTGCTTTGCCCACATAAACTACTTTGTCTTTTGCATCATGAAAATAATAAACGCCGGGTGTAAGTGGCAACTGATCAATATCCTCCTTGCTCAGGTATAATGGCAAAAACTGCTCTTTTGATTGTTTGCCGATCATGGTATGCAAATGATTATTCACATCCTGCTTCCTCAGCAGTTGAAACAATTGTACAGTAGCTTTTGCATCGCCACCAGCCCTATGCCTGTTATACAATGGAATTTTAAACTGCCTGCATAAGTTTCCTAAACTGTAAGAAGGTAATTTGGGAAAAACTTTCCGGCTGTACCTTACTGTACAAAGCTTTTTACAGTTTAATGAATAACCAAATGTTTGTAGCTGATGGTTAACAAATGAATAATCAAAATTCACATTATGAGCTACAAATACTTTTCCCTGAAAAAGCTCAAGTAAGCGGGGGGCTATTTCTTCAAAAGTTGGCGCCAGTTGAACCATTTCATCTGTAATTCCTGTAAGTACCTGTATAAACCGGGGAATAGATTGATTGGGGTTGACCAACGTTTCAAACTGATCCACAATTTCCTGCCCGTCATAAATATATACGGCAATTTCGGTAATGCTGTTAGCCGAGGCATAACCTCCGGTTGTTTCAATATCAGTAATGGCATATAGCATCTGTGAACCCGAAATTAGTATTTCCCTTCTATTGGGGAAAAGAGAAAATTAAACAATAAAGAATTTTGCCAAAACCAAAAATCTGCCGTACTTTTATGCTGTAATATTACCCTGTTACTCTTTGCCTGTAGTGTACTTAACAGTTAAATCAGATCAATTCTGATTATTCCGTATCTCCTGTGAAAGTTTTTTTAACTTTTTAAACTACAAATTATGGCATCAAATTCCTTTCACATGAGCGAAACAGCCAAGACAACTGTATTCGTTATTGTATTTTTCGCAGCAATTGCCCTGATCACTTTATTAATGTTCGGTTAAGCAATTGCCTATGAATTGAATTTTACTCATTTGCTGTTTTATACAGCTTGATATCTTATTCACTTTTTTAAAAGCCTGCAAAGGCTTTTTTTGTGCCCGGAAATTTTTAAAAGAAATGCTTTGAAAAAAATTCTCATTTTTGATTTACTCATTAATAAAATCCTCTATATATTGCTTGTGTTATCTACTCTATCCTTCTGATCAACTATTCCTTTTCCTTTGATACCTCATAACTGCTGTTCTTAGCAATAAGAGTACTAATAATTATTTATAAACCATCAAAACTAAAATGCTATGAGAAAGTTGACTTTTGGTATTGTGCAACTGTTATTATATAGGAGTTGTTCTGCTCACTTCCTGTAAAAAAGAGACAGGCTTAACCGGCCCACAAGGATTCCAGGGTACGCCTGGATTATCTGGCCCGCAAGGACCTGTTGGAGTAACAGGCCCACAAGGAATTACCGGCCCCCAAGGCCCTCAAGGTCCTGCTGGTCCTGTTGGCCCTGTATCAAATATTATTTACTCGGGTTGGATTGCATCACGACCATCAGCTGGTTCAACTTATTGGACAACCACAGGCGCATCTGCATACGGTGCATACGCACTTTATGATATTACTGCACCCGGAGTTACCGCATCCATCATCAGCCAGGGAATTGTTTTAGCTTATATGAGAGGTGTACCTTTCCTTGCAGCTGCATTAACATTTCCGCTTCCCAACTCCGAGGCAATTTCAACATCAGGAAGCTATAATGACTATTATGATTACATTATTCCCGCTGCGGGCAGCTTACGCTTCCTTTACAAAAGTGCATTTCCCCGGACAGTAACAACAATTGGATCAAGTGAGTTCCGATACCTGATTATTCCAGGGCAGGTCTCCGGTGGCAGATTTGTTGATGGCCCTGCTAAGGGTTATACAAAGGATCAATTGAAGCAAATGACATATAAAGAAGTTTTAGAAAAATTTAATGTGCCTGACTTCGGTTCAAATGACCGTTAAAACAACTAATAACTTTAATTTATTGATCAATTCAATTTTAAAACTTAAAAAGTCTGTACAATGAAAAAGATTTATTTATTTTATACTACTTGTTCAAATAACCATTTTAACAGGTGCCTGCTCCCGCAGAGGAGAAACAGGTGATCGTGGTCCAATAGGTTCACAAGGACCATTAGGCGCAGTTGGCATACAAGGACCAACAGGCGCCCACAAGGACCAATAGGTTTTGTTGGCCCGCAAGGACCAGCGGGACCACATGGCGCTGCCGGAATTACTAATGTTACCTATTCATCATGGGCAACATCTACAGATGCCAATTGGGTAACTACAAATGCAGCATTTTACGGAGCAACTTTTGTTTATAACAGATCGGCTCCTGGTGTTACAACAAACATGATGAACCAGGGTGTTGTACTTGCTTTTATACGCAGCATTCCCGGTGGTATTACAGCTACACAAACAGCACAACTTCCTTATCGCATAAGAGGAGGCACCGGTATTATTGCACATCAACTGGATTTTTCATTGAATGCAGCAGGTAATATTCGTTTCCTTTATAAGTTTAGGAGCATCAGGTGCATACACTGCAACTACTTTAGGCGCTGTTGAAACAAGATATATTTTGATTCCCGGCACATTATCAGGTGGTCGTTTTGTTTCAGGACCGGCAGCCGGTTATGACATTGCTCAAATCAAATCTTTAGAATATGAGCAGGTATTAAGTATTTTCAACATACCCGAAAACGGTTCTAATGATAAATAATCGTTAACTACATTTCAGAAACTTTTTAATTTAAATTATCATGCGAAAAAATATTATCATAACACTTTCTACTTTCATAGTAGCAATGTTTCTTATCTCCTGCTCAAAAGGAGATAAAGGCGCTACCGGAACCGCTGGTATCCAGGGCCCTCAGGGACCTCAAGGTATTCAGGGTGGCATCGGGGGATCAGGCGCTGTTGGACCAACCGGTGCACAAGGTATTGTTGGGCCAACCGGCCCTGCTGCTGGTGCTCCAAGTGTTTTATATTCCAGTTGGGCAACTGTTACTAACTGGGTAGCAGGCTCAGGTGGCTCTAATTCAGTACATACTGCTTTAAGGGCTGCTCCTGCCGTTACTGCAACTGCCATTGCCCAAAATGTGATCCTTATTTATATGAAGGATGTACCACTTGTTAAAGCAACAATAGATGGCGGTAACGTTACAGTCATTAAAAATCCTGATGTTGTTCAACTGCCTTATTCTGAAGTTTCTTATGTTAATCTCAGTGGTACCAACTATTCAATCATTAATGAATATTCCGGATTCTTCAATGCACCGGGTAATATTACCCTCACTTACAAAGTTGGCAATGTAGGTTTCTTTGGTTCTGGTGGTGCGTCAGCTTTGAATAGTGCAAACATACAATTCCGTTATGTTGTAATTGCCGGCGGATTATCAGGTGGCAGATTTGTGAATGGCCCTGCTGCAGGCTATACAATTGAGCAAATCAAAAGTATGAGCTACTCCCAGGTTGCTGCAATGTTTAATATCCCTGAAAATGGGTCGAAGGAAAAATAAGATTCATCTTATTTTATAAAAAGCGGGGTTGGCAAATGCCAACCCCGCTTTTTATATACCGGCATAAGCAACTGCAACAACCTTGCTTTATCCTTAACTTTGCCCACCAAAAAAGAAAGCATCCTGCATGGAACTGAGCAAAAACTTTGAACATAAAGCATCCGAGGAAAAATGGTATGGCTACTGGAATGAAAAAAAATACTTTCACAGCACGCCTGATGAAAGGGAATCTTATACGGTTGTAATACCTCCGCCCAATGTAACCGGTGTGTTACACATGGGGCATTGTTTAAACAATACAATCCAGGATATTTTGGTTCGCCGTGCACGTATGATGGGGAAAAATGCCTGCTGGGTGCCGGGTACTGATCATGCATCTATTGCCACCGAAGCTAAAGTGGTACAAATGCTTCGTGAAAAAGGAATTCAAAAAGCATCCCTCAGCAGAGATGAATTTTTGAGTTATGCATGGGAATGGAAAGAAAAATATGGCGGCATTATTCTGCAACAATTGAAAAAACTCGGCTGCAGTTTAGATTGGGACAGAACCAGCTTCACCATGGATCCTGATTACTACAAATCCGTTATCAGCGTTTTTATGGATCTGTACAGCAAAGGATACATTTACCGTGGCAAGCGTATGATCAACTGGGATCCCAAAGCAAAAACCGCTTTGAGCGATGAAGAAGTGATCCGTAAAGAAACCAAACAAAAACTCTATTACTTACAATACAAGATTGATGGGTTGAACGAATACGTTGTTATTGCTACTGTTCGCCCTGAAACTATCATGGGCGATACTGCAATATGTGTTCACCCAAAAGATGAACGTTACAAACACCTGCACGGAAAATTTGCTTTTGTACCATTGATCAACAGGCGTATTCCCATCATCACTGATGACTATGTAACGATGGATTTTGGTACCGGTGCGTTGAAAGTAACACCGGCGCATGATATGAACGATTATCAACTCGGATTAAAACACAAGCTTGAAGTAGTTGATATTTTTAATGAAGATGGGACACTGAATGATGCAGCACAGATTTACATTGGTGAAGACAGGTTTGAAGCAAGAAAGAAGATTGTAACAGAACTGGAAGAAAAGGGCTTCTTACTAAAAACAGAAGACTATACAAGTGAAATTGGCTATAGCGAACGTACGGATGTTGTGGCTGAACCAAGATTAAGTTTGCAATGGTGGGTTGATATGAAAAAAATATCCGGCCCTGCATTAGAAGTGGTGATGAATGATGACATTAAATTTTATCCTGCTAAATTCAAGAACCTCTACCGGCATTGGATGGAGAATATAAAAGACTGGTGCATTAGTCGCCAGTTGTGGTGGGGTCATCGCATTCCTGCATGGTATGATACTGAAGGAAATTATTATGTTGCCGAAAACGAAGCAGAGGCTTTAAATAAGTGGGCTTTGAATCATGGTTCTCCTCCTCCTTCGGGGGAGGCAGGAAGGGGGCTTCTCTCACAGGATGAAGATTGCCTCGATACCTGGTTTTCTTCCTGGCTATGGCCCTTTGAAGTGTTTAAAGGTTACAGCAATCCCGGCAATAAAGATGTTGCCTATTATTATCCAACCAATACATTGGTTACTGCACCTGAAATTATTTTTTTCTGGGTGGCACGTATGATCATGGCAGGGATGGAATACAAAAAAGAAATTCCTTTTAAAGAAGTTTACTTCACCGGTATTGTTCGTGATAAGCAGGGACGAAAAATGAGCAAGAGTTTGGGTAACTCTCCCGACTTATTGGAACTGATAGATAAATACGGCGCTGATGCATGTCGCTTTGGTATTATGATCTCCTCCCCTGCCGGTAATGATCTGTTGTGGGATGAAAGCAGTAATGAACAGGGACGAAATTTCAATAACAAACTCTGGAATGCATTGAAGCTTGTGAAGATATGGTCCGTTCGACAAGCTCAGGATGACAGACAAGCCACAAGCCACGAGCCACAAGC
>CAMTVU010000025.1:0-71930 GCA_947085245.1 uncultured Chitinophagaceae bacterium | reverse complement strand
CAGGGAAACAGCATCTGGATTGATTGGAATTTTAAAGATGATTCTGTGGTTGTGGAAGTACAATTGAAAAAAAATGCAGCAGTAAAAAAATCAATCACTATCTGGGTAAAAAAAGTGGATGAACAATTGAATGCGCCGGTAAAAGATTCATTGCTTCAACAGATCAATAACAGAAACAAATCAAAGGCAACCAAACGTAAGAAAGGAGTTTAGTTTTAACTTGTTGTGCTATTAAGAATCACATAATTACAGTTACTCTTGTGACCTTTGTGCATACTATACTTTGCGTTATTTGTGTTAAACTTTTTATTCAAAGATTTTTGAGGTAGCACCAAGAACACGGAGTTTGACACTAAGTTCACAAAGCAAATATTGAAAATCAGTCAATAGTAATAGCACTAAGCGTTAGTTTTATCCTCCGCTTTTCTTCTTTACAGGAGGTTTTGCAGCAGGTTTTTTCTGCGGGGCCGGGGTAGTGGGTGCCGGTTCAACTCCTTCACCCATCTTTTCTTTGTGTTTAAAATCAATGGCTTCAGGAATGGGAGCTTCACCATCTTTCAATTTAAAATCAAACACTTTATCAATGTGAAGCCATTGCCCATTCGTCCATTTGAACCCTTCATAATCGCCATCAGGAATCAACGTATAACGTTTATTGGGTTCGTTGCTTTCAGAAATCAAATGATCAAACAGGATCATTTCCATCTCTTCATCATACTGAACCCTGGCTCTTGCATCTTTTTTATACTCTAACAAAAAACGATTCACATCGGCCCGGCGAACTGTATCTTTTGCAAAAGAAAAAGCAGCAGGTAATCCAAATACAGGCACAGCTTTCTCATCAAACCACATTACATCAATCCATTTTTTGGTAGAGCGTATATTGTTCTCATCATAACCCAGCATAGTATAATATTTTTTGCCGAGATGTTCTTTTTCAATGATACGATAATACACTGCGCCAATCCACCATAAATGATTGGCAATTGTATCTGTATCATTTTCTATAAATTCACTCGCATCACGAAGGGGGATGAATTTTTGATTGCCTGCCTGTTTACGCATTTGAATAAATCCACGTTGCCGGCAATAGTCATCATCCTTCACCACCTGCCAGGTAAAGATGCGGAACACACTATCCGGACTGTATAATTTTGAAATGGTTTTTAAAGAATCAAACGGAAAGTAAAATGAATTATCCTGTACCAATGCCCGCACTAATATCTTAGTGAAATTGCTGTCGCTGCGGAAACGTACTGCAGCATCTTTCCCGTTCACAATAGCATAAGCAAATTTCTTAAGTGAATCCTGTCTTAATTTGAATTGCTTTAGTTCAGCAGGAGTTAACTGTTGAGCACTTACAACAAATGCAAAAAGTAAAAAGAAAAAAGTAAACAGTTTTTTCATGCAACGTATTAACTGATTCAGTGCAAAATTATTGTGTTCTGGCATTGCTGCTGATGTCTTTGGCAAAGGATAACAAATTTTTATACTGTGCGTCAACGGTTGAAACATCAGGTTTTTCTTCTTCACGGGTGGGCGTATAAACGGTAAAGGCTCCAATTTTGCGGCCAAACCACATATCATTGGGCATATTCCCTACCATGATTGATTTTGAAAAATCTATTTCAGGAAAATCAGATTTTGCCTGTAAAGCCATGCCGGGATTGGGTTTGCGGTTGATGTCTTTATTATCGGTTGCTGTGCAGCAATAGACTTTAGCAATCCGTCCGCCTGCTGTTGCAATTTCCTGCAGCATGTTTTGATTGATATGATTGAGTTCTTCCATCGTCATCAATCCCTTACCAACACCGGCCTGGTTGGTAACTACAACAATGTATTGAAAAAGGGGAGAGAGCAAAGTAATTGCTTCAAGAGAGCCGGGGCGAAAATGAAACTCATTCCAGGTACGGATGTAATCACCAACAACTTCTTCATTGATTACTCCATCCCGATCAAGAAATAAAGTCCAGTCTTTTGTTATTTCAGGTAATGGAAGCATGGTTAGTGGTGAATAGTAAGCAGTGCCTGAAGGAACTTTTTTTGTAAAAAAATGATTGAATCATGGAATCAGGAATTAGAAGAAAAATATCTTTCTTCAACCAATTGACAAATGATATGCCCCAGCATGATATGACTTTCCTGTATGCGTGGAGTATCAGTTGAAGGAACATTAAAAAGATGATCACTCAGTTCTTTAAGTTTACCGCCACTTTCACCGGTAAACCCAACTGTGATCATTCCTTTTTCCCTTGCGGCTTTAAATGCTTCGATTATATTAGGTGAGTTGCCCGATGTTGATAAACCAACCAGTACATCACCATCATGACCAATGCCTTTTACCAATCTTGCATACGCAACTTCAAAACTGTAATCATTGGCAATAGCTGTTAAATAAGAAGTGTTCACATGCAACGCTTCCGCAGGTAAAGCGTCACGGTCTAAATAAAACCGTCCGCTGAATTCTGCTGCTAAGTGCTGTGCATCAGCAGCACTGCCACCATTGCCGCAGAACAAAACTTTCTTACCGTTACGAAAAGCAGCAACAATAATATTACTGATGGCATCCAGTTTTTCAATCATTGTTTCATCGCTCAGCAATTGCTGTTTCACTGCTATTGATTGACTGATGATATGTTTGATCTGTTCATTCATGTTGCAAATGTAAATTAATTACTGTGTATGGTAGTACTATCCTGCTGTTGTAAAAGCCAGTTTCATAATGGCATCCGTCATTTTACTCCAGGCATATTTCTTTTTTTCCTCACGCAGGTGCGGGTGAAATTGTTCAGTTCCCGTTTGCATGAACTGCAGCATTGCCGCAGCAATTGAACTTGCATCCGGTTCACAAACCAATCCTGTTTTGCCATTTGGTACAAATGCCGGAAGTCCGCCAACATTGGTAACAATCATTGGTATTTCAAAATGATAGGCGAGGGGTGTTACTCCACTTTGTGTTGCATTTTTGTAAGGCTGCACCACAACATCAGCAGCGCAGAGATAATATTTTACTTCACTGTCGGCTATGAATTCTGTTTTTAAGATGAGATTATCTTTGATGCCGAGCCGCTCAATAAGTGTATCATATATTTTTCTGTCTTCATAAAATTCACCGGCGATTAACAATTTGTATTTTGTATTTTGAATTTTGAATTTTTGTAATTCGGCAACAGCTTCCAGTAACAAATCCAATCCTTTATATTTCCGGATGAAGCCAAAGAATAAAAAGATAAAATCGTTTGGATTGATGTTGAGATGTGTTCTTGCTTCATCTTTGCTGATGATGCTTCCGAAATGATCATACAAAGGATGCGGCTCTAACTGTGCAGGTTTGATATGTGTGAATGAACGCAGATCGGTCAACACCTTTTCACTCATTGTAATAAAAGCATCCACAGGTTTGATAAAGTATTTCGTAAAAGCATGATCACCGATTCGCTTTTCATGCGGCACCACATTGTCAGCTATACAGATGATCTTTGTGTGTTTGTTTGATTTGATTCTTCTTAAAATAGTTCCCAATGCCGGGCCCATCAATGGTAACCAGTAACGGACAACAACCAGATCGGGTTTCAGGTTTTTAATTTCATTGCCAACAACAATCCAGTTGAGCGGATTGATGGAGTTGATTTTTATTTTGATGTTGAGATCCGTTGGCGCAGGCTCTGATGAATACTGTGTAGTTCCGGGAAATAAAAAACCAGGGTATTGCAAGCTGAATGAATAGATCGTTACTTCATAGCCTTCACTCTGGAACTGCCGTGCCAGCCTTTCGTTGAAAGCAGCAATACCGCCACGGAGAGGATGTGCCGGGCCTAGGATGATTATTTTTTTCATCTAAATGAATCGGGAGTAACAAGTTTTAAACCGGTAATATGTTCAAAGTGCCTGACATTTATTGTGGCAAGCCTATAGTTAAAATGTACTGCAGTTGCTGCAATAATTAAATCTTTAAATTCAATACTCTGTCTTTTCCTTTTTAAATCACTGGTTATCTTAACGGCAACTGCATTTAATGAAGCTGAATATGGCACGTTAATGATATCAGAAAAAAAGCTGTTCCAGAATGAATTCTGTTGAAAATTGATTCCACATGATATTTCGTAGTGCGTAATCACTGAAATGCAGAAATTATTAGAAACATCGGAAAGTTTGTAGAAAAAACTTTCCGTTTTCTGTTTTTTCCGGAAATATTCAATTAAAACCGAGGTGTCAAGGAGAATTAAATCTTCCATTTACCTACCAGTTTACCCGCTTCTTCAATTAACTTGATTTGCTTTTTTGATAATGGCGGAGCTTCCAGCATTTTTTTCTGGAATGGGGTCATCTTTACAGATGGTTTTGCAGATTTTACATTCAGTTTTACTACAGTTGCCATGTGATAAAGTTACAAATCTCTTTTTAAACACCAACCTTTTCCTCTATCAAATAAAAATTCCGCTCAGGTGCGTTTCTTGAAATTAATTCACCAATAAATCCTGCAAGAAATAATTGTGAGCCAATGATCATTACTGCCAATGCAACATAAAATGCAGGGCGGTTGGTGATAGTATAATTGCTGTCAATCAGTTTTGATACTATTAAAAAAATACTGATACCAAAACCCAATAAGAAACAAAGTGTTCCCCATAATCCAAAAAAATGCATGGGGCGTTTTCCAAATTTACCCACAAATGTTATGGTTGCCAGGTCTAAAAAACCATTCACAAAACGATCCCATCCAAACTTAGTGATCCCGTATTTGCGTTTGCGGTGTTCAACCACTTTCTCGCCAATTTTTCGAAAGCCTGCCCATTTAGCAAGTACAGGAATGTAACGATGCATCTCGCCATAAACTTCAATGCTTTTAATTACTTTTTTATTATAAGCTTTCAGTCCGCAATTAAAATCATGCAGTTTAATACCACTCATTTTCCTGGTAGCTGCATTGAATAATTTGGAAGGAATATTTTTAGTGAGTGTATTGTCGTAACGTTTTTTCTTCCAGCCGCTCACTATGTCAAATCCGTCGGTAACAATCATTTTATACAAATCAGGAATTTCATCCGGACTGTCTTGCAAATCGGCATCCATCGTTATTACAACGGTTCCCTGAGCTGCTTTAAAGCCTTCGTTTAATGCAGCCGATTTTCCGTAATTACGTTGAAACCTGATGCCTTTGATATTTGCATTGGATGAACGCAGTTGCCGGATCACATGCCACGACTCATCGGTGCTGCCATCATCCACTAAAATGATTTCGTAAGATAATTGATGTTCATTCACCACCCGTTCAATCCACGAACAGAGTTCAGGTAATGATTCAGCTTCATCTTTTAGCGGTATAACAATACTCAGGTTCATGGGCGATATTAAATAGATTTGGGCATATTCGAATTAGGATTTTTTTTGGCAATACCTGCACCAATCAATGCCGCAATACCACCAAAAAATGCATAACTGAATAAAGAACCAACAATGCCAAAAAGAAAATAATATTTATTGGTGAATTCCATAGCTGTATCAACTGAATCCTCATTCAACTGTGGATTTTTTTCCATCTCGGTTCTTGCTACCAACATAACTTTTTCTTTTACTTCGGGCAGTAAGTAATAGGTGAGCACAAAACCTGCGATTGCAATTAGTGAAACGATAGCTGCTGTTTTAAATCCATGACCGAAAACTGATCCGAAAGTTATGTCGCCATCCATTTCAACAGAGAAAGAATAACATGCCCAGATAATTGCTACAACATAACAACCCAGCGTTACCCATTGAATCCATCGTTCGTATATATCAAATACCGAGAAGAGTATACCAATAAGAACCACAGCAATACCAATGATTAAACCCTTAACAAAATGAGTGGTTATTTTCTTTTCCATAAATAAGGTTTTAGTTTAGTTTTAGTTGATTGTTATTGATGATGCCAATCACTCTTCCTTTTAACTCTTTGCCAATGAAGGCAGAGTTTTTTGATTTGGATCGAATGGCATCTTCAGTAAACACATATGTCGCCTGTGGATTAAAGATTGTTACATTGGCAACTGCTCCTTCTTTTATTGTTGGCATCGGCAGCCCTAAAATTTTTCGGGGGTTGATGCTTACAAGCTCTACCCATTTTTCAGAAGAAAGCTGATTCCCAAACACAGCACCCATTACTCCATAACTTGTTTCCAATCCAATCATTCCGGGTTTTGCATATTCAAATTCGCAAACCTTACTGTCGTATTCATGCGGCTGATGATGAGAAGTGATACAATCAACTTCACCTTTCAACACTGCATCTTTTAATGCGTCTCTGTCGGCTATTGTACGTAACGGCGGATACAATTTTAAATTGGTATCATAGCTCTGCAGGTCTTCATCACAAAAAAATAAATGAGCAGGTGTTACAGAACAACTGATGGCAGTACCTGTTTGTTTGGCCCTGTTAATATATTCTATGCTTTTGGGAGAAGTAACACCTGTGAAATGCAGTTTTGATCCTGCATACTTCGTTAATTTAATATCTCTTGCTACCTGAATTTCTTCTGCTAAAATTGGTTTGCCGGGCAATCCCAATCTTGTACTCACAATTCCTTCATTCATTAAACCAAAAGTTCCAATGGTATTATCATCTGGTATCTGAATGATGGTTCCCTTGAAAGCTTTTACATATTGCAAGGCCTTTAATAAAAGCCCGGCTGATTGTACAGGATGAATGCCATCTGTAAAAGCAACTGCACCTGCCGATTGCATATCATACATCTCTGCCAGTTCTTTTCCTTCAGTTTGTTTGCTGACAGCGCCTAACGGATGAACAGTAACAGCCGCCTGTTTAGTTTTCTGAACAATGTATTCAACCTGCGATTTGCCGGAAACAACTGGTTGTGTATTGGGCAATACCATTACTTCTGTAAATCCACCTGCCGCTGCAGCTTCAATTCCTGTTTCCAAGGTTTCTTTATACTCAAGACCGGGATCACAGAAATGAGCAAAAAGATCAACCCATCCAGGTGAAAGATGAAGATTGGATTGCTCAATGATGTGATCTGCTGTTGAATTTTGTAATTGCCCGATTTGTTTGATACGTCCGTCTTCAATCAGTACGTCCTGATTGGTTAAGTGAAATGGTGAATTCGGATCAATAATGTGTGCCTGCCTGATGAGAATTGTCATGAAAGGAGTTCAAGTTATTGCGCCGCTAAGATCGTTTTTTTTGATTGATTTTGTATCAAATGCTTTTAAATCTTACTTTTACAACCCCGTTGAAATTCAGGGGTGGATTTCTATTTTAAGTTCGGGACGTAGTACCGCCTTATGCGGCATAAACTTCGCCCGGTAGCGTATGGCGCTTGAAGGCGCCAGGGTCGCAAACATTTGAGTATGTTCAAAGTTTATATACTCTACAGTAGTTCTTTAGGAAAGTATTATGTTGGAAGCACAGAAGATCTGGAAAAACGTTTACTGCAACATAATACCGGTAAAAGTAATTCTACACAAAAAGGTGTACCATGGATTTTGATTGTTTCATTTGACTGTGTTACAAGATCAGAAGCAGTTCAATTAGAAACGAAGATCAAAAAACGTGGAGCTAAAAGATACTTGCAGGATAATCATCTTGCTTGAAGTTCGGGACGTAGCGCAGCCCGGTAGCGTACTAGCATGGGGTGCTAGGGGTCGCAAGTTCGAATCTTGTCGTCCCGACTAAAAAAAGACTCTTGATTATTTCAAGGGTCTTTTTTTTTGTATAACACTATTTTAAAAAAGTAATTCAGTCAGGTAGCGTATGGCACTTGATGGCGCCGGGGTCGTCCCGCCTCAAGCGGGATCGTCCCGACTAAAAAAAGACTCTTGATTATTTCAAGGGTCTTTTTTTTAATTTTAATATTTTAAAAACAATTTCGAGATGTAGCCCCACCTTCGGCGGGGTGCTTCGTTCGGGACGAAGAGGTCGTCCCGCTTTAAGCGGGATCATTCCGACTTATCTTGCAGCTATCAGTTACTGATAGCTTTTTTTATTTTAATGCATGAACTATGACTTCTCAACGCCGTGAACGATTATTATCAGTTCTCCGTAAACGACAGCCCGATCTCACTGTTGTGCTGGAAAATGTATTTGATCCGCATAATATTTCAGCTGTTATGCGTACCTGCGATGCGGTAGGTATCCAGGAAGTGTATGTACTCACCAATAAAATACCAAAACATAAAAAATGGGGTGCCAGAAGTTCATCCAGCGCTGCCAAATGGTTAACCGTTCACCAGTATGAAGATGCACAGGAATGCTTTACTGCCATCCGTAAAAAATATGCTAAGATCTATACTACGCATCTCAGCAGTGATGCGGTGAGTTTATATGAAATCAATTTTACAGATAGTGTGGCGTTGGTATTTGGAAATGAACATAACGGTGTTAGTGAAGAAATCCGTGCTTTGGCCGATGGTAACTTTTTAATACCACAGATGGGCATTATTCAATCGTTGAATATTTCTGTTGCATGTGCTGTAAGTATTTATGAAGCATTGCGGCAGAAAACAAATGCCGGTCATTATCAGCAGCAAAGGGTTGATGATGGCACATTCAATACTTTGTTAGCTGAATGGGGATTCAGGGAAGATGATCTGAATGATTTGGTACAGTAAGTTCATTAAGCCGATGTAACTATTATTGAATTACTTAATCCTTACAGGCTATTTAATAAAACAGAAGTTAGAAATACCAAAGCACCGGTTACTGTTGCAACTCTTTACTCCTCTCTTCCTGCAACCTTTTATCTGAATGCTTTTTGAGTACCTTGATGCTTACGTTCAGCTCAAAGCCAATCAACAAAACCATTGCAATGAAATTGATAAAGATCATGAGGATAAGAATGGTTCCGATAGAACCATAAATACTGTACGTTGCAAAATTGCTGATCCAATAGGAGAATAAAAAAGTAAAAAGAATAATGAGTGCACATGCCACGATGGAACCCGGTGAAATAAGTTTCCATTTTTTTTCAACGGAAGGCGCATGGCGGTAAATAAAGGCAATGGAATAAAAAAATAAACCCACAATAACCACCCAGCGAAGAATAATGATGAGCCATTTTATAAATTCATTATCAATACGAAGCAGGTTAAGCAACCACCTGAAAATAGCTCCCTGTGTAATGAGCAATAATATACTTGCAATAAAGAGGAGCATAATGATGAAAGTAAGCTTGATGGCCTTCCAGCGATAAGCGAGGAATACGGTGCTTTCTTTTTCATGAATGGAACGGTTAAAACTGTGAATGATACCCAATACAGCATTTGAAGAAAAAAACAGGGAAGTGATAAAACCAATAGAAAGTAAACTGGTTTTTGGCCGCCTGAAAAAATCATCCAGGAAATTTTCAACAATATTTCTTGTGGCGGCATTGGGTGTAAGATCACGAACAAATGAATTCACTTCATTATAAAACAGATCGGCTACAGGAAACAAAGGAACCAATGAAAACAAAAAGATACAGGCAGGAGGGATGGCCATGATAAAGTTGAATGAAATGGATGCTGCCCTTTCATTGAGGCCTACTTTTTTAACCTGGTCAAAAAAGAATTCAATAACATCATACAATGCAACGCCTTCAAAGCCCGGGGGGCGCCAGCGTTTGCTCAACCGCACCAGTGAGCGGATAAATGGTAAATGGTATATAAATCTTGCAATGTTCATCCGGGCTCAAAGTAAATATTTTTAACGACTTATACCGATACGGTATCTGTATTAGCCCAATCTTCGCTTCGCTCAATTAAACTTAACTACTGCTTTGCCGGCATTTACTCCCGCCGCAGGGCGGTATATCATTTCATAAGTCCTTCGTACTAATTTGAAATGAGCATTGGTATTACTGAATGTTTAAACTATCCAACCATTGCTGGTAAGCTTTTGCATTCAATGCATGTTCTTTGCCTGTGGCGGCAAATGCATGGTAGCCGTTCCCGTTAGGTTTGGCACAAAAGAAAAGATAATCGGTTTGTTTTGCATTCAACACTGCATCAATGGTTATTTCTGATGCTGTACAGATAGGGCCGGGAGGCAGTCCTTTGTTTTTATAGGTATTGTAAGGCGATGATGCAGTTGAATTGATATGCACAAACAAAATCCGCTTCAATGAAAAATCTCCAACTGCAAATTTCACCGTTGGGTCGGCTCCCAGGTTCATGCCTTTATTTAAACGGTTAAGATAAACACCGGCAATTGTTGATTTTTCATCATGCCGTATGGTTTCTTCTTCAACAATGGATGCAAGTATTTGCACCTGTGCAGGTGTTAAGCCGAGTTGCTGTGCTTTTTGTTTGCGTTCCTCTGTCCAGAATTTTTTACGTTGCTCATTGAGTTTGCTCATCACCTTTTCGGGACTGCTATTCCATAATAATGAATACGTATTTGGAAATACTGCTGTCATCACTGTATTGGTATCAAGATCAAATTTCTTTAGTGAATCATTATTGTTGAGGAATTGAAGCACAGTTGCTGAATCAGATTCAAACCTGCGGCCAATCAATGCAGCCAGGTCTTTTTTAGTGCGTAGTTTGGTGATGATAAGATTCACAGGAGTTTGTGATCCGTTGCGGAGTTTTCTTGCAAGCGTAAACAAACTGCTGCCCTTTGCAATTTCATATTTACCGGGGCGAAGCCGTTCCCATACCTTCAGTTTTCCAGCCATAAATTCAAAGAAACTAATGTTGTTGATAAAGCCTGAATCATTTAAGGAAGAAAGCACAGCGGCTTTGTTTGCTTTGCCGGTATAGATGTAAAGATATTTTTTGGGTTCGCTGAAGTTGGTTGCAGGGCCAAATAATTTCCATGCAACAACAATTAGTATCACAACCAATAAAGCAAAAACAGATGCAAGAATTTTTTTCATGTAGTTGAGAAATAGTTTTGTTCAATAATCTTTAAAGCAATGGGGATGTTTATTCCCAGTTTAACTCGGTAAACTAACCCCAACTTTCAAGTTGGGGTTTAAACTTTTCTGGTAAGCGGCTTTAGCCATGATAAAATTCAGGGCTAAAGCCATGTACTTTTCGTTTCAGTTTCTCCCCAACTTGAAAGTTGGGGTTATGAAAATCAATATACGTTTCATAAAGTTCACTTGTTTGCAGGAATATTAGCATGCTTGTTTGTTTCATGGGCCTTCTTTTTCCTATATGATTTTCAAAATAAAACAAAAAACCCCGACGCAGTGGCCGGGGTTGTGTAAAATATTTTAAAATTTATTTTGCAGGAGGAGCAACAGGTAAAGTTGGCGTGCTGTTGTTAGCAGGAGCCTGTTTTACCGGCTGGTTGGTTGGTACTTTTTCCAGGTTTCCTGAGCCACCTGTACCCGCTGTGTCAGAAATAAACAAACTTGAAACCAAACAAAGTACACCTATGATGGTTGCAAATAACCAGGTACCTTTTTCAAGTACATCAGTTGTTTGTTTTACTCCCATAAACTGGTTGCTGAAACCGGCAACAGAGCCACTGAGGCCGCCACCTTTGGGGTTTTGAACCAACACTACAAGTCCTAATAAAGCACTGGCCAATATTACCAGTATGATAAATAACCAAATCATTTGTTTACAATTTTAATTCTTCAATACGGGAGGCAAAATAAACGCTTTTTTCGGGATGCAGCAAACTTAATTTGTAGTACAAGTCAATAGCTTGCGAAAGTTTGCCCTGTTTAATCAGCACATCTGCCATGGTTTCGGTAATTACTTCTGTTTGCTGGTTGCTTTCAGTAGCTATGCTTAACACCTGCTGTTCCTGCGATGCATCTAATTCTTTCCTTTCTTCTACATAAATCTTTTTCATGGAACGAAGCCACTGGGTGAAGGATTTCACCTGCTGGCCCAGTTTATCATCACCCAGTTTATCTTCCTGCAATTTAATACCCTGTGAAGCAAAATAATCAACAGTATGAAAAGGTTCAAAGGTGAAAACAGGTTGATCATCTTTTGCCAGTGGATGCAAAGCAGTTAATTCTTCTTTTGCCTCAGCTGCTTCAATTACAGCCAGGGCATGTGATTCAATTTCGGCTTCTCTAAGCAGTATTTCTTCTTCCTTTGTTGCTTCAGCCTCAATAATAGCCTCTGCATCCAAAACAGCATCTGTTATTGGGGCATCCTGTTCCTCTTTTATATTTTCAACTTCAATGATTGCTTCAGCATCTAAAAAAGTATCGGTATCGTTGGCCAGTTTTTCTTCTTCTGTTTCAGGCAGCAGTACAAGCTCAGAATGTTTCTGATCTTCAACAAAAATGGTTGATGGTTGTGTTTGCTGAAAAATAATTTCTTCTTCCGGTTTTTCGAAACTCTTCATTTGCTGATTAAACCACAGGGGATTGTTGAAGAACAATGATGCTTTTTGTGTTTGCTGATGAGCTTTGGCATCGGCTGTTTGTTTCTTTTTGGCGGCTAATAAAAACTGTGCAGTACCAAACCAGGGATATTGATAAGTAACCTGTTCCAACTCATCTGTTGAAATTTCTTTCAGCAGTGCAGGTTGCCGTAAAAGCCGGTTAAATAAATCAGCGTTCATCATTGCAGCAAAGTAATTGAAAAAATTACCAGTTTGAGAAAATGCGGTTAAAAATTTCGTCGGTCATGTTTAGAACAATCAGGTCAGTTAACGAACTTTCTGCCTGGCTGAGAGAAAGATTGGCAGAGAAATCAAAATTCCTTGTGAGATCTGTTTCAAAACTTTTCTTATCATCCAGCCTGTTTTTAAAAACAAGATGAACAGTTACATTCAGGCGGTTGGATGCAGCCTGCTGATTGGAAATACCCGAAGTTGTTACATAATAATCTGTGATCTGTCCGCTGATATCATAATGCGCTTCATCACTGTTGGTTTGTGATAATCTTGTTTGATTGATTACTTTCTGCCGAAGCTTATCTGTAAGCCGCTGGCTTAGCTGCGGGTTAATGATCCTTGCTCTGTTTTCAATATAGTTAATGCGTACGGTTTTTACTTCGGGCGGAATGGAAATGTCTTTGAATGAATAACAGGATGGGAAGAAAGCAAAAAGCAAAACGCAGAAAGCTAAAAGCAATACAGATTTATTTTTGCTTGTGTTATGCATTAAGCGTTCAGCATCAGGCGTGTATTTATAGTTCTTCAATATCATACTCCTTCAGTTTTCTGTATAAAGTTCGTTCGCTGATGCCAAGATCCAGTGCAGCATCACGGCGTTTGCTTTTATGTTTTTTCAGCGCTTTGATAATGAGTTCTCTTTCTTTGTCCATGATGTTGAGGCTTTCTTCCACTACCACATTTTCCTGTATTTCACCATTACCGCCTATGATCATAGGTTTCGATGCTGCTGAAGAATTGACCGCCGGTTGATTTACTTCTATTTGTTTTTGTTCAGCACTCATGGGTTCATTGAAAAAGTTGCGGGGCATTTGTACCTGTGCACCGCCATGCTGCAACACATCAAGGAACATTTTCTTAAGTTCCGTTACATCCCTCTTCATATCAAAAAAGAGCTTGTACAAGATCTCCCGTTCATTGGCAAACTCAGAAGTGCTTACTGTTGGAGCATTTGGATGCGCCAGTACCGGCAGGCGATTGAAACTCCGTTCAGGTAAGAAAGGATTCAAATCTTTAGCTGTAATAACCTTGTTTGTTGAAAGAACAGAAATCTGTTCTGCAATATTCTTCAATTCCCGCACATTACCGGGAAACGGATAACTGATTAACAGATTTTTCGCATCCTCTTCCAATTGCACAGGAGTTGTTTTATAACGCTCTGCAAAATCAACAGCGAACTTTCTGAAGAGGAGGGGAATATCTTCTTTGCGATCTCTCAGGGCTGGTACCCGAATGGGAACTGTATTTAAACGATAATATAAATCTTCCCTGAACTTATTGTTGTGGATATAATCCAGCAACTCCTTGTTGGTAGCTGCAACCACCCTTACATCCGTCTTCTGTACTTTTGATGAACCTACACGGATAAATTCGCCAGCCTCCAGTACACGCAGCAAACGGGCTTGTGTACCCAATGGCAACTCGCCAATTTCATCTAAAAAGATTGTGCCGCCATTTACCGTTTCAAAATAACCTTTTCTTGCATCAACAGCTCCGGTGAAAGAACCTTTTTCATGTCCGAATAATTCTGAATCAATTGTTCCTTCAGGAATAGCGCCGCAGTTTACCGCAATAAACGGATTGTGTTTGCGGGCCGATAAGGAATGAATGATCTGTGAAAACACTTCTTTGCCCACACCGCTTTCACCATTGATGAGCACAGTGAGATCAGTAGCTGATACCTGCACGGCCACATTCAATGCATGTGAAAGGGCAGGGGAGTTGCCAATAATGCCAAACCTGTTTTTTATACTTTGTAAATCCATTGTTAATTTCTTAATAATTGCTCAATCTCAGTTTTTAAAATTGGCAGATTTTTGGTGCAGATAATCCAAATCGTTTCATCATTTATTTTATCGTAATCATGAATAAGAATATGCCGGAGGCCAATGATTTTGGATTTGGATGTAATACTGTCAATTGAGTTTTGTCTGTCGGCCTTACCCAATGCTTCACCAATTATTCCTAATCTTCTTTGAACAGCATCAACAACTGTAAGATTTTCAGTAAACTCTCTTACTCCGGAAATGCTTTTCATGTGGAATTCAATTGCAGTAATTGATTCCAGAATGTCAAATAAATATTTCTTTTGTTCAAGATTCATACAACTTAATTTTCTCTGCATTAACTTTTTGCAGAAAATAAGGGTTTGTAATTTTGGGTTCATAAACAAGATCAACCTTCCGTCCGGTTATTTCTTCTAACTTAAACATCAGGTCAAAATAATCATACTTACCCGTTGCCAGTCCTTCATTATTTAAATGAAATTGAAAAAGGAAATCAAGGTCACTTGAAGTTTTGAAATCTTTTTCCCTGGTACCCGATCCAAACAGGTACAGTGATTTAACCTGCATTTGGTTACAGGCTTCAATGATTTTATCCAGATTATTTTTTACCGCCTCGATCATTTTGAGTTATTTTACCTTTCAATGTGCCTTTGGTACATTCATTCACCTTTACCATTACATAATCACCTTTTTTCAGATTGTAATTTTCTTTCGGGAATACAATCACTTTGTTTTGTGAATTGCGGCCCATCCATGAATCTTCATCTTTCTTGCTGTTTCCTTCAATCAACACTTTATAAGTATTGCCAATATCTCGTTGATTACTGTAAAGCGATAAATAGTATTGTTTGTCAACAATTTCCTGCAAACGCCTTTTCTTTACATCTTCCGGTACATCATCTGCATAACGGCGTTCAGCAAGGGTTCCGGGGCGCTCACTGTAAAAATACATATAGCTGTAATCGTATTTGCAGTAATCCATAATGCTTAATGTATCCTGGTGTTCTTCTTCTGTTTCAGAACAAAAGCCTGCAATGAAATCGGAACTGATACCGCAATCGGGAATGATTTCCCGTATTCGATCTGCTTTCTTCATATACCATTCACGGGTATAGGTGCGGTTCATCAACTGCAATATTCTTGTGTTGCCGCTTTGTACCGGCAGGTGAATATAGTTGCAGATGTTTTCATACTTCATTATGGTGTGTAACACATCATCTGTAATATCTTTTGGATGCGAAGTGGAAAAACGAACACGCAGATCAGGAGAAATCAATGCCACCATTTCCATCAACATTGCAAAAGATACTGTTCTGTTGTTTTGCTCATCAACAAACCGGTAGCTATCAACATTTTGACCTAACAGTGTTACTTCTTTGAAGCCTCTTTCAAATAGATCCTGTGCTTCGGAAACAATTGATGTTGCATCACGGCTCCGTTCACGGCCACGGGTAAAAGGTACCACGCAGAAACTGCACATGTTATTGCAACCTCGCATGATGGAGATGAAAGCGCTCACGCCATTGCTTTCTAAACGAACGGGAGAAATATCAGCATAGGTTTCATCACGGCTCAATAAAACATTTACTGCTTTTTGTCCGCCTTCTGCTTCTTCAATTAAACCCGGCAATGAACGGTAAGCATCCGGGCCCACCACCATATCCACCAGTTTTTCTTCTTCCAGCAGGTTTGATTTTAAACGTTCGGCCATGCAGCCGAGTACAGCAACCAATAAGCCCGGTTTCTTCTTTTTGTTTTTGCGAAATTCGGTTAAACGTTTGCGGATGGTTTGCTCAGCCTTTTCACGGATGGAACAGGTGTTGAGCAAAATCAAATCAGCTTCTTCTGTATTTCTTGTGGCGCCAAAGCCGGAAGTATTAAGAATGCTGGCCACAATTTCACTATCGCTGAAATTCATTGCACAGCCATAACTTTCAATATAAAACTTCTTTTTATACTCGTTGGGGTCGTTTGCAAAAGGAGCATAAGCTTCGCCCTGGCGGTTTTCATCATGCGCTTTTGTATCTGTCATCAAATCCATCATATCTTACCCGATTGAGCTGGCAAAGTTAGGAAAATCAAATCTATCCGGTGACAGATTGGCAGCATCATTTTATTCCAAACTTTTACTTTGTTCCCCCTCTCTGAATTGTAGTTTGAAGTATTGCAATTCTCCGGATGCCTGTTATCACAGTATCTTTAGTTCAAAAAATATCATGGCAGCAGAGAACAGCATAAACTATCAAACCCGTAAGTGGGTAAAGCCTGAAGATCTGAACCCCAACCATACTTTATCAGGCGGAAGGCTTTTGCAATGGATTGATGAAGAGTCGGCCATCTATTCCTTCATTCAACTGGCGAATAGAAAAGTGGTGACGAAATTTATTTCAGAGATCAATTTTATTTCTGCGCCCCGGCAGGGCGATATTATTGAAATAGGAATTGTTGCCACTCATTTTGGTAATACATCCCTCACCATGCGATGCGAGGTAAGAAACAAACTCAACAGGGAACAAATCTTAACAATTGAAAAAATTGTGTTTGTAAATGTTGATGAAGAGGGTAATCCTGCGCCACATGGAAAAACAGAGATTACTTATGAGAAGGATAAGTGATGAATTAAACATTCATCACTCATCCTCATCTTCTTCATAATACGCATCCTGACCAAAGAAAAGTTTTTCCCAGCTGGCAACGGCTTTATCATCCAAACATTCAGCTATATCAAAAATGGGATCGGTCTTTTTTTTCCATACAATTTCTTCCCCTTCGGTATAAGTGGAAATACAAACAGCATGATCGCTTTTGAAATGAACTTTGATCATCTTCAGCGCCTCATTTTCTTTTTCCTGGATGAGATAGTGGCATCCGGTCTCCATCAGTTCATACGAATACATAGTTCACAATTTTAAGCATTATCAATACTAACGGGCAGCAAGCAGAATTTAATGGTGCTTGTACTGCTTCGCTCATAAGCTTCTCAGTACGCAGTAAGTTGGAGATGGTTTGAATATCAATCCGTTTTTCAGGGGGTTCAGTACCAAACAAATGTAGGACGATTTCAGGGATAAAGGGAATGCAAAAATGACACTTACCATTATTTTACAAAAAATTAAAGGTGCCTGTTGAAAATCAGGAAGTTGAGAAAAGTGACTTATTCCAGTTCGGTTACACTGATCTTTTTCCCGTTAAAATTTACCTGGAGAATTTTGATGGAGCGGACGGGCTGGCCATTTAGCAAAGCAGGGTACCAGTCGTACTGGTTCATACAAACTTTGAGCTCATTAAAGTTGGGTCTTACATTGCTGTTGGGCCTTGCCTCATACATACAGGCCCTGCCATCGGTATGAATGAGTAAGCTGAGGGTTATTTTTCCACCGGCACGTTTTTGTACATATTTTTTGAAGAATTGATCGAGGTGATCATCTAAACTTGTCTTTTTGTTTTTCCATTGGGCTGTTTGCTGCACACGGATATAAACATCATCAAACGGATTGGCGCCAAATTGTTTGCAACTGTCGAGATGAATGATTTCCTGTTGCTGTGCTTTTATGCTGAAGCAGGTGAAGAGGAGGATAAAGGATAAAAACATTTTCATGGATCAAATTTATAGATTTGTTTGCCACGAATACACGAGTAATTACCTTGATGTAAATTTTTCTGTAAGTGAAATATCCAACCTTTCCGTTACTGCAAAAGGAAATTAACCTTCGTGTTTGCGGTTGAGCATCCAGATAAGGAACATAATCATAAAAATCACAATGCCGGTACCGCCAAAGATAATGGCCGTTAACACTTTTTGTGCACCTGCAGATAATACCATTGACAGGGAAACTACCAGGAAAACGATGAAAATTGTAAGTAGGGTATAAATCTTTTTATCCATGCTTGTGATTTTATTACTGCGAAAATGAGAAATATTCAGTTACAGCCCAAAAATTATTCACAGGACTGTGAACAAATAGTAGCGCAAAGGAGGAAAGTGGTTTTGTTATATTTGCCAGCAAAGCCCCTCCAAACCTCCCCAAAGGGGAGGCTATCTTTGCACAGCCCTCGCTTGTCAAAATGGTTAACTATTTAATGGGTTTTGACATTTGATGAGTAGAGAACTGATGAGGATGCGGTAAGATAAAAAATCAATTGAAAAGATGAAATACCGCTCCTTCTCTTCCGGGGAAGGAGAAGGAGGATGGGACCAAACCATAAACTATAAATTGAGCAATGGCAGAAGAAAAAAAGAATTTATTTGATTACAACGAAGACTCAATCAAAACCCTGGAGTGGCGGGAGCATATACGCCTGCGGCCCGGAATGTATATTGGCAAACTGGGTGATGGAAGCAGCCCTGATGATGGCATTTATGTGTTAATGAAAGAGGTGATTGATAACTGTATTGATGAACACACCATGGGCTACGGAAAACAGGTGGAGGTAAACATTGAAAAAGGTGTAGTTACTATCCGTGACTATGGCAGGGGTATTCCTTTGGGCAAAGTGGTAGATGTGGTAAGCAAGATAAACACCGGTGCCAAGTACGATAGTAAAGTGTTTCAGAAAAGTGTGGGGCTCAATGGTGTGGGTAGCAAAGCGGTAAATGCATTGAGCAGTTATTTTAAAGTAACTGCCTTCAGGGATGGGAAAGAGAAAACCGCCGAATTTGAAAAGGGTGTGCTGATCAAAGATCATAAAGAACAAAAATCAACAGAAGACAATGGTACATTGGTAACATTCATCCCCGATGATACGGTATTTAAAAACTATCATTATATCCATGAGTACATGGATAACCAGTTTTGGAACTATTGTTACCTCAATGCCGGTTTAATAATCAACTTCAACGGTAAAAAATATATTTCAAAAAATGGTTTACTTGATTTACTGCAACGCAAAACCAATGCAGATGAAATCCGTTACCCTATCATTCATTTAAAAGGAGAAGATATTGAAGTTGCCATTACACATGAAAATCAATACGGCGAAGAATATTATTCATTTGTAAACGGACAGTTTACCACTCAGGGCGGAACGCACCTCGCTGCTTTTCGTGAGGGTTATGTAAAGACTATCCGTGACTTTTACAAGAAGGATTATGATGCTGCAGATATAAGAGGAAGCATTTGTGCTTCCATCAGTATACGAGTACAGGAACCGGTATTTGAAAGCCAGACAAAAACAAAACTCGGTTCAACAACCGTATTTGAAGGCGGGCCAAGCATGCGGAATTTCATTGGCGATTTTTTATCCCGTGATCTGGATCTGTTCCTGCATCGTAACCCTGCCGTTGCGGATGCATTGAAAAGACGCATTGAACAAAACGAAAAAGAACGAAAGGAACTGGCAGGCATTAAAAAACTGGCCAATGAAAGAGCCAAGAAAGCCAACCTGCATAATAAAAAATTAAGAGATTGCCGTTTTCATTATAACGATGAAGCAACCGGTAAAGACCGGGAGAAGATTCTTGAGAAACAAAAAGAGAGTACCATTTTTATTACTGAAGGCGATAGTGCAAGCGGAAGTATTACAAAATCAAGAAATGTGGAAACACAGGCCGTGTTCAGCCTGCGTGGTAAGCCACTAAACTGTTACGGCCTCACCAAAAAAGTGGTGTATGAAAATGAAGAGTTCAACTTATTGCAGCATGCGCTGAACATTGAGGATGATTATGAAAACCTCCGTTACAACAATATCGTTATTGCAACCGATGCCGATGTGGATGGTATGCACATCCGTTTGTTGCTGATGACTTTCTTTCTTCAGTTCTTTCCTGACCTGGTGAAGAATGGTCATGTGTATATACTTGAAACGCCATTGTTCCGTGTAAGAGATAAAAAAGAAACCATCTATTGTTATGATGAAGTGGCAAAACAGGCGGCTATCAAAAAGTTGGGTGGCAAACCGGAGATCACAAGATTTAAAGGTTTGGGCGAAATTTCACCAGATGAATTTGCTGCGTTTATTGGAGCCGAGATAAGGAAGGAACCGGTAATGCTATTGCCTGAAACTCATATACAGCAAGTACTGGAATATTATATGGGTAAGAACACACCCGACAGGCAGGAATTTATTATTGATCATTTGAAAGTGGAGTTGGATATAGTAAAGGAAATAGTGTAACACGAATTACACGAATGTGCAGGAATTCATTTGAGTTAATTTGTGTAATTCGTGTATAAAAATGTTTTAAGGAATGTTTGAATTTCATGCAGACAGGAAACGGTATTTTGAAATACAGGTCCTGAACACAGAAAAATATGTAATCCCGTTTATTGAAAAAGTATTTTCAGTAAAACCAGGTATGCGTGTTTTGGAAATTGGTTGCGGTGAGGGGGGTGTGCTGAAAGCGTTTATTGATAAAGGTTGTACAGGCGTGGGAGTGGAGTTGGATGAAAGCCGTTTGGTAAATGCACGGGAATGGATGGCAACTGAATTGCAGAATCAACAGGTGAAATTCTATTCAAAAGATATTTATGAAACAACACAGGAAGAATTAGGTGGAGCTTTTGATGTGATTGTGCTGAAAGATGTAATTGAGCATATCCACGATCAACCGAAGTTGATTGCATGGATGAAAAGTTTTTTATTGCCGGGTGGCGTTATTTTTTTTGGATTTCCACCGTGGCAGATGCCGTTTGGCGGGCATCAGCAGATATGCAAAGGAAAGTGGTTAAGCAAACTGCCTTATTATCATTTGCTGCCAACGTTAATTTATAAATGGCTCTTGAAATCAAATGGAGAAAACTGGCAGGAGATGCTGGAGATAAAAGAAACAGGAATATCCATTGAGCGCTTTGAACGGATTTGTAACGAGAAAGGATATAAGCTGATCAGTAAAACACATTTTCTTGTTAACCCTATTTATGAATATAAGTTTGGCTGGAAACCAAAAGAACAGTTTGAATTAATCAAAGCCATTCCTTTTGTAAGGAATTTTTTTACAAGCTGTGTTTATTATTTAATACAGGTAAAATAACAGAATAAGATTTTATGATACATATTGTTTTTAATGAAGCCGATGTTGAAGTGTTGCAAAAGGCAATTGAACTGGATGAAAATTTACAGGGTGAAGTGTTGCAGGTGAAAGATGATTATGCAGTTGGCCCGCTCAAAGACATTTATACAGAAGAAGGAATTGAAGCCAGGAAAAGCTGGTGGCGTGAAGTACTGGCCGGTGGTGATTATGATGGAAAAGTGGATGAAGGTGAAGTGGATGATAACAGGCTGGTTGCATTTTTAATTGAACGGTTACAGGTAAATGAAGAGGAAACAATATGGGTGTGGGCAGCACAAAACAAACATGATGTAAGTGGTTATTACTGGCTGATCAGTCAGTTGAAAGATTTCCAGGGCCGCATCTCAATTCTCTATCTCAACAATCTTCCCTTCATTAATGAGAAAGGGCAGATCTTTTATCCCGAGTGGATTCACACCATTCAGCCAAGAGAATTTTCTAAAGCAAAAAAACTTGCAAGATTGATTACTACCAGTGAGTTTGAAGTAGATCCCGATGAATGGACTAAACTTTGTAATGAGGAAAAAGGAGTCCGTTTACTGGAAGGTGGAAAGAAGCTGATGCAGATGGACTATGATTTTTACGATGCTGATCTCACAAATTTTATTTCAGCCGATTGGCAGAAGGCAAGCCGGATTATCAATCAGTTTTTAAATAAAAATAAAGAAACAACCGGCGATGCGTACATGCTTTGGCGTTTAAAACTGATGATTGCAGATGGTTTGTTTGATGTACAGGGCGAAGTAAAGAATATGAAAGAGTTTGAGGTGAAGAAGAAAGTCTGAACCGGGATTAGTGGGATGAGTGGGAGAGTTTAAAGACAAGTACCAATCCTTTTAATCCCAAAAATCATGCCTGCCCAGCCTAAGCGGGGGTTCAGACAATTGGCTGAATAGAAATTAATTTGTACAAGTACACCGACGCACAAGGCTATGGTGTACAAGTGTGCGACGCAAGGAACGTTGCTATGAAAAACTAAAAGGTGACAACATTAATAAAATTTGCTTTTAAGAAAATGAGTGCAGCGAAAAAGAAAGAAAATGTTTTTGATAATGAAAGCGGAGTGCAGGGCCAATATAAAACCTGGTTCCTTGATTATGCATCGTATGTAATTTTAGAAAGGGCTGTACCTGCCATTGAAGATGGTTTAAAACCTGTGCAGCGCCGCATTCTGCATGCTATGAAGGAAATGGATGATGGGCGTTTCAATAAAGTAGCCAACATTATTGGTCAGGCCATGCAATATCATCCGCATGGCGATGCAAGTATTGGTGATGCATTGGTCAACATCGGACAGAAAGAGTTGATGATTGACACCCAGGGTAACTGGGGTGATGTGCGTACGGGTGATGATGCAGCAGCGGCCCGTTATATTGAAGCAAGACTTTCAAAGTTTGCATTGGAAGTTGCGTTCAACAATAAAACAACAGAGTGGCAACTGAGTTATGATGGAAGAAAAAATGAACCTGTAGTATTACCCATGAAATTTCCTCTGCTGCTGGCTCAGGGCGCTGATGGTATTGCAGTTGGTTTATCAACAAAAATTCTGCCGCATAATTTTTGTGAACTGCTTGAAGCATCCATCAAATACCTGCGGGGTAAACGTTTTGAACTGATGCCCGATTTTCAAACGGGTGGTATGATTGATGTTGCCAATTACAATGATGGAAAGCGTGGCGGCAAAGTAAAAGTGAGGGCACACATTGAAGAACTGGATAAAAAAACATTGCTCATCAAAGATGTGCCTTACGGTGTTACCACCACACAATTGATGGATAGTATTGTGAAAGCAAATGAGCAGGGAAAGATCAAGATTAAAAAAGTAACGGATAATACGGCAGCAGTGGTGGAGGTGCAAATTGATCTGGCGCCCGGTATTTCACCCGATATTACCATTGATGCATTGTATGCGTTTACCGATTGTGAAATTTCCATTTCCCCAAATGCCTGTGTAATTGTTGCTGACAAACCGCAGTTTCTTACTGTAACTGATCTTTTGAAATATTCTGCCGATCAAACAAAAGATTTGCTGAAGAAAGAGCTGGAGATTAAGCTGGCTGAGTTACTGGAGAAATGGCATTATACTTCTCTTGAAAAAATATTCTTTGAAGAAAAGATATATAAAGAACTGGAGAAGAGGCATGAAACCTGGGAGAAAGTAATTGCAGCAATTGATATGGCTTTTGTTCCTTTTAAAAAACAATTACGGAGGGATATTACAAGAGAAGATATTGTTAAGCTTACAGAAAAACCTGTTCGCCGCATTTACCGTTTGGATATTGATGAGTTAACTGAGCAGATCAAAGGCCTGGAAGCAGATATGAAACAGGTGAAGTATGATCTGGATCATTTGGTTGATTATGCGGTTGCTTATTATGAAAATCTTTTGAAAAAATATGGTAAAGGCCGGGAACGTAAAACAGAAATCACGCAGCTTGAAACGATCCAGGTAAAACAGGTGGCCATTGCCAATGCCAAACTTTATATGAACCGTGAAGATGGTTTCATTGGTACATCACTCCGGAAAGATGAGTTTGTTTGTGATTGCTCCGACCTCGATGATATTATCGTATTTACGAAACGTGGTATCATGAAAGTGGTGAAGGTGAGTGATAAAACATATATTGGCAAAGACATCATTCATGCAGCTATTTTTCAAAAGAATGATGAACGCACTACCTACAACATGATTTATGCAGATGGGAAAGCCGGTGTAAGCTATGCCAAGCGTTTTAATGTTACCGGTATAACAAGGGAAAAAGATTATGATCTTACCAAGGGCGATGATAAAAGTAAAGTGCATTATTTTACTGTAAATCCCAATGGAGAAGCAGAAGTAGTGAAAGTTGTGCTGAGCCCCGGCTGTACGGCCCGTAATAAAGAGTTTGATTTTTATTTTGAAGAACTGGACATTAAAGGCCGCAGCAGTATGGGTAACCAGGTAACCAAATACCCGGTTAAGAGTGTAAAGTTTAAAGAAAAGGGAAGATCAACATTGAGTGGAAAGAAAATGTGGTTTGATGATAAGTTTGGCCGCCTCAATACAGAAGAGAAAGGGCAATTCCTTGGTAAATTTGAACCCGAAGACAGAGTGCTTGTTATATATAAAGACGGCAACTATGAAATAACGGATCAGGAACTTACACAAAAATTCAATCCGGAAGATGTGTTATTGATTGAATTGTTCAAACCCGAAAAAATTATTACTGCAGTATATCTTGATAATGATAAACTGCAGTACAACGTAAAACGTTTCAAAATTGAAACAACAACATTGCGTAATAAATTTTTCTTTATTAAAGAAGGGGCTAAGAATTATGTAGAAGCTGTAACTACAGATACTGAACCCGTATTGGCCATGCAAAGCGGAAAAGGCACACAGGTACGTAAAGCAAAAATTAAGTTAGTAAAGGTTGCAGAGCTGATGGGCTGGAAGGCAGCAGGAGCTAAGCTTACAGACTATAACAAGAGCATTGAAATGGCATGGGTGAAAGAAGATCCGAATGCACAACCGGAGTTGTTTGAGTAAAAACAGGTGACACCTTTTTGAAAGGCCTCATCTCTTTTTATTACAAGTTATCTCAAAAGTCTTTTTTTTTTGCAAAACGTACATTAAAAAGTACGTCATTGCGAGGCACGAAGCAATCTAAATCGTGACAGATTGCTTCACTACGTTCGCAATGACGACTTTTGAGATAGCTTGTAGATTGTTTCTATTTATTCTTCACTCTCAACAAGCTCACCATAATCAATAAATAATTCTTCGCCTGCAATGATCTCACGGAGTGTTTCAAAATCTTCGCCATCATTGATGGATATGATGTTGGGAGTAGCCGAGTGATTGAGAAAGTTTACAATGTCCATAACTTTAAATCCATAATCAGGGATATAGTAAAATGCATCATCGTATAAACAATACGTTTCAACAAGGTTCTTACTGTATGCAGGTAACGCATCAATTTCACTTCGTTCCACTTTTATCCATTCGCCTATGTTTTTAGAAAAGAATCCACGCTGTCCTTTTGGAATGGTACGTAATGCAAACACTCCGTTGCCATGAATGTGAGAGGGTTTCATCATTACCCATGTATCCTGTTTCAGTTCATGGAGCAGTTGTTCTTTGGTCATATAGTTTTTAACTTACCGGAATTTTCAGCCTGTTTATTTTTTATACTGTTTCATTTCCCGCTCAGCATCACGGTTTTTAATTGTTTCCCGTTTATCGTGCAGTTTTTTGCCTTTTCCCAATCCAATTTCCATTTTGGCTAAATTCTTTTCTGTAAAAAAGATACGCAGGGGAACAACTGTAAAACCTTTTTCCTTGAGTTTGTTTTCCCATTTCCTGATCTCTTTTTTGTTGAGCAGTAATTTTCGGTCGTGTACCGCCATGTGGTTATTGGCAGTACCAAATTTATATTCAGCAATGTGCAAACCTTTGATCCAGAGTTCATGTTTATGAAAAAAACAATAGGAATCACTGAAGCTTACTTTTCCTTCACGAATGGATTTTACTTCCGTTCCTGCCAATACCATCCCTGCTACCAACTTATCTTCAAAGTAGTATTCGTGAAAGGCAGAGCGGTTTTTAAGTTCCATTGAATAAAAATAAAAAAGCAATCAATAAAAGTTGATCAACTTATATTGATTGCAAATATAAAATTGACAGATCAGTTCTTGAATAAAGTAAACAAAACGCCAAACTTTTGTTTCATATCCTTGCGATCAAGTATCAGATCAAGAAAACCATGTTCCAGTAAAAATTCGCTGCGCTGAAATCCTTCGGGCAGATCTTTCTTAATGGTTTCTTTAATAACACGTGGACCGGCAAAACCAATGAGGGCACCCGGTTCGCCAATGTTGAGATCGCCCAGCATACCAAAGGAAGCAGTTACGCCACCAAAAGTGGGATCAGTTAATAAAGTGATATAAGGAAGTTTTGCATCACTCAACTGTGAAAGTTTACCGGATATTTTTGCCAACTGCATCAACGAAAAAGCGCTTTCCATCATCCTGGCACCACCACTTTTGCAAATCATGATCATGGGCATTTTCTGTTCTATGCAAAAATCAACAGCACGGGAAATTTTTTCGCCCATTACACTGCCCAGCGAGCCGCCAATAAAATCAAAGTCCATACAACATACAACAGCATCGTGCCCTTCAATTTTTCCGGCAGCTATTCGAATGGAATCGTGCAGATCAGTTTTTTTCCAAATATCTTCCAAACGTTTCTGGTATGATTTCATATCCGTAAAATTGAGATAATCTTTGGAACGGATGTTATCAAACAACTCTGCGTATTCATCACCATCAAACAAAATATCATAATACTCAGCGCTTCCTATGCGGTGATGGCAATTGCATTTTGGACAAACATATTTATTATCTGCCAGTTCCTGTGATGTACAGGTGTACTTACACTCAGGACATTTCGTCCATAAGCCTTCCCGTATTTCCCTCTTTTCGGAAGTGCTTGTAAGAATGCCTTTCTGTACACGCTTAAACCAGGATGATCTTTGAGCATCTTCCCGGGGAAGATCATCACCGGTTAAATTTTTCTCAATATCCTCTTCTTTTTTTGCCATCTGTATTTATTTTGAAAGCAATGAAAAGTAATTCAATTATGCATTTCTGTTGATACAGTTCAGATCGTCAAATGCAACTTCCAAACGCTTGATGAAGGTTTCTTCACCTTTGCGTAACCATACTCTCGGATCGTAATATTTTTTATTAGGACTATCAGGCCCTTCAGGATTTCCCAGCTGACTCTGCAAATATGCTTCGTTCTTTTTGTAATTGTTGAGAACACCTTCCCAAAATGCCCATTGCATATCAGTATCAATGTTCATTTTAATTGCACCATAGCTGATGGCTTCACGTATCTGGTGCTGCGGAGAACCGCTGCCACCATGGAATACAAAGAATACAGGCTTGGGCTCAGTTTTCAGTTCTTTTTCAATATAATCCTGGCTGTTCTTTAATATCACCGGCCTTAATTCCACATTACCGGGTTTATACACACCATGTACATTACCAAATGCAGCAGCAACTGTAAATAAATTACCAACCTTACTCAATTCTGTAAAAGCATACGCAACATGTGCAGGTTGTGTGTAGAGTTTGTCGTTGTCAACATCACTGTTGTCAACACCATCTTCTTCGCCACCTGTTACACCCAGTTCAATTTCAATAGCCATGCCCAAAGGGTGCATGCGTTTATAAAACTCAACAGATGTTTGAATATTTTCTTCCAATGATTCTTCACTGAGATCAAGCATGTGGGAACTGAATAAAGGCTGACCTTTTTCTTTTTTAAATTGCACACCTGCATCAATCAATCCGCTGATCCAGGGCAACCATTTTTTAGAAGCATGATCTGTGTGTAATACAACAGGCACGCCATAATATTGAGCAACAGTATGAATATGCAGTGCACCTGAGATAGCCCCCTGGATATTGCCCTGTAATTTATCATTGGGCATTCCTTTGCCGGCAATAAACTGTGCACCACCGTTTGAAAATTGAATAATGACCGGGGAATTAACTTTAGCTGCTGTTTCTAAAACAGCATTAATCGTATTGGTACCAATTGTATTTACTGCAGGAAGTGCAAACTGATTTTCTTTTGCGTCTTTTAATAATGCTTCCAGTTCATCACCAAAAAGTACTCCGGGTTTGTATTTACTCATTTTAAAATAGTATAAGTTTATATATCAGTGTTGAAATTGCTTTTTTAAGAGCCGCAAAGATAGTTAAATACTTATTAGCTGATTGGTGCATGTGAATATTTTCCAATGAAGATAACAGTCATTAGTAAAGGGAGAGTACAAGTAATCCCTGCTCCAATTCGCTTATTTGTTTGGCTTTGGCTGCAATTCTGCCCGCAAGAAATTCTTCTTTTTGTTGCTGTGAGGTGTAATAAAAAAAATAATACTGAATTTTATATTGCTCCAGTTCAGCCAGCAGTTCATCTGTGGTAAAAGAAGGTTTGGTAATTGTGTAATAGGAATTTTTTGATAAATAGGCAATTACCATACATTCACTTTTCCTGTCATTGGAAGTGAATTTTCCCCTTATAGAATTTTGTTTCATCAACTCAGCAGTATAAAAAAACTCACTGTGATCAAATGCCTGATCTTTGAGCTGGTTGATGGGTTCAAGCAAAAAACTTCCAAAGAAAATAAGCCAAATGAAGGTTTTCTGCCACTTATTGATACGGATGAAGGAAAACAGTTGCTGCATGAGCAAGCCGCCTGCAATCATAAAAATAAAACTCAAAGCCCATATAAAACGTGTTTCAACATGCAGTAAGATATATCCTGCAGGCAATGTTAAAAGTGTGATGAGAATGTATAACCAGTTTCTGCTTTTCTGAAAAAAATAATAAACTGCACTTATCAATAAAATGGCCGATGATAAGAAAGAGAGATCATGAATGCTTATAAGCCATTGTTGAAAATTAAAAAGAATAACTCTTACCTGGTGCAATGCAACCTGGATAAATGGTACAGTTGCCAGGTTATCTTTACGCACATGCCAGGGATCTTCCCAAACTGCTGCTGAGCCTTCATAAGGAGGTGGTTGAATAACCGGACCGGGTATTGGACCATTATTGAAATTCCAGTGTGCATTGAATTTTCCAAAGGCAATCATCCATTCATTATATTTCCAATGCAGAGCCCATATCCAGGGAAAAGTAAACAAAAAGAAAGTAAAGAATCCGGCAGCCATAAGTTTGAATGCCGGTTTTTTATCAGGGTTTAGAAAAAGATGAATAACGATGAAATGAAAAACAAAAAAAGGAAAGCCGTATGATTTGGCTAAATATAAAAATGCACCTGCAACACCAGCCAGTAAGTTTTTACTGATGCTGCTGTAAAACGTTTCAGATTGAACCAGGTTGAAATAAACCAATAGCAGAAAGACCAGTAATGCATCGGCTGCCAATTCAAAATAGGTATAATGCAACAACAGAATTACAGCAACCAATTGAATGCATGTTTTCAACCAGGTTTGTAATGAAAACTTGTTCATGAGTGAATGCAATACAATGAGTGAGCCAATGGAAAACAGTGCATTGGTAACTTTAAAAGCTGCCCAGTCCGATAGTCCGGATTTAATAAACGGAACTACAAGCCAGGAATGCAGCGGATTCCAAAAACCATTGATCGCCAACCTCAGGTTCCCATTAATATAATGATGTGCTACTGCTGCATAACCTATTCCATCAACATCTGCTACGTATTTGTAAAGCGGCCATGTAACAATAAATAAAAGGCTGAACAGAAGAACAGAAAAGGGGAGCCTTTGGTTATAAAGTAAATTCATCGTTTAAAAATAAGCTTTCTCTCAATTTCATGAAATAGTTTGCTGAATATTACAAACGGCTGCCATACCAACTGAACAATTCTGTTTGAGATGGCACAACAGAAATAATGCGATGGGGTGGGGATGGTATAAAAATAATTTTGCCTGTCTGGTTGTGAACTTGTTTCATTTCATTTTTCAGACAGGCAAATTAATTAATTCAGCGGTTCCTTAGTGTTTGATTGTTTTCTTTGGTACGAATACAGTTTATAGGATTTTGGAACCGGATTATTCTTTCTTTCAATATATTTTCCCTGGGGGTAGATAAAAAGAAAAAAAGATCTGGATTTCAAAGGATATGAAATTTGGATTTTCTGGTTTTTTAATAGGATCCAGATCTTTTTTAAAAGCCTTTTTTGGTCTCTTGGTGTCCGTTACAGATGATTCTGAGTCGGTTGGCTTTACTTTTGGTTTTTCAGGAATTAGGATTCGGGTTTTTCACTGGTCAGGATGCTTTGGTTTTTTCTTCAGGAATTTGGATTCAGTTTTTCATTGGTCAGGATGCTTGGATTTCATTTTTGGTTTTTCTTCAGGAATTAGATTTCAGGGTTTTCATTCAGTCAGACATTGGATTTTTTCGACGGTTTTCAGTTTTCTTACAGGTTGTTGGATTAAAACTATTTTAAATTTTCAGAAGTTGAAAGACATTGGATTTTTAATTTCGATATTTCAATGGATTTGGATATTTCTTCTAAGTGTTTGTCTTATGTCAGCGATACGTGTGATTCAATCAACTTCTAACACAAAAGTAATTCAGCCTGTAACACTGCACAAGAGCACTATTTCTCTATTTTAAAACATCGGTATTTACTTCGTATTGAGTAGAACTACGTGTGTATAAACAGGAGTATTACCTGTATATCCGGTTTTCCCTTAGTAAAAAAACATTTTACAATAAGTAAAACATCAGAAATACAAAATAATAAAGCCGCTTCGTGTGAGCGGCCTTATCATGTAATCCTATGTGTTACTTATTTAGTAAGGGATTGTATAATGTCGTACTTGGTTACAATATGAAAGTTGCCTGCTTCATCTTTACTTAACACAGCACCATTTTCTTTTGTGATCAATGTGCTTATACGTTCAATAGTTGTATCAAATGCAACAATGGGTAAGGGAGGTTCCATCACGGCTTCAACACTTGCATGTTTTATTTCCGGGTTTGAAAATACTTTTGCAAACAAACCATTCTCTGAAATTGAACCAACGGGATCGCTTCCTCTCATTACAGGTATTTGTTCAATATCATATTTTTTCATCAGCACCACTGCTTCTGCAACAGTATGTGCGGGCTCAATACTGATGAGACGGTTATGTGAACGGGATGATACAATGTCTTTAAATGTTTTTACATCCAGAAAACCTCTTTCCATCATCCATTGGTCATTATATATTTTACCAACATACCTGCTGCCATGATCATGAAAAATACAAACCACTAAATCACCTTTCTTTAAGCGGTCTTTCAATTGCATTAAACCCTGCAAACAACTGCCTGCACTGTAACCGCAAAACAAACCTTCTTCTTTTGCAAGCCTGCGTGCCATTACTGCACCATCTTTATCTGTTACCTGTTCAAAATAATCAATCACACTCATATCATAATTCTTTGGCACAAAGTCTTCGCCAAACCCTTCACTGATATAAGGATGTACTTCGTTCATATCAATTTCACCTGTACGGAAAAATTTTGTGAGTAATGAACCATATACATCAATAGCCCATATCTGTATGTTGGGATTTTTTTCTTTCAGATATTGTGCTGCACCGGTAATAGTTCCGCCTGTGCCTGCCGTACAAACAAGATGTGTGATTTTGCCATCTGTCTGGTTCCAGATTTCCGGACCTGTTGTTTCATAATGTGCCAAACGGTTAGCAAGGTTATCATATTGATTCATGTGATAGGAGTTGGGTGTTTCCTTTGCTAACCTTGCAGCAACACAGTAATAGCTCATCGGGTCTTCAGGTAATACATTTGTTGGGCAAACAATTACTTCGGCGCCAACAGCTTTCAGCATGTCAGCTTTTTCTTTGGATTGCTTATCAGTTGTTACAAAAATGCATTTATATCCTTTCACTATCGCAGCCAATGCCAATCCCATTCCTGTATTGCCACTGGTACCTTCAATGATGGTACCGCCCGGTTTTAATTTTCCTTCTTTTTCTGCCACTTCCACCATCTTTAATGCCATACGATCTTTAATGGAATTACCCGGGTTGAAATAATCAACCTTTGCCACTACATAGCAGGGAAAGTTTTTGGTGATTTTATTTAAACGAATCATCGGCGTATTGCCAATGGTTTCAAGAATGTTGTTTTTGATGTCCATAACGAAATTTCCGGATTTTTCCGGCAGCAGCAAAGTTACGATTTGTAACGGAGAGAAACTTAAGGGTGGATCGGTTTTGCTTAATGCGGCATTTTATTCTCAACAGATGATTTTTTCCTGCGCCTCAGATAGCTGTCCAGCAGCATCAACCCAAGTACAATATTCATCATCAGTACAACATTGATCCAGGTACTGCTCATCAGCTTGCTGAAATAAAGTTTATCCAGGTTCAGATTATGTAAATCAAATGGAAGTGGAGATGAAACATTGTTTATTGCCCAGTTGATTTGTGTAAAACTGTAAATCAAAAATCCGGCTATTGTAAGAATAAAAAAAGCTGCAATACTCCTGATAATATTTTTATTGATGTAGTGAACGGTTGCAGGCGCCGGTTGCAAACCACTGATCTGTTCCATTACATTTTTACTGAAGCGCAGGGAAGGTTGTTCCAGCTCCATATCTGTTTTGAGTAATTGATTTACCTCCAGCAATTCCCTGTATTTTTTTTGCCATACCATATCCGTAGCAATCATATCCTCAATAAATGAAACTTCTTTTGCACCGGCAGTGCCGTCAATATAGTTCCACATCTGTTCTTCTATTTGCTGCATGTTCATAAAATAGCTTTTAAGATTGCATATATTCTTCCAGTTCAACTGCAAAATGCTGTTGCATTTTTTCCTTGAGCCGTTGCCGTGCACGGTGCAGTTTAACTTTGGCGTTGTTAGGTTCTATTCCCATAATCAACCCAATTTCTTCCAGGCTTTGGTCAGCTTTATAAAACAATGTCAACACTTTCGCATCATCAGGGTTCAACAGTGCAATGGCATCATTTACCAGTTTAATCTTCGATTTCTCTTCAACCATATTTGTCTGCATGCCCGAATCCATTGTAGCGGCCAGTTCAAACATGCCATCCTGATCAATGGAATAAACAGGTAGTTTCTTCTTTCGCAGAAAGGTTAAGCACAAAGAACTTACAATTGTATAAAGCCATGTGCTGAATTTAGCATCGCCTCTGTAATCGTTCAAACAGCGATAGGCTTTAATAAATGCGTTCTGTGCCAGCTCTTCTGTATCCTCCCTGTTTCTTGTGTAACGGAGAGCTATCGAGAAAACAAAAGACTGGTAACGGGTAACCAATACCTCGTACGCCCTTTGCTCACCCTGTAAAACCCGGATGATCACTTCTTTATCCGATGGACCCGTATGCATAACTACCGGTTTAGACGCCGCTTAGATGAAGCAGGTTACATTGTGTATATAAAGATGGAAAGAAATCTGAATTCCTGCAATTTTTTAAAAATCGAAAGAAGATGTAACCCGTTCGTTTCTGCTGTTGTCATAGATGCAGAACACATTTTAAAACAATAAAATCTTATTTATGGAAGCAGAATTTTTAGTAGCAATCTTGGTTCCTCTTGGGGGCATGGCAATGATCTTTGGTCTTTTCTATTTAAGAAACCGGGAAAATATGGCAATGATTGAAAAGGGCATGAACCCTAAAGAGTTTGCTAACCGCCCTGCACCTTACCGCAACCTCAAATGGGGATTGCTACTGGTTGGAGCGGGCTTGGGGTTGTTCCTTGCCTATATTATGCACTCTTACGTATTGCATATTGATGATGATAACCCTGTTATGTATTTCTCCCTGCTGGGTATTTGCGGAGGTTTGGGGTTAATTGCTTCCTATTGGATTGAAAAAAAGCAAACGCTTGACAAATAATAAACAGCAGTTATTTTAACTCATTCATTGTAATACCGACGAGACATATTAAATAGTCCAATCAATTTAGTCGATACTTCATGTCTGTCGGTATTATACCGGAAGATTTTGGACTGATTAATAAATCCATTTGGTATAACACAAAAAGCGATGGCACCTTTTGAGATGCCATCGCCTTTATTTTATTGCAAATTCTATTTCTTTATTTCTTCCAGCGCTTTTTTGATCAAAGGATCAAAAAGATTTTTCATTTTCACATACCCCTCGCTGCGCCAAAGCTGGCGGCCAAGCATTGATAAAAAATATTGATTGATGACCTGTTGCTGTTTTACAGGTATTGTATCTATGTTGATGCTGTCTTTGAGTGCCTTTGTTTTCAGAAACTGCCAGATAGATGCATCAGCTGATACTATTTGCTGTAATTCGGCAGGCGTTTTTAATTTTAGCAATTGATCTCCGTTTTGCAGAAAGTAGTAGTAGGCTGCATGGGCAATGATTTCTTTGTACCGTTGCTTATTTTCTTTTGGAAGCAACTCTGATGAATCAACGGCTACGTAAACATCAGGAGAAATTCCACCGCCGCCATAAACAGCACGGCCACCTTTTGTTTTATATTTTTTACCATTATGAACAGCAGAATCGCCATGAAATAATTCGCCGTTCTCATACCGATTTGATACTTCATTTTTGTATTTTGAATTATCGCCATGTATATAAGGCTTCTGAATGCTTCGCCCAATAGGAGTGTAGTAACGGGAAACGGTTAAGCGGATGGCGCTTCCATCGCTGAGATTAAATTGTTCCTGCACCAATCCTTTTCCAAAGGAACGGCGGCCAAGAATAGTTGCCCTATCCCAATCCTGTAAAGCGCCTGCCAGCACTTCACTTGCAGAAGCTGAACCTTCATCAATCAACAAAATTAATTTACCTTCTTCAAACAAACCCGGGCGGCGTGCTTCATAGTTTTGACGGGGAGATGATTTCCCTTCGGTATAAACAATTTCTTTGCTGCCATCTAAAAATTCATCAGCAATCTGAACAGCATCATCCAGCATACCTCCGCCATTTCCACGCAGATCGAGTATGAGTTTTTTCATCCCTTCCTTTTGCAAACGTTCCAGGTTCTCCATAAATTCTTCATACGTTGTACTTGAAAATTTATTGAGGCGGATGTAAGCAATGCCCGGCTCCATCATATAAGCCGCATCTATACTTTTAATGGGAATGATACCACGCTGTACGATGATTTCTTTTTGCTCACCGCTGCGGAGCACTTTCACCTTTACCTCTGTTCCTTTAGGGCCACGAAAGAATTTACGGATCTCATCATCAGTTCTTTTTTTACCGGAAACAACAGAGTCATTGGCGCTCATAATCTGATCGCCTGCCTTAATACCGGCTTTTTCAGCCGGGCCTTTTGGTAAAACGCTCATCACATGAACGGTATCATCCATTACTCCAAACTCAATACCAACTCCCTGGAAATTGCCCTGCATATCTTCATTTACCTCCTGCAATTGTTGCGGAGGAATATAAACTGAATGCGGATCAAGCTGATTGAGCACATCCTGAATGGCGAAATAACCTAACGAATCAACATTTACGGTATCAACATATTTCTGTTTTACCAGCTCCAGAATTTCCTGTATGGATGTGCGTTGAGATTTACCAAAAAAAGAAGGGCCATAAGGACCCATATTATCTTTCAACTTATAGCCAAAAAACATCCCGATCATAAGGGCAACAGACAGCAGAACGGGTAACCAAACTTGTACTTTCTTTTGAGTCATGCAAATGAGTTCTTATAAAAAGAGCTGCAAATCTCATGAAAATAAACCATATTGCCTTGCTGCTTTTGCTTCAATTGTAATAATTTACAGCAAAGGCCCTAAAAACTTAATAGCGGTATGAGTTCCATTAAACTAATTGCAGACAGCGGAGCCACGAAAGCAGAGTGGTGTTTATTGAAAGGAAAGAAAAAGAAAACCATTTTTACACAAGGCATCAGCCCGTATTTAATGACCACTGAACAGATTACCAAAATTCTGCAGAAGGAATTAAAACCAAAACTTAAAAAAGAAAACATCAATGAAATCTTTTTCTATGGAACAGGCTGCAGCAGTAAGCAAAATGTAAAAAATGTAAAGCAGGCATTGAAAGAAGTCTTTCCTTCAAGCAAAAAAATAAATGTTGATCACGACCTGATGGGCGCTGCCAAAGCACTTTGCGGAAATGAAAAAGGGGTGGCCTGTATTCTTGGTACCGGTTCCAATTCCTGCTATTATAATGGAAAACGCATTGTAAAAAACAGCCCCGGCCTGGGTTATGTATTGGGCGATGAAGGAAGTGGCGCCTACCTTGGCCGCAAAGTAATTCAGCATTTTCTCTACAATACATTTGATGAAGAACTGATGTCAGCATTCCGGAACAAATACAATACCGATCGCCTTGAGATCTTAGATCATGTCTATCGCAAGCCATTGCCCAACCGGTATATGGCATCCTTTGCTTTGTTTCTTACAGAGAACCGTGGACATTATATGATTGAGAATATCATTGAAGATTCATTGAATGATTTTTTCTTTAATCATCTTTACAAATACCGTGAAAGCTGGTTATATCCCATCCATTTTACAGGTGGTGTGGCGTATGCATTCAGGGATGTGTTGAAAAACCTGTGTCATACATACCAACTGCAGTTGGGAAAAATCTTAAAAAATCCAATGCAGGGTTTAATTGAATATCACAGCTAATAAAAGAATATGTCAGATAAGTTTATAAGAATTACAGAACAGGAATCAAATTATCGTCATTTAGAAGAGATGAGTGTAGCTGAATTGCTGCAGAACATTAATAAAGAAGACAGTATTGTTCCCTCAGCAGTTGAAAAAGCCATTCCACAAATAGAACCACTTGTATCAACCATTGCAGATAAAATGCTGATGGGCGGAAGATTATTTTACATTGGCGCAGGCACAAGCGGCAGGTTGGGAATATTGGATGCAAGCGAATGTCCGCCAACGTATGGCGTGCCTTATGGTTTGGTAATTGGTATTATTGCGGGTGGTGAAAAAGCAATTACCACAGCCGTTGAATTTGCTGAAGACAGCAGGGAGCAGGGCTGGAAGGATTTGCAGGAACATCAGGTTTCAGAAAAAGATGTGGTGATTGGTATTGCTGCAAGCGGTACAACACCGTATGTGATTGCTGCATTGGAAGAATGCCGTAAACACAATATTGTAACAGGCAGTATCAGTTGCAATATCAATTCACCGGTAAGCGCTGCGGCAGATTATCCTGTTGAAGTAATTGTGGGGCCTGAGTTTGTAACCGGCAGTACAAGAATGAAAAGCGGTACGGCACAAAAGCTGGTGTTGAACATGATCTCTACAGCCGTGATGATACAATTGGGAAGGGTAGAAGATAACCGTATGGTAAACATGCAGCTCAGCAATGAAAAATTAGTGGATCGTGGTGCAAAGATGCTCATGCTCAAAAGTGGGGTAACGGATTATGAACAGGCGAAAGAATTACTGCTTCAACATGGAAGTGTAAAGAAAGCTTTAGCTGCATTGGGAAAATAATTCCCCGCAACTAACACTTGTTGTGTGGGGCATACTCTTTATCTTGTGCCCTCATGAAACATGTTGTACATATATCTTCCGCTTTGTTGGCAACAGCTGACACAACTACAACTACTACGATCCGCTAAGCGGATTGTATATTTTCATATTAACCCCCGGGCAATTGCTGCTGTTTGAACATGAAAGTTCTCTTTTTTACGAAACGTTTATCTTAATTATATGCTGGTTTTAAAATTTGGTGGCACTTCAATGGGAAGTGCGGATGCAATAAAACAGGTTGTTGCTATTGTAAAGAACAAACTGAAAGATTCCCCTGTAATTGTTGTGGTGAGTGCCATGAGTGGTACAACCGATCTGCTGCTCAACTGCGGATCAAAAGCTTCGGCAACAGATGAATCCTATAAAGATGTACTGAAGCAATTAGAAACACGTCATCTGGATACGGTGAAAGAATTAATTCCGGTACAGCAGCAAAGCAGTGTGCTGAGCATGGTAAAAAAATATTGCAATGAAATTGAAGATATCTGCAACGGTATTTACCTGTTGGGAGAATCATCATTGCGTACAAAAGATAAATTGATGAGCTATGGCGAACTGCTTTCATCCACCATTATCAATGCAGCGTTCAATGTAAACGGAACCGGTTCTGTGTGGAAAGATGCCAGGGAACTCATCCGCACCAATTCCAATTACAGCAATGCAGTTGTTGATTTTGCCGTTACCAACCGCCAGGTATATGATTTTGTAAAAACCAGTTCACAAAAATTAATTGTTGTTCCCGGTTTTATTGCCAGCGATGCAAAAAATATCACAACAACATTAGGCCGGGGCGGTTCAGATTATACGGCTGCAATTCTTGCTGCTGCTGTTGATGCAACTGCTTTGGAAATATGGACGGATGTAAGCGGTATGATGACTGCCGATCCACGCTGGGTGCCCAATGCAAAGATCATCCCGTCTATCTCTTACCAGGAAGCAATGGAGCTTTCACACTTTGGTGCAAAGGTCATTTACCCACCAACTATTCAACCGGTGTTGAATAAAAATATTCCTGTTTGGATCAAGAACACATTTGCGGCAGCTGATCATGGAACCGTAATTGAAAACAAGCAACACTTGTCTTACACCCCTTCAAGGGATGGGGGCATCATCACAGGTATTTCAAGTATCAACTCGTTAGCATTATTAAGTTTGGAAGGAAGTGGTATGATTGGTATCCCCGGCTTCAGCAGCCGTTTGTTTGCAGCCCTGGCAAATGCACAAATAAATGTGATCCTCATTACACAAGGTTCATCCGAACATTCCATTTGTGTGGGTGTGGATGTTTCGTTAACAGTAAAAGCAAAAGAAGTGGTTGATAAAACCTTTGAATATGAAATTGCAACAGAAAAAGTAGAACCTCTGCAAATTGAAAAAGATCTCTCGATAGTTGCACTGGTGGGCGATCAGATGCGCCATCACACAGGCATCAGCGGCAGAATGTTTTCAGCTTTGGGGCGTAACGGTGTAAACATCCGTGCCATTGCACAGGGTTCAACGGAACGGAATATTTCTGCTGTTGTTGCAACAGCAGATGTTCGTAAAGCAGTAAACGTTTTGCATGAAGAATTTTTTGAAGCAGCAAAAAAACAGATCAACTTATACATTGTTGGTACCGGTAATGTGGGAAAGAAATTATTGGCACAATTAAAACAGCAGCAATCATTTCTCGAAGAGCATCTGCGTTTGCAGGTAAACATTGCAGGGTTGGGTAACAGCCGCAAAATGCTCATCAATGAAGAAGGAATTGATCTGAATCAATGGGAAGAGTTACTGCAAAATGGAGAAGCTTCAAACCTGGAAAAATTTATTCATTCCATCTTACATAAAAATTTACGCAATTCTGTTTTTGTTGATGTAACGGCAAATGCAGCCATTGCTGATGTATATGCACAGTTGCTGGAGAAAAGTATTGCAGTGGTTGCCTGTAACAAAGTTGCCGCTTCTTCAAAACTCAGTAATTATAAAAAACTCAAACATCTTTCTGCTGAATACAATGCACCATTTCTGTTTGAAACAAATGTGGGTGCAGGTTTACCCATCATTGGCACATTGAATGATCTGATGCGCAGCGGTGATACCATTCATCGTATGGAAGCAGTTTTGAGTGGCACTCTCAACTTTGTTTTTAATCATTACGATGGAACAAGACCTTTTGCTGATGTGGTAAAACAGGCACAGGATGAAGGTTATACTGAGCCCGATCCACGACTTGATTTAAGTGGCACTGATGTAATGCGTAAAATATTAATTCTTGCACGTGAAGCTGGTGTAGCAATGGAAATGGATCAAATTGCCTGCAATAGTTTCTTGCCTGAAAGTTGTGTGAAAGGAACTGTTGCCGATTTTTATGAAGCCATGAAAAAGGAAGAAGCTCATTTTAAATCCATCTACGAAAAAGCAAAAGCAGAAAATTGCATATTAAAATTTGTTGCAAGTTATAATGATGGAAAAGCAAGCGTAGGTTTGCAGCATATACCAGCACAGCACGATCTTTATCATTTGTATGGAAAAGATAATGTGGTGTTGTTTTATACCGATCGTTATAAAGAACAACCAATGGTGGTGAAAGGTGCGGGTGCAGGCGCTGAGGTAACAGCAAGCGGTGTATTTGCAGATATTATGAGAACGGCACCCTAAATCTCCCAAGAGAGGACTTTGGTAGCAGTCTGACAAAAAAATAGCAGTAAATAATTTGATAGATAATGACTTTAAAAATGAATGAAGGTATCAATCAGTCAGAGGTTTCACAATCCTCCCCCGCCAACTGGCGGGGAGTTAGAGGGGGCTTTGTAACTGTCAAATGTCCGGCAACTGTTGCCAATCTTGTTTGTGGTTTTGATATTCTTGGTATGGCTTTAACCGAACCATTCGATATCATGAAACTGAAATTGATTGATGAACCAAAAGTCATCATCACCAATAAAGATGCTTACAATCTCCCTACTGAACCGGAGAAAAATGTAGCAGGTGTGGTATTGCTTGCAATCATGGAAAAAATGGAGCAGAAGTTTGGTTTTGAAGTGGAGATTGAAAAGCATATCAAACCAGGGAGTGGCTTAGGCTCAAGTGCAGCAAGTGCAGCAGGAGCAGCAGTTGCTGCCAATCATTTGCTGGGGAATATTTTTTCTACGGATGATTTGGTGCAGTTTGCCATGTTTGGTGAAAAACTTGCAAGTGGTGTAAAGCATGCTGATAATATTACTCCATGTATAACAGGCGGCGTTACGTTGATCCGTTCCATTCATCCGTTGGATATTGTGCAATTGAATTCGCCCTCATTGTTTGTAACCGTTGTTCATCCGCAAATTGAAGTAAAGACAAGTGATGCACGACAGATCCTTCGCAAAGAAGTCTTGTTGAAAGATGCTATTAAACAATGGGGAAATATTGCTGGACTTGTTGCAGGTTTTGAAAAAGGCGATACTGATTTGATTGGAAGAAGTTTGGAAGATGTAATCATTGAACCTGTACGCAGTATTTTAATTCCCGGCTTTGATGAAATCAAAACAAAAAGTAAAGAAGCTGGTGCATTGGGCGGCGGTATCTCCGGAAGCGGGCCTTCTATTTTTATGCTGAGCAAAGAAGAAACAACAGCAAAGAATGTAGAAGTGATCATGCAGGAAATATTCATCAAACTTGGGATTGATTATAAAACGTATGTAACAACAATTGCAAAGCAAGGCGTCTCAGTTATTTAATCGTATGCAGGGCTGAAGCCCGGTTATCCTTTATTATTTGCCCCGGCCTTAAGACCGGGGCAAATAAAATAAAAACAGAAGGGCTTTAGCCCGCCAACAAAAACTAAATTGTAAATGAATTACTACAGTTTAAATAAGCAATCACCTATTGCTTCGTTCAAAGAAGCAACCATACTTGGGCAGGCTCCCCATAAAGGATTGTATTTTCCTGAAACTATTCCGCAGGTGGATAAAGATCTTATTGCAAATATTGAATCCATCAGCAATGAAGAAATTGCATTCCGTGTTATTCAACCCTATATCGGAAATGAAATTCCTGAAGATGAATTATACCGTATTGTTTCTGAAACAGTCAACTTTCCTATCCCATTGGTGAAAGTGAATGAAAACATTTCATCCTTAGAATTATTTCACGGACCAACATTGGCATTTAAAGATGTGGGCGCAAGATTTATAAGCCGTTGTTTGGGTTATTTCGTGAGTAGCGGTCAGGCCACTTCAAGTGGCCAGACCGGCAAGATCATTGTACTCGTTGCCACAAGCGGCGATACCGGTGGTGCTGTTGCAAATGGTTTTTATAATGTGGATGGGGTAGAAGTTGTGATCTTATATCCCGGCGGCAAAGTGAGCAGTGTGCAGGAAAAACAATTAACAACACTCGGCAAAAATATTCATGCACTGGAAGTAAACGGAACCTTTGATGATTGTCAGCAAATGGTGAAACAGGCTTTTGCAGATGATGAGCTCAGCAAACAATTGTTTCTTACTTCAGCCAATTCCATCAATATTGCAAGGTGGTTACCGCAGCAGTTCTATTATTTCTTTGCGTATAAACAATGGAAAGAAAAAGATCAGCCACCGGTTATTTCTGTACCCAGTGGCAACTTTGGAAATATCTGTGCAGGAATACTGGCGCATATCAGCGGACTGCCGATGAAACATTTTATTGCTGCATGTAATGCTAATGATGTGGTGACAAGGTTTATGCAAACGGAAAACTATCAACCTCTTCCTGCTGTTGCAACTATTTCCAATGCAATGGATGTAGGCAGCCCAAGTAATTTCATTCGTATTCTTGAATTATTTCATCACCAATTCCCGCAGTTGAAAGAAAAATTAAGCAGCGTAAGTATTACTGATGATGAAACAAGGGCCACCATGAAACGTGTGTTTGATGAAACAGGGTATATTCTTGATCCGCATGGTGCAGTTGGATATCTGGCATTGGAAAGATACCTGCATGAACATGAGGCATTGAAAGGAATATTTCTTGAAACAGCACACCCTGTAAAGTTTTATGATGTGGTGGAACCTGTATTGAACAAAAAAATTGAATTGCCCGAAGTAGTGCAACAAATCATCAATTTGCCAAAAAAATCAACCGTTGTTGATGCTTCATTTGCACAATTGAAAGAATATTTAAAAACTCTTTCATAGAAGTTTTCTTAAAAGTCATCATTCTTCCCTATTTTTAAACGAAGAGTTGTTTGCCGTACATAAAAACTGTACGTAACAACTCTTTTTGCTTTAATAACACTTAAAATAAATATGAACAGCGAAGCTCTGATACAAAACTATCAGACCAGCTCTGCATTATTTGACGAAATGCAGAATGGCGATAAGGTGCGTGTGCCTTATCAAAAGCTGGTCGAAACGATCCTCAACCACAATGTTGAAGACCTGCACCTGAAAGATAAACTGGCCAGTGAACTATTCATGAACCAGGGTATTACTTTCACAGTGTACAGTGATGATGCAGGTATTGAACGCATCTTTCCTTTTGATATTCTTCCACGCATCATTACCGCAGCAGAATGGGATCATGTAGAAAAAGGAATTCAGCAAAGGTTAAAGGCGTTGAACCTTTTTCTTAAAGACATTTACAATGAGCAGCAGATCATCAAAGACAAGATTGTTCCGGGTGAACTGATTGCATCCTGTCCGCATTATCTGCGTGAAGTATCAGGTATTAAAGTGCCGTATGATATTTATGTACACATTTCAGGAATAGACCTCATCCGTGGTGAAGATGGAACGTTTTATATCCTGGAAGATAACCTGCGTACACCTTCAGGAGTTTCCTACATGCTGGAGAACAGGGAAGTAACCAAACGTTTATTCCCCGATTTATTATCTGCTGCCAATGTACGGATGGTGAATAATTATCCGTTGCTGCTGCATCAAAATTTGATGGCTTTATCACCACGCCCTGTTTCTAATCCAACCGTTGTATTGCTTACACCCGGCATTTACAACTCTGCCTATTACGAACATACTTTTCTTGCACGGCAAATGGGTATTGAACTGGTAGAGGGAAGGGATCTTGTGATAGATAAGCACAAGGTATTTATGAAAACAACCAGCGGCTTGCAGCAGGTGGATGTGATCTACCGCCGTATTGATGATGAATTTATTGACCCCTTATTATTTCGCCCTGATAGTATTCTTGGTGTGCCCGGTATTATGGGAGCATACAGAAAAGGAACGGTAGCGCTTGCAAATGCAGTGGGCAATGGTGTGGCTGATGATAAAGCGGTGTATGCTTATGTTCCCGATATGATCAAATATTATCTAAACGAAGAACCCATACTTCCCAACGTTCCTACTTACCAGATGAGTAATGCAGATGAAAGGAAATATACATTTGAAAATATGCATCGTATGGTGGTGAAGCGCACCAATCAAAGCGGCGGTTATGGAATGTTGATGGGAAACAAAGCAAGCGATGAAGAAATCAACAAGTTTAAAGAGGAGATTTTAAAAACACCGAGAGAATTTATTGCTCAACCCATCATTCAATTGTCAACTGTTCCCTGTTTTATAGATGGACAGTTTAAACCACGTCATGTTGATTTGCGTCCTTACGCTTTGTGCGGGCCTGATGGAGTGAAAATTGTTCCCGGTGGTTTAACAAGAGTGGCGTTGAGAGAAGGATCGCTGGTAGTAAACTCATCGCAGGGCGGCGGAAGTAAGGATACATGGGTGATAGACTAATACAAAGTACGAAGAAAGAAGTTAATAATGTGTAACAGTAAAACAGTTCTTTGTAGTCTGTGTTTCAGCAGCAAAAACAATTATCAATTATCAATTATCAATTAAAAATTATCCATTCTAAATGCTTAGTAGAATTGCCGATTCAATGTTTTGGATGAACCGTTATATGGAACGGGCCGAAGGCTTGCTGCGTGTGCTGCATACCAATTATGTACTGTCGCTGGATAAAGGACCTTACGGTGTGCATTCATGGAAACCAGTGTTGCAAATGTTCAGCAGTTTAAAAGAAGAGGAGATGGATATACTTGCTTTTAATACATCAGATACATTACAGTATCTCATTACCAACCCAAAAAATAGTAACTCACTTCGCAGCCTCATTAATAAGGCAAGGGAAAATGCAAGGGGCATGCAGGATCATATTACCAAAGAAGTATGGGAAGAAGTGAACCTGATTTATCATGCAGTAAATCATCCCGAACTTGAAAAGAAATTAGCCGGTGCTGAGGCATTGGCAACATTGGATCAACTGTTAAAGTCCTGCTTAACCTATGTTGGTGTTACCGATACAACCATGCCACGTGGAATGGGCTGGAACTTTATGAGCATTGGCCGTTTTATTGAAAGGGGAGTGTTAACGGCAGATGTTACCTGCAAACATTTTGAGCAGGTAAACTTTGATCTGGATGATCAAAAAGATATATTATTCTGGCGAAATCTTTTGCTTTCCTTATCGGGATACGAATTGCATTTAAAGAATTACCGCAGCAACGCCATCAACAGCAATGTACTGAACCAGGCTGTTTTCAATCCTCTTTTCCCCCGTTCTGTAGTTTACTCACTTGTAAGACTGGAGAAATATCTGAAGGATATACTGGAAGAAAACGAAGCACCCCAAAAACAAATGTTGTATCGTGAATTCGGACGTATATACAGCCGTGTAAAATTTGCTGATGAAAGCTCCATCAAACAAATTACTTTGCAGCGCTTTCTGCAGGAAACCAAACATGACCTGCTGAAATTTTCACATGTATTAGGACAACAATTTTTCTCGTACACTTAGTAAGAAACCACAATGCCTGTTTTTAAAATACATCACGTTACAAAATACAGTTACAACCGGCCGGTAAAAGAAAGTGTAAACCAGATCAGGATTTATCCCATCGCCTCTGATTTGCAGGAAATATTACAGCACGAAGTGAATATTACAACTGATCCTGAATTGTTTTTGTTTATTGATTATTGGGGCAACCGTTGTGCCGATTTCAGTTTGCTGCAATCACATAAAGAACTTACGATTGACAGCAGGATCATTGTACGTACTATGGGGCAGGAAGTTATTACAACAGTTAACAGCAACCGGGAAGAGCTGGCGCAAAATGTAAATGATAATTTTTATTTGCTTGAATTAACAAGGCCGGATGAGATCAGTGTTAATGCTGCTCTGCAGGAGATTATTAATTCTTTTCAAAGCAAAGAAAAGTCCATCATGCAAATTGTAGAAGCATGTTCTGGTTTTATTTTCAAAGAATTTAAATACATAAAAGGAATTACCAACATTGAAACAACGGTTGATGAAATCCTGGAACACCGAAGTGGCGTGTGTCAGGATTTTGCGCATGTTTTGCTGCAGTTGCTGCGTACAATGGGTATCCCATCAAGATATGTAAGTGGATATATTTGTCCCAATAAAAACGGAATGCGGGGCGAAGGCGCTACACATGCATGGGTGGAAGCATGGATACCTCAACTAGGTTGGACGGGTATTGACCCCACAAATAATGTTTGGGCCACCACACATCATGTAAAACTGGCGGCTGGCCGAAATTTCAATGATTGTACGCCCGTAAAAGGAACGTTCAAGGGTCTTGCAAAGCAAAGTCTTTCTGTATATGTTTCCGTTGGTTATGAAGATGGGCATGTGTTTGAAGAAATAAATGATGTACAGATGCAGGTAACAGAATCAACGGTTACACAGGAGCAACTGGCAATGGAAGCGGCCCAACAGTAAACAAGGGAAACAATAGTAATAATCCTAAGCAAAATTGTGCAAAATCAAAAACAAAATGCGGTAACCCGGCGGCATTGGCAATTTTGTACCTATCTTAACGTTGTTAATGTAATCCAATATCTGTAAAACCAAAAATCTGTATCTATGAACAAGCCATTCTTCGATGATCAGGCATATATTGCCGAACAATTTCATATTGTTGATGATCAGATAACCCAAACAGCCCGTTTGGCATTTCAAAAAATCAATTCGTTTAAATTTTTCCAGTGTAATGAAGCCTTCAGGATGAACAGGCAGCATTTAAGAAGCCTTATTAAAGGAACCTTATTGAATTACATGCGGCCTGATGCTGTACTGTCTGACCTGGGCTTTTTTTATGAAGAGATCAGTAACTGAGCCTAACGGATCGCTCAGTAAATTTTATTTTTTTTTTCTTCGGTTCAATCTTGAAATTTGCACCTGGGTTCTATTGAAGAACCAGGTGTTTAACCATGCATGATATTGAACCTTTTTACAACTGGCGCCATATTTATGTGAGTGAAGAAGATGAGCAATCACCTTTCTTCGGCAGGCAATATTCTGAATTTGAATTTACCCACACTGTTTACAATTATTACATCCATCCGCAGTGGGATGAGTTTGGCAGCCGCACACTGTATCTTAAAATTTTAATGGCTGATTATACGGAGAAGTATGCTGTCATTGAATTAATAGGGGAGTGGAACGATGCGATTGAAAACGACATCATGGAACTGAAGCGTGAAGTGATTGATAAGCTGATGGGAGAGGGAATTTACAAATTTATTTTGATTGCAGAAAATGTACTCAACTTTCACAGCAGTGAAAAAGATTATTACGAAGAATGGTACGAAAACTGTGCCGATGAAAATGGCTGGACCATCATCCTCAATATGCCTGAACAAACACAACATGATTTTAAAAAGCTGAAACTGAACCGCTATCTCGAATTAATGGAACTGGATAACTGGCGTATTTACAAACCCTATCACCTCTTTAAAAAAATTGACGCAGAATTAAATCTTCGGTTGAAAGTTTAAGTCGTTGATGTTTAAGATTGAAGAATACCCCCAAATGGGTATTTTTTTAAGAAACCTTTTCATTCCTTTTGATTTCAGAACATGTTACTCTAATTTGTTACAAAATCAAAACACCATGAACACAAAATCATTTGTCATTGTATTTGCTGTAAGCATGCTTGGCTTTTCAATAAGTAATGCTCAGGCACAGCTTGATGAAAAAACAGGTAACCCGGATGATTCAAAACCGGAAGGAACAAAGATGAACATAGTAAAACTGAACCTGCCTGCTTTGGTTTTAAAGAATTTCAGTTTTCAATATGAAAGAATCCTTAACAAACGTTTTTCTGCATCCTTAGGCATTCGTGTAATGCCAAACACAGGCTTGCCTTTAAAAAATACCTTTACAAATATTGCTGATGTTACCGATTCCAACGCAACCGCTACCATCAACAATTTAAAGGTGAGCAATTTTGCCATTACTCCCGAATTCCGTTATTATGTTGGTAAGAAGGGCTATGGCAGGGGATTTTACATTGCGCCTTATTATCGCTATGCCAGTTTTAAATCTGATGAGTTACCTTTTGAATATACCGATGTAAATGATGTAACCCAAACCATCAAACTCGGTGGAAAAATTACATCAAACAGCGGCGGCTTGATGTTTGGCGCACAATGGTTTCTTGGAAAATATGTAACGCTTGACTGGTGGATACTCGGTGCTCATTATGGTGCAAACAAAGGAACGTTCACCGGTACAACAAGTACTCCGCTTACAACAGATGAACAAAATGATATAAAAACTGCTATTGATGATTTTGATTTACCATTTGGAACAAAAACATCTGTAGTAAACGCAAACGGAGCAACTATCAATTTTAGTGGCCCGTGGGCTGGTGCAAGAGGAGCACTTACTATTGGAATCAGATTTTAATAAATACAACCTGCTTTTTCAGGTTTTATAAACGCTCAATTCAGGATCACCTAAAAAGCCATCCGCCAAAAGCGGGGGGCTTTTGTTTTAATAAAATATTACGAATGAACTTTCTGTTTGTTCATGCCCTAAATTTGCAGCGGATTTCTACAAAACTATTTGTTATGACGTTTCAGCAGATGTTTACTTCTTCCATCGGAAAAAAATTAGTGATGGGCCTCACCGGCTTATTCCTTATTACCTTTTTAATTGTACATGCAGGAATCAATGCCTGCATTTTCGCCGATTTATTTAATCATGATGATAATGGTGCTATGTTCAACAAAGCGGCTCACTTCATGGCTTCAATGGTAGTGATACGTATTGTGGAAGTGGGTTTAATGGCAGGTATTTTACTGCACATCATCCAGGGCTACCTGCTCATCATTCAAAATAAACAAAGCAGAAAAATTGGTTACAATATTACAATGGGCAACAGTGGCAGCAAGTGGTACAGCCGCAGCATGGGTTTGCTTGGCACATTGATTTTGTTATTTCTTGCATTACACTTCACCCATTTCTGGATTCCTGCCCGTTTTACAGAAGCAGGTTTGGAAATGCCCGTTGAATACAATGGCGTACTGATGCATGATATGTTTGGTTTAATGAAAGTAACCTTCAGTGAATTGTGGGTGGTGATTGTTTATGTGCTGGGATGTATTTCTTTATGCTGGCATTTGATGCATGGCTTCCAGAGCGCATTCCGTACGGTTGGTGTAAGTAACAACCGTTATTTATTATTGCTGAATACAATTGGAATTGGATTTTCTGTTATTATAAGTTTGTTGTTTGCGTTGATGCCAATTGCAATGCATTTGAAATGGGTGGAGTAGAAATACAGCCTCCCCAAACCCCTCCAAAGGAGGGGCTTAGCTAACCATAAGGCCAGCTTTTCAAAAAGATTGATGTATTGTAGAGCGGTTGAAATATGATGATTAATTATTAATTAAGTAATAGTGGTAGATAAGTGTTGAAGGAGAAATAAAAGTTGATGTGGCAGAACTAATTGATTGAAGTACTAATGAAGCACCGCTTCCTCTCTTTTGGAGAGGAAGAAGGATGGTGAGGCCTGAACGTTGAAGCGACCGTGGCAACAACAGATAAATAGTAGTACAAAAACTGAAGAACAATAAATTGAATTATAAATTAGAGATTGAAAACGGAACCTCATAATAAGATGAGGAACATTTTTAAATCTTCAAATTTTCAACTTGTATTATGCTGAATTCAAAAATTCCTGCAGGACCATTAGATTCCAAATGGAAAGACTACAAATCAACCTGTAAACTGGTAAACCCTGCTAACAAACGCAGCCTTGAAATTATTGTGGTTGGAACAGGTTTGGCCGGCGCTTCGGCTGCCGCTGCCCTTGGTGAACTGGGTTATAAAGTAAAAGCATTTTGTTTCCAGGATAGTCCACGCCGTGCACACTCCATTGCGGCGCAAGGTGGTATCAATGCTGCAAAGAATTATCAAAACGATGGCGACAGTGTGTATCGTTTATTTTATGATACCATCAAGGGTGGTGATTACCGGGCAAGAGAAGGTAACGTTCATCGTTTGGCCGAAGTGAGTAACAACATCATTGATCAGTGCGTGGCACAAGGAGTTCCCTTTGCAAGAGAATATGGTGGTTTATTGAGTAACCGATCCTTTGGTGGCACACAGGTTCAGCGAACATTCTATGCAGCCGGGCAAACCGGTCAGCAATTATTAATTGGCGCTTACCAGGCATTGGAAAGGCAGGTTTCACTTGGTAATGTTGAAATGTTTACCCGCCATGAAATGCTGGATGTGGTAATGATTGATGATAAAGCCCGTGGAATTATTTGCCGCAATTTAATTACCGGAGAACTGGAACGTCATTTCGGACACGCAGTGTTATTATGTACCGGGGGTTATGGTAACGTATTCTATTTATCAACCAACGCCATGGGCAGCAATGTAACTGCAATATGGAAAGCACATAAGAAAGGTGCTCATTTCAGCAACCCTTGTTTTACACAAATTCACCCCACCTGTATTCCTGTAAGCGGAGATCATCAGAGTAAGTTAACGTTGATGAGTGAATCCTTAAGAAATGATGGGCGTATTTGGGTACCAAAAAAACAAGGTGAAACCAGGAAATCAATTGATATTCCTGAAGAAGAAAGAGATTATTATTTAGAGAGAAGATATCCAGCATTTGGCAATCTTGTTCCCCGTGATGTGGCAAGCCGTGCTGCAAAAGAACGTTGCGATGCAGGTTACGGAGTTGGTACAAGTAAGCAGGCAGTTTATCTCGATTTTGCAGATGCCATCCAGCGTTATGGCAAAATTGAAGCTGGCAAAAGAGGCATTGAAGCCGATGCAGCAACAATTATTCAAATGGGAAAGGACGTAATAAAAGAAAAATATGGTAACCTGTTTGATATGTATGATAAGATCACAGGTGAAAATCCTTACGAAGTACCCATGCGTATTTATCCGGCTGTTCATTATACAATGGGCGGCTTGTGGGTTGATTATGAACTGATGACAAATATTCCCGGCTTATATTGTTTAGGTGAAGCCAACTTCAGCGATCATGGTGCAAACCGCTTGGGTGCAAGTGCGTTGATGCAGGGATTGGCTGATGGATATTTTGTGATTCCTTACACCATCGGTAATTACCTCGCTGATGAAATCAGAACCAAATCTATACCAACTGAACATCCTGCTTTTGCTGAAGCAGAAAGCAAAGTTCGTGACCGCATTCACATGCTCATGAATATTAAAGGAACCAAAACAGTTGAAAGTTTTCACAAGCGTTTAGGGAAAATCATGTGGGATAAATGCGGTATGGCCCGTAATGCAGAAGGATTGAAACAGGCCATTAAAGAAATTCAACAGTTAAAACAGGAGTTCTGGAGTGATGTACGCATTCCGGGAGAAATTAATGAAATGAATCCTGAACTGGATAAAGCCAACCGTGTTGCTGATTTTATGGAACTGGGCGAACTGATGTGTATTGATGCATTGAACCGTGAAGAAAGTTGTGGTGGTCATTTCCGTGAAGAACATCAAACAGAAGAAGGTGAAGCATTACGTCATGATGATGAGTTTATGTATGTATCTAATTGGGAAATGAAAGCTGAGCATGAATGGCAACAGCACAAAGAAGAGTTGAAATATGAAGTGGTGAAACCAAGTCAACGTTCTTACAAATAATTTTAAATCGTTTATTTGATTTTATGGAGCATAAAAACATAAATGTAAAACTGAAAGTTTGGCGTCAGAAGAATGGCAAAGAGAAAGGTGGATTTGAAACCTACGATGCAACTGATATTTCAATAGAAATGAGTTTTCTTGAAATGCTGGATGTATTGAATGAAAAGCTGATTGTAGAAAGTAAAGACCCCATTGCTTTTGATCATGATTGCCGGGAAGGTATTTGCGGTATGTGCAGTTTGTTCATCAATGGCCGTCCGCACGGGCCATGGGAAGCCAACACTGTATGCCAGTTGCACATGCGTGCTTTCAAGGATGGTGAAACCATTGTGATAGAACCATGGAGAGCCAATGCATTCCCGGTGATTAAAGACCTGATGGTGGATCGTTCTTCTTTTGACCGTATTATACAGGCGGGCGGATACATAAGTGTTAACACAGGTAATGCGGTTGATGCAAATTCATTGCCCATTGATAAGGCAAAAGCAGATGCTTCCTTTGCAGCCGCATCCTGTATTGGTTGTGGTGCATGTGTGGCAGCCTGTAAAAATTCTTCAGCTATGTTGTTTGTAAGTGCAAAAGTTGCACACCTCAATCAATTACCGCAAGGTGAGCCTGAACGTAAGACAAGAGTATTGAACATGGTTGCACAAATGGATAAAGAAGGTTTCGGTGCCTGTACAAACACAGGTGCATGTGAAGCAGTTTGTCCAAAGGAAATTTCCATCACAAACATTGCACGCCTCAATGCTGATTACGCTTTAGCAAGTTTAACTTCATCTAAATAAGAGATTTTTTTGCAGAGGCGACACCTTTCTAAAAGGTGTCGCCTTTTTTTATTAAAGCCACAAATTGGTGGCTTTAAACATGATTATTGTATTCATGGCTAAAGCCGATGATCTTCTGTTCTGCATACCCTGACTTGAAAGTCAGGGTTATAGAAAAATAAACAACCATTACTTTTGGTAAAGACAATGATTCTATGAGATGCCGGAATCAGAATTATTAACCCCGGCTTTTAAGTCGGGGAGAGTAAATAAAAAATGATTTGGCTTTAGCCCTCACTTGAAATTCAGGGTTAATCTGAACGAAAGAGCCTCATCACACAATAAATTCTATTTTTACTCATTCTTATTCAGAAAACCACTGACTTATCAGAAACCTCTTTTTTATAACAACGGTACTGCTTTCCTCTTTGCTGGCACATGCGCAGCAAATACCCTCATTATCCAACCTCCGCACAAAAAAAATCAGTACAAAAACAAGCCCGGTAAAAATTGACTCGTTGAGTATAGTTCCCAATTCGGTTTTTATTGCCGGATCAACCAAACAGGATTACAGAGTTGATGACATCAATGCACAACTCTTCTGGATCAACGCACCAACTTTTGATTCAGTAACCGTTACCTACAGAGTTTTTCCTTACAAACTGAACGCACAGGCAAACCGCATGAAGTTTGATGATGTAATGAACAATTTCATCACCAAACCAATGACCATTGATAATGAAACCGGCTTTGGAAAAAGCATGTTTGATTTTGGCAATGTAAATTATAACGGAAGCTTTGGCCGGGGCATTTCATTTGGCAACAACCAGGATGCAGTTGTGAATGGCTTACTCAATTTGCAAATCAATGGAATGATTGGCGACAGCATGATGCTGAGCGCTGCATTGACTGATAATAATATTCCCATACAGGCAGAAGGAAATACGCAACAGTTAAACGAGTTTGATCGTGTATGGATTCAACTCAAGAAAAAAGGATGGCAGTTGAATTTGGGTGATATTGATGTAAGACGAAACGATGCTTATTTTCTCAGTTTTTTTAAACGCATGCAGGGTATATCTTTTCAGAATGAAAGCAATGTGTTTAAGAATGGGAAAAATTCATCGTTGGTGACAGGCGCAATTGCCAAAGGAAAGTTTAACCGTCATGTGTTCCAGGGATTGGAAGGAAACCAGGGGCCTTATCGTTTGCAGGGACCCAATGGTGAATTGTTCTTTATTGTTTTGGCAGGAACTGAACGGGTGTTCATTGATGCTGAACTGATGCAGCGTGGCGAAGACCAGGATTATGTGATTAACTACAACACTGCTGAAATCACCTTCACACCCAGGCGAATGATTACTAAAGACAGAAGGATCCAGGTGGAGTTTGAATATGCCGACAGAAATTTTCTCAACTCACAATTCATTATAGGCAATGAATTAAAAGTAAATGAAAAGCTCACCGTTCGTGTTAATGCGTTTTCCAATTCAGATTCAAAGAACACATCTGTGAACCAGGTGCTGAGTACAGAACAAAAACAATTTTTATTTGATGTAGGTGATAAAGTGGAAACAGCATTGTATCCATCCATCATGAAAGATACGTTTGCTGCCAATCGAATTGTTTATCGTATGATTGATTCAGTAGTGAACAGTATTACTTACGATTCGGTGTTGGTTTACACAACCATTGATCAGCCGAATGTTTACAGTGCAGCCTTTGTTGATGTGGGGGAGGGAAATGGTGATTATGTGCAGGAAGCAGCAGGAGCAAATGGCAGAACATTCAAATGGGTAGCTCCTGTAAACAGCATCAGGAAAGGAAGGTTTGTGGCGGCTGTACGTTTGGTAGCTCCACGCACACAACAGATGGTTACTGTTGGAACCGATTACCAGTTTAATAAAAATCTGTTGATAAAAACAGAACTGGCAATGAGCAGGTTTGATAACAACACACTTTCCCGAAAAGATAAAAATAACGATGATGGTTTTGCAGGAAGAATGGTATTGCAGTACAGCAACCAATTTAAAGGCAATCCAAAAAAACCATTGCAATACAAGTTAAGTGGTGGTTATGAATATGTGCAGGATCGTTTCCGGGCATTGGAACGTTTACGGCCTGTTGAGTTTACGAGAGAGTGGGGCTTACCCATTTTTCTGCAACAGGAAAAAGAACAGATCATCAATGGAAGTGTTGAGCTGATGCGGGGCAGAGAACATAAATTCAGCTATGCCATTCAAAGTTACCAGCGTGGAAGTTTATTTAACGGGTTGAAGCATGTGCTGAAACATTCACTCACTCAAAATGGCTGGACAGGGAATGGAAGTTTGAATTATTCTTCTACTGACAGTGGAAGCAACAAAGGTTTTTTTCTCCGGCCAACAATTGATTTGAAAAAGCGTTTTGATAAACTTGGTCAAATTGAAATAGGCGGTCAATATTATTCTGAGCATAATGAAATCCGTAACCGGAGAACAGATTCATTAACGGCTCTTACTTTTAAGTGGGATACCTATACATTATTCCTCCGTTCAAAAGAAGCCGCCAACAAATGGGGTGTAAACTTTTTTACACGAAACGATAAATTGCCATTGGGAAAAAATCTTGAACAGGTTGACCGCAGCTTCAACTACAGTGCGTATGCAGATTTGATGAGCAATGAACATCACCAGTTTCGTTTCAATGCAACAGTAAGGGAATTAAAAGTTTTCAAAGCACAGTTAACCGGGCTAAAACCTGAACGTACTTTATTGGGACGTGCAGAATATTTCGTAAACGAATGGAAAGGAATGATGACGGGGAATATTTTATATGAAGCAGGAAGCGGGCAGGAGCAACGCCGTGATTATTCGTTTATTGAAGTACCTGCCGGGCAGGGTGAGTATGTGTGGAATGATTACAATACAGATGGTATTCCGCAGATCAATGAATTTGAAGTGGCTTTGTACCAGGACCAGGCAAGGTATATCCGTGTGTTTACACCAACACTTGATTTTATCCGAGCCAACTACAATCAATTTAACTACAGTTTAAATTTAAATCCCAGGGCATTGATTGATATCAACAAAGCAAAAGGGTTAAAAAAATTCCTGACAAAAGTATCAGCCCAATCAAGTATGCAGATTTTCAAGAAAGAGATCTCACAAAAAAATATCAGCCTCAATCCATTTTCCAAACCGGCTGTTGATACAAATTTAATTTCACTCAGTTCCATCATCACCAATACAATGTTCTTTAACCGCACCAGCAGTGTATGGGGATTTGATCTTACACATATCCGTAATGTCAATCGTTCTATTCTTACTTATGGTTTGGAAACAAGAACGCTGAGGGATCTATCAACACGCATACGTTGGAACCTGAATAAACATTTTGCATCTGTTGTTACAGTTAAGTCAATCAAAAATCAATTGCAAACCCCCAAGTTCGGCAACAGGAATTTTGATTTGGCACAATGGATGGCCGAACCATCTCTCAGTTATCAAAACGGAACCAAATATCGCTTTTCACTCAACTATAAGTTTGAAGAAAAACAAAACCAGGTTGGAATGAAAGAAAAGGCAACCATTCATTCTATCATTACTGAGATGCGGTATAATGTTTTATCCAGCAGCACCCTCAACGGAAAATTTCAGTTCAGTAATATCAACTTTACAGGAGCAACCAATACCACCGTTGCTTTCATTATGCTGGATGCATTGTTGCCCGGCAGGAATTTTTTGTGGAATATTGATCTCACCCGCCGCCTCTCCAACAATATGGAAATTAATTTTCAATACGAAGGAAGAAAACCGGGTGAAGCAAAAGCAATTCATACGGGAAGGGCTTCAGTAAGAGCATTGTTTTAAAAAAAAGCGGCAGATAAAAATCCGCCGCTTCCTTTTAATTGTAACTGTAAATGTTTAGCTGAATAAACCGCCTTTGCGTAATGTTTTTGAACCTTCTCCAATTTTGAAGCCGTTGTTATAAACTTCAACTTTATAAACGCCTTCAGCAAATTTTGTTCCCGGTTTCCATTCAATTGAAATGGGAGCTGATTTTCCTGCACTGAAGTTTACACTTGTCTTTTTGGTAAATACTCTTTCACCTTCTTCTCTTGTAGTAAAACGTCCGCTGCCCAATGCTTCATTGCTGATAACCTGACCGGTAGGATCGGTGATCACCACAAACACATCTTTTGTAGCATCTTCACCAACACGGTTTGAAACGTTGAATGTTAAACGGATCTTATCAACACGCTTTGCCACATCTTTTTCTTTCTCTTTACCGCTGCGTCTTTCATCAATGGTAACAATATTAATGTTGGAAGCGTTGAGTGTAGAAGCAACATCTAATTTTTCTTCCACAACTTTCTTTTGCTCCTTTGTTTGGTCATACTCAACCTGCAAAGCTGCTTTTTGAGTTGTTAACTCCTCCTTTTCTGTTTTTAACTGAAGGTTTTCACCTTTCAGCACTTCAATTTCCTGCACATAGCCAGTGATCTTTGAATTGAGTTCAGTGATCAAACGTTTTGCTTCAGCAAGATCAGCAGCAGTTTTGTTCTGCTTATTCAATAAGTTTTGAATACGGTTTTTAAGATTGGCTACTTCCGAATTTTTTGTTTTTACAAGACTGTCCATGCTTGCATTCATGGTTGTTAATTCATCCAAACGCTGCAAAGCTGAATTGTATTCTGTTTGCACGGCATTCTTGCTGCTGTCGCTGGTGCTCAGTTGCGATTGCAACAGGTTGGTCATCTCTTTTGTTTTTGATTTATCCCAAATGATATAACCCCAGGTTCCGAGCAAAGCTGCAATGAGCAAACCGTAAATCAATCCACGGCTATCACGCTTGGGGGCTGCTGGAGGAGTATCCTGAGGAGAGGCGGAAGGATAATTTGAATAAGACATAATGTTTGTTTTTAAATTTTAAAATTTTATTTTTAATTCATGGCTAACCAACAAGCACACAAACCCGAACATCTGCTGGTACTTGATATTGAAACTGTACCGCAATATTCATCATTTGAAGAGCTGCCGGAGGCATGGAAGGTTCTCTGGGCAGACAAAATTTCCAAAACCATGCCAGAAAATTTTTCTGCGCCCGAAATGTATGAACAAAGGGCGGGAATTCAAGCAGAGTTTGGAAAAATTATTTGCATCAGTACCGGCTTTTTTTATAACGACACGGCCAACCGTTTATGTTTCAGGCTTAAGTCTTATGCACACCCCAACGAAAAACAATTGTTAACTGAGTTTGGCAAAAAACTGGAAAACTTTCAGAAAGCAATTCCTGAATTTCATTTTGCAGGCCATAATATAAAAGAATTCGATATACCCTACATCAGCCGCCGTATGCTTATCAACAATATGCCTTTGCCTTCTTTTATGCAGTTCAGCGGAAAAAAACCATGGGAAACCAACCTCATTGATACCATGCAGTTGTGGAAATTCGGCGATTATAAAAACTACACTTCCCTTAAACTGCTGGCCGCCTGCCTGGGCATTGCAACACCAAAGGATGATATTGACGGAAGTAAAGTAAAAGAGGTGTATTACAAAGAAAAGAACCTGCAACGGATTGTGGAATATTGCCGGAAAGATGTTATTGCCGTGGCACAGATTTTTCTTCGATTTCAAAATTTACCTTTGCTGCCGCCGGAGAATATTTTTATTGCTGATTAGGCAGGCCATACCTCTTTGAAATCTGTATAGATTCTATTTGGTAAAGATTGTATTCGGCTTTCTTGGTGTGCTTTGCGAAAATCTTTGCGTCCTTTGTGGTTAAAAAAATAATACAATACCACAAAGAACACAAAGAATGTTTCAAATGCATTTTAAACAGCTTCTTACAGAACAACGAATCTTGAAGTAACGATAAGGTATGACATACCTTTGACCCCGAAATATGAGCACAGAAAAAATTCTGAACGACTGGAAAAAGAAAAACTTTAAACCTGTTTACTGGTTTGAAGGAGAAGAAGATTTTTATATTGATCAATTGATTGATGTGGCCGAGCATGCTATCCTAAATGAAGCAGATGCCGGATTTAATCTTTCAGTTTTTTACGGCAAGGATGCCAGCTGGGCCGATGTGGTGAATGCCTGCATGCGTTACCCCATGTTTGCAGCCAAACAGGTGGTGATATTAAAAGAAGCCCAGCAGATGAAAGACCTGGATAAGCTGGAAGCCTATATTGATAAACCTTTGGCGTCCACCATTTTTGTAGTATCACATAAAGAAAAAAAAGTAGATGGTCGCAGTAAGCTGGCCAAACTCCTGAAAGAAAAGGGAGAAGTATTGACTACAAAAAAAATGTACGACAATGAACTGCCTTCATGGACACAGGAGTTTATTGAAAGCAAAGGATATCAACCCACGCAAAAAGCCATTCATCTTTTAGTTGATCATATCGGCAACGATCTCAGCCGCATTGCCAATGAAGTTGAAAAAGTAATCCTCAACCTGGGCAAGCGCACAACTATTACGGAAGATGATATTGAAAACTTTGTGGGCATCAGCAAAGAATACAATGTGTTTGAATTGCAGAATGCTGTTGGCAAAAAAAACCTGGCAAAAGCCATGCAGATTGTTCAGTATTTTGAAAGCAATCCAAAAGCAGCGCCCATTCAACTCGTATTACCATCACTCTACGGTTATTTCTCTAAAGTGTTTATGCTTTTTGGCGCACAGGGCGATGATAAAGCGGTGGCTGCACAAACCGGTATTAATGCTTGGTTTTTAAAAGATTATAAAGCCAGCGCTTCTGTTTACGGATTTGAAGGAGTACAATCTGCATTGTTGTTAATGCATCATTATAATTTAAGAAGTGTGGGTGTAAATGATGTGGGAACAGAAGATGCTTCTTTATTAAAAGAAATGATTTACAAAATGATGATGTAAAATGGTGAGTGATGAGTGATGAGTGGTGAGTAAGGGTTCTTACATCCTACATCATATCTCTTACCTCTTACCTCGTACTTGTTTCTTACTTTCACACAAATTTTTTCTATGGCTTTAATGAAATCAATCTCCGGCATTCGTGGTACCATTGGCGGCAAGCCGGGCAATAATCTTACACCGGTTGACATTGTAAAATTCACAGCAGCTTATGGAACCATCCTCGGTAAAGGGAAAAAAGTAATTGTAGGAAGAGATGGACGCATGAGTGGCGAAATGGTTCGCAGCTTAGTGGTGAATACTTTACTCGGGCTTGGGTTGGATGTGATTGATTTGGGTTTAAGCACAACCCCAACTGTTGAAATGGCTGTTGTATTTGAAGGAGCAGCAGGAGGAATTATTCTCACCGCTTCACACAACCCCAAACAATGGAATGCATTAAAGCTGTTGAATGAAAAAGGTGAGTTCATCAGCGCAGAACTTGGTCTTCAAATGCTGACATTGGCAGAAAGTGAGCAGTTTGAATTTGCACAGGTAGATGAATTGGGAAAATATTCAAGCGATGACAGTTTATTGCAAACTCATATTGATGCTATCCTTGTTCACCCATTGGTGAATAAAAAACTAATTGCAGATAAAAAATTCAAAGTGGTGCTTGATGCCATCAACAGTTCAGGTGCTATTGCTGTACCAGCTTTGTTAAATGCATTGGGTGTAACAGATATAACTGTATTGAATGCTGAAATGCACGGCAACTTTGCACACAACCCTGAACCATTGCCCGAAAACCTGGTTGATTTGTGCACGGAAGTAGTAAAACAAAAAGCTGACCTTGGTATTGCAGTTGATCCTGATGTGGATCGCCTGTGCTTTGTAAGCAACGATGGAACATTGTTTGGCGAAGAATATACACTTGTTGCAGTGGCCGATTATATCCTCACACATAAAAAAGGAAATACCGTTTCCAATCTTTCATCTACAAGAGCGTTGAAAGATATAACTGAAAAACATGGTGGCAATTATTTTGCCAGTGCAGTAGGAGAGGTGAATGTGGTGAAAAAGATGAAAGAAGTAAATGCAGTTATTGGTGGTGAAGGAAATGGTGGTGTTATTGATCCTGCTCTGCATTACGGTCGTGATGCAATGATTGGTATTGCTTTGTTTCTTACACATCTTGCCCAATCAGCAAAAACAACTGCAGAGTTACGTAAAACATATCCTGATTATTTCATGAGCAAGAATAAAATTGATCTGCCACAGGGTACTGATGTAAAAGCCATTCTTTCAAAAGTTAAGGATCACTATGCATCCAATGAGGTAAATACAGAAGACGGTGTAAAGATTGACTTTGAAAAAAGCTGGGTACATTTACGGGCCAGCAATACAGAACCAATCATCCGTATTTATGCTGAAGCAGATTCTGCAGCAAAAGCAAATCAGCTTGCAGAAGAAGTAATGCTTCAAATCAAAGGGTTGATTTAATCATGTTCATTCTCTTACTTAAAACGCTTCTCCTTACTTTTGCTGTCAAACAAAAAAGCTCATAGCTTACCGCTTAATTTTATGAACCGTATTTATTTTGATAATGCCGCAACTACCGCCATAGATCCAAAGGTGCTGGAAGCCATGATGCCTTATTTGCAAAACAACTTTGGCAATCCTTCCTCCATTTACTCGTATGGCAGAGAAACAAGATTGGCAATTGAGAATGCCAGAAAATCAGTTGCAAAAATCCTGAATGCTCACCCGGCAGAAATCTTTTTTACCAGTTGTGGTACTGAAAGTTCAAATACAGCAATCACTGCATCGGTACGGGATTTGGGATGCAAACACATCATCACTTCTCCCATTGAGCATCATGCAACCCTGCATACGGTTGAATACTTAGATACCCGTGATGAAGCAAAAGTGAGCTATGTAAATATTTTACCCAACGGTCATATTGATCTTGAACATCTGGAACAATTACTGGAAGAAAGTACAGAGAAAACACTGGTTACCCTTATGCACGCCAATAATGAGATCGGGAATATTACCGACCTCCATGCAGTTGGCAATCTTTGTAAATTATACAGCGCCATTTTTCATTGCGATGCAGTGCAAACAGTTGGCCATTTTCCGTTTGATCTCAGAAGCACACCCGTACATTTCATCAGCGGCTCTGCACATAAATTTCATGGACCCAAAGGCGCCGGACTTTTGTATATCAATGAAAACGTTCACATCAAACCCTATCTACACGGCGGCGGACAGGAACGTAACATGCGTGCAGGAACAGAAAATGTATATGGCATTGTTGGTTTTGCTAAGGCTTTGGAAATTGCTACTGCTTCGCATGAAGAGGATAGCGCATACATACGAGGCGTTAAATATTATTTGATTGAACAATTGAAGAAACACATTAAAGGTGTAAGTTTTAACGGCGACCCGATGGGACAGAGCAACTACACGGTATTGAATGTAAGCGTTCCTAAATCAGAAAAAACAGAAATGCTGCTGTTCAATCTTGATATGCAGGGAATCTGTGCATCAGGTGGCAGCGCCTGCACAAGCGGTGCACAACAAGGCTCACATGTGATACGTGCCATTAACAGTAATCCCAATCAAATACCGGTGCGCTTTTCATTCAGCAAATACAATACAAAAGAAGAAGCTGATATTCTGGTAGAGAAGTTGAAAGAGATGATGTAATCTCATACTTTCTTCTGACCAAAATCATATTTTACTCCACCATTACATGCAACCTTCGGTAAAAATTTGGTTATGTCATCACGCAGGCAATTTATCAAAGATGGTTTGTTAACTTCAGCAGGCATTGCAATTGTTTCAAACGGTTTTTCCTCTTTTCATGTAGGGCAAAAATCAAAAGTGATTATTATCGGAGCAGGTTTTTCCGGATTGGCAGCAGCCTGGCAACTCAAAAAAAGAGGAATAGATGTGCTTGTGCTGGAAGCAAGAAATCGTTTGGGCGGCAGAGTATATACCTACAATATAGATCAGAAAGAAAAGCTCAATATTGAATTGGGGGGCGAATGGATTTCAAATTCACATCAACATGTTCTCAACCTTTGCAATGAGCTGAATCTTGGATTGCAGGATAATCTGTTACAGGCCCATCTCCTTTATAAAAGCAAATATTCAAAACCTGATGAATGGGGTATGAGTCCAGAATGGATAAAGAAACTTTCCAAACTTAAAATGGATTTTGTTGACCTGCGGCCCGAAGAGCAAACAGAAATGGATAAACTTGACTGGTGGCGTTACCTCTTAAACAATGGATGCGATGGTGCCGATCTTGATCTGCAAAATCTAATTGACAGTATTGATTTTGGCGAAAGTATCCGACAGGTTTCAGCTTATACTGCCTTGAATCATTTCACAAATGTTGCAGAGAAAAAAGAATTGCCCTATAAAATAGCAGGTGGCAACGGGCAGTTGGCCGAAGCATTGTCAAATAAAATAGGCAGAGATAAAATCAAAACAAATTACCAGGTAAAAAAAATAGAGCAGGGTGTAAATGTAAAAGTAACCTGTACAAACGGAGAGATTTTTGAAGCAGATAAACTTATTTGTACCGTTCCTGCACTGGCCATGAAAAAAATTGAATGGTTACCCGGGTTGCCGGTTGAAAAAACAGATGCCATTAATGAATTACAGTACAGCAGAGTAAATAAGAATGCAATTTTATTTAATAAACGCTTCTGGAAAGATGAGAGCTTTGATATCATTACCGATACAACCGCTCATTTTATTTATCACGGAACAAAAAATCAACCTTCAGCAAAAGGCGTTTTAATTTCTTATTCAATTGGAGATAAAGCTGATGTTGTTGCCAAACAAAATGAAAATACCCGTGCTCAATTAATGCAACAGGCATTACAGCCGGCATTCAGTAACATCAAACCAATGATTGAAAAGCAGTTTAATTATTACTGGGGTGATGATGAATTTTCGAAAGGAGGTTATGCAGTTTACAGGCCCGGTCAATGGTTCAGAATAAGACCGGTTTTACAAAAGTCATTTATGAACACACTTTTTGCAGGTGAGCACCTTGCCGATTTGCAGGGTTCCATGGAAGGAGCTGTTATAACAGGAGAAATTGCGGCTGGTAGCATTTAATATTTGTAGGATTAGGTAGAATAATCGCAATATCTCTAAGGAGCGTCATTGCGAGCCACAGTCGTGTGTTATAGATTCAATTAAATTTGCGTGGCGAAGCAATCTGTTTCACAGGTAGATACTGTTTAAATGATTGAGATTGCTTCGGCGCATAGCAAACTGTTAGTGTAAGTTACTTATGCGCCTCGCAATGACGAAATCAGGGTTGTTAATAGAACAAGCATTTTGAGGGTGTTCTACCTAATCCTAAATATTTGTTTTATTGAATAACAATTTGCTTTTTCATAACTCCCTGCGAAGTTCGCATTAGTAAAATATAAGTTCCTTTTTGTAGTCGGGCTGCATCAAACGGTATAGTCATTTCGCCGGGTTGAACATTCATATCAAGAATGCGATTGATGATTCTTCCCTGCAAATCATATAGGACAATTGAAATTCTGCCAGCTTTTTTTACACTAACATTCAGCCACGCCTCTGCTTTTATTGGATTTGGATAAACCGTGAAATTAAATTCACGAACCCGGTTTTCAGTTACACCTGCTGCAACATTTACATTAATTTGTCCTTTCATACCAGTGGGGCCATGATTGTTGCACAGATAAAAAATAGTAGTGCCGGCCATAGATGCTGTAATTGTTAAATCAAAGTTGGTGGTTGAACTGAACCCGCCCGGTAATGGCGTGGTAAGGTTTGCATTCCAGGAAGCTTCGCTCACCTGTACCAATGGATGAAAGCTGCTTGCTTCAATTGTAACAACATCACCCACATTTACCGTTAAGGTTGAAGGTGAATAGGCAGGTCCTGCAACGATTGTAACGTTAAAATTGGTTGCTTTACTCTGCCCAATCAATAAGAAAAATCCAGAAAGAAGGAATAGAACTTTTTTCATATAACAGTTTTGCATGGCAATAAGGTAACTATTTTCTTCCGGCATCGAAAATGTTTTTGCCTCAAATAGAAATTTTGATGATTGAACCGGAAAAGTTGATAATTTTCAGCTTTAAAATAATGATTATGACCCTCCGGAATTTATTACTCTCAGCCGCAGCCGCAAGTACGTTTTTGTTTTCCTGCAAACTCATGCCAAAAGAAGATTCAAAACAAATAACAGCAGCAGCTTCTTTTCCCGATTACATTAAGCAATCAAATATTTATGAAGTGAACGTACGGCAGTACAGCACTGAAGGAACATTTAAAGCATTTGAGGCATCACTCCCACGTTTAAAAGAAATGGGAGTTGATATTTTATGGTTTATGCCTGTTACTCCCATCAGCCAGGTTGATCGTAAAGGTGCATTGGGAAGTTATTATGCAGTTGCTGATTATACAGCAGTGAATCCTGAATTTGGAACGATGGATGATTGGAAAGCACTGGTACAAAAAGCACATGATCTCGGCTTTAAAGTAATTACTGATTGGGTGGCAAATCATACCGGTGCTGATAATCGCTGGCTGAAAAGCAATCCCGATTTTTTTGTAAAAGATAAGGAAGGAAAATTTGCGTTTGCTTTTGATTGGAGTGATACACGGGATCTCAACTATTGGAATCCTTTGTTACATGACAGTATGATTAATGCCATGAAGTTTTGGTTAACCGAAACAAAAATTGATGGCTTCCGTTGTGATGTGGCAGGCGAAGTGCCCCGCAGTTTTTGGCAGCATTGCATTGCTGAACTGAAAAAAGTAAAGCCTGATATTTTTATGCTGGCCGAAGGTGATGTTGCCTGGCTGCATGATGCAGGTTTTGATGCAAGCTATGGATGGGATGGTTTTGCAAAAATGAAAAAAATAGCCAATGGTGAAGCCAGTGCTAAAGTGCTGGATACCGTCATCATGCATTTAGATGAAACTTATCCATCCAACTGCATTAAAATGTATTTCACCAGCAACCATGATGAGAACAGTTGGAACAAAGCCGATTACAAAACCATGCCAGGTGAAATACATGCACCGTTTGCTGTATTATCACAAACATGGAAAAATACATTGCCTTTGATCTACAGCGGACAGGAAGAACCTTTTCTTGATTCCCTTTCATTTTTTTATAAAGACACGATCACCTTTGGAAAATATCAAAGAGCAGATTTTTACAGAACTTTATTAACGCTTCGTAAAAACACAGCTGCATTGGCTGTTGATGCAAATTTTACAAAATTGCAATCAAGCAATGATGCGGCGGTATATGCTTATACAAGAGAAAAAGAAGGAAAGAAAGTATTGGTGCTGCTCAATTTTTCAAAAAAGCCGCAAACATTTACTGTAAGTGGAAATATTGACGGTCAACCTGAAAATGTTTTCCTTGGCAAACCTGAAAATTTAAAAACAAATCAAAGTTTTACATTGGTTCCCTGGGGATATGCGGTTTACAGTTATTAGTTTAAAACCAGGAGGCTGTCTCATAAATAAACTTTTGGAGATTTTATTCGGATCCCTGATGGAGAACCGAAGTCGTTTAAGCAAATCTCAGGAGCTTTATTTATTTATCAGACAGCCTCTTTCCGTTAGCTTTTGCCATACTAAGAACCATTCAACCAACGTTATTCATTCATCTTACCTTTTGCAAGACTGGCTTTATTTTTGTTAAAAGAAAAACCATGTACAAAAAACTTGTATTCTCTATCCTTTTATTAATTGCGGTTGCTAATATATCTGCACAGGATCTCCGGATAAATGTTATGGGGGGAATGGCTAACTACAACGGCGATCTTCAGTCAAGAACCATCACCTTTCAACAAGCCCGTTATGCAGTTGGTGTATGGGCCAGTTACGATATCAATCCAAAGATCATGCTGCGTGGAGGTTTGCACTTTGCAAATGTTCAGGCAGCAGACAGGTTCCAGGCAAATCCACAAAACATACTTCGCAATCTCAGCTTTGCAACCAATATATGGGAATTACATGCCGGAGCAGAATATCATTTCCTGGGAATGGACGCCGGAGTATTTTCTCCGTATGTGTTTGGCGGAGTAGCCGGGTTTCGTTACAATCCCTACGCTTTTAGTGCCACCGGGAACAAAGTTTTTCTGAAACCACTTTCTACAGAAGGGCAGGGGTTAACCGGATATCCCGACCGCAAACCTTACAACCTTATGCAGGTTGCCATTCCGTTTGGATTAGGAGTAAGAATGGTATTAACCGACAGGATTGATGTGGGTGCAGAATTCGGTTACCGCAAAACATTCACAGATTATATGGATGATGTAAGCCGTTCTTATGTTGATTTAACTGCATTACTTACTCAACGTGGGCCCCAGGCTGTACTAATGGCTTATCGCACTCCCGAACTTTCGGGGCATGGAACTGATCCTTATCCCAATGATCTTGAAAAAAGAGGAGGATCGAAGTTTAATGACAATTATTATTTCCTGGGAATAACATTGAGCTATCGCATTACCGGTGGCGACAGGAGTTTTGGCGGAAGCAAAAGCGGTGGTGCAGGAAGAGGCGGAAAACGCAGATCGAACATGGGTTGCCCAACCAATGTTTTGTAAGATTTTTTAAAGGTTTGGAACTATCCTTTTTTTCTTATCCACAAACACAAATAATTTGTTGAAAAACAGCCAAAATAAAGGCTGTTTTTCCGCTTTCATACCCTTGCTTTTCGGTATCTTTGGCAGCCTTATTTTAAGCTATGGATCAAATTGAAAATACAATGGACGACGGCCTGATTAATCATGGTCGAATTATCCCGGTTAATATTGAAGAACAAATGAAAACGGCCTATATCGACTATTCCATGTCGGTAATAGTAGGCCGTGCCTTGCCCGATGTAAGAGATGGGTTAAAACCCGTTCATCGCCGCATTTTATATGCTATGAATGAACTGGGCCTGCAATACAACAAGTCGTATAAAAAAAGTGCCCGTATTGTAGGTGAGGTGCTGGGTAAGTACCATCCCCATGGAGATAGTTCTGTTTATGATGCAATGGTACGTATGGCCCAGGAGTGGAGCATGCGTTATACCTTGGTTGATGGGCAGGGTAACTTCGGTAACCAGGATGGGGATGGGCCGGCCGCCATGCGATATACGGAAGTGCGTATGGAGCGCTTGACAGAAAGCATGATGGATGATATTGACAAAGAAACAGTTGACTTTCAACCCAACTTTGATGACTCGGAAAGGGAACCTTCCGTGCTTCCTGCAAGAACTCCTAATTTATTGGTAAACGGTTCAAGTGGTATTGCCGTTGGTATGGCAACCAACATGATGCCGCATAACTTAAGCGAGGCTATTGATGGTTGCGTTGCTTATATTGATAATAAAGACATTACCATTGATGAGTTGATGAAGCATGTAAAAGCCCCCGATTTTCCAACGGCAGGTACTATTTACGGCATGGAAGGCATTAAAGCCGGTTATCATTTCGGAAGGGGAAGGGTAGTGTTGCGTGGTAAGTTAAGTGTAGAAACAAAATCAAGCGGAAGAGAACAGATCATTATAACAGAAGTACCATACCAGGTAAACCGTGATGCGTTGACCGATAAGATCGGTCAGTTGGTAAATGGAAAAGTAATTGAAGGTATTGTACACGTTAACAACGAGAGTAACCAGAAAGAAGGAACAAGAATTGTAATTGATCTCAAGCGTGATGCAGTTGCCAACGTTATCATCAACCAGCTTTATAAATTCACTGAGCTGCAAACTTCTTATGGCATCAACAATGTGGCATTGGTAAAAGGAAGACCAAGAACGCTCAATCTGAAAGATCTGATTTCAGAATTCGTTGAGTTTCGCCATGAAGTGGTTGTTCGCCGTGCCAAATTTGAATTACGCAAAGCTCAGGAAAGAGCACATATTTTACTGGGTTATCTCATTGCTTTGGATCATTTGGATGAAGTGATTTCACTCATCCGTAATTCGGCCACACCTGAAATTGCCAAAGAAAATTTGATCAATGCAGGCTGGGGGTTGGATGAAATTCAGGTGAAAGCCATATTGGAAATGCGTTTGCAACGCTTAACCGGCATGGAAAGAGATAAGATCAAGAATGAGTACAACGACTTGATGAAACTGATCACTCATCTCAATGAATTACTTTCAAATGAAAGTATGCGTTTTGAACTGATCAAAACTGAATTGCTGGAAATCAAAGCTAAGTTTGGCGATGAACGAAGAACAGAGATTACTTATTTAGATGATGAAGTTCGCATTGAAGATCTCATCAAAGAAGAAGATGTGGTGATCACCATCTCACATCATGGGTATATAAAACGTACTTCAGCTTCAGAATACCGGCAGCAACGCAGAGGCGGCAGGGGAGCAATTGGCAGCAAAACAAGAGAAGAAGATTTTGTAGAACATCTCTTTGTTGCATCTACCCATCACACCTTATTATTCTTTACAGAGAAGGGAAGATGTTACTGGCTGAAGAGTTATGAAATTCCCGAAGGTGATAAAACAAGCAAAGGCCGTGCAATACAAAACCTGATGCAATTACCGCCCGATGATAAAGTAAGAGCAATCATTGATGTAAAAAACCTGGCCGATGAAGAATTTGTGAAGAATCATTACATTGTACTTTGTACAAGAAAGGGAACCATCAAAAAAACACTTTTAGAAGACTTTAGCAGACGCCGTGCAACCGGGGTAAATGCTATTAACATCATAGAAGGCGATCAGTTACTGGAAGCCAAGATGACTGATGGTAACAGCGAAATAATGCTGGCAGTAAAAAGTGGAAGAGCCATCCGCTTTCCTGAAGCCAAAGTAAGATCAACTGGTCGTGGTGCAATTGGTGTTTCAGGTATTGAAGTGGATAATGAAACGGATGAAGTGGTTGGTATGATTTGTGTAAACAAGGACGATACTTCAAGAACCGTACTTGTTGTAAGTGAAAAAGGATATGGTAAACGAACAGCAATTGATGAATATCGCATGACTAACAGGGGAGGAAAAGGAGTGAAGACCATCAACGTAACTGAAAAAACAGGCCCATTGGTTGGTATGCTGGAAGTAACGGAAAAAGAAGACCTCATGATCAGTTGTAAAAGCGGCGTAACCATCCGCATGAAAATAAACCAGATAACTGAGCAGGGAAGAGCAACACAAGGTGTGAAATTGATAAGGGTAGATGAAGGCGATGAAATTGCAGCCATCACCCGTTTGGAAGACAGTAATGGAGAAGAGGAGGAGTTGATTTTACCAACTGATATTACCGATGCACCTGAAACTACTGAAACACCTGATGAACAGGAAGAAACTGATTCTCCAGAATAATCTGGAAATCAATAAATCAGAATCATAAATCTCAAATAAAAGGAAAATGAAAAAATTTCTTTTCGCAACTTTTGCTGTACTGTTTTGCCTTGGAGTTTCAGCCCAGGATATGAAAAAAGTCCGCAATTATTTCGACAAAAAAGATTGGGTTAAAGCCAAAGAAGCAATTGACCTCACTTTAGCAAATGAAAAGGATCAAAAAAACTGGGAAGCCTGGTATTATAAAGGACTTATTTATGGCCAGGTAGCCAAAGATGCCACTTTAAAAGCTACGCTTCCGGATGCCTGGATGCAGTCATTTGAAGCCTATCAAAAAGCAATGGAGTTAGACTCCAAGCAAACTGAGCTGTATATGATGACACGCAGCTATCCTGTTTTTGACAACTACCTTGAACTGCAGCGTGAAGGCAATAATTTTTATAATAACAAAGATTATGAGGCCGCTCTGCAACATTATAAAAAGGCCGACAAGGTTGGTCGTTTCATTTTTAAAAACAAATGGGCTTTAACCGCTGTTGATACCATTCTGTATTATTATGCAGGTGCTGCAGCCATGCAGGTTGAAAAAATGGATGAAGCAATTTCTTTCTTTCAGAAAATATGTGATTCAAGTATAGGTGGGAAAGAGCCAGTAAAAATTGAAATTGGGATGTCAAAAAATGTAATTATTAAAAAATTAGGACTCCCTGGAAAAAGTAGCATTACAGAAACTGCCAATGGTAAAGAGGAATTATTATTTTATGATGATTATAAATTAAATATCAATATTGATAAAAACGAGAAAGTAAATTATATCAATAAATCTAGTGAATCAGTTGTTACAGCTGGAGATGGGTTTGACGTTTGTTACCGTTATGTAACTTATTATTACGACCAGAAAAAGGACGAAGTAAATGCACAGAAATATGCAGCCCTGGGCCGTAAGATGTATCCAAGCGATACCTATTACGACAAGCTTGACCTGGATAAAATGAAAAAGAAAGGCGTAGGGCCCGATTTGTTTAAGCAATACGAAGTTGTACTGGCAAAAGAGCCCAAAGATTATGAGATGCGTTATGATTATGCAGCCGAAATATTCAATTGGCTGTACATGGAGCAAAAAACACCGGCAGATCAAAAGACGGCAACTTTTGAAAAGATCATTTCACAATTAAAAACATGTGTTGAGGTTAACCCGAAAGAACCTGATGCTCATTTGTTGCTGGGTAAAACCTATTTCAATGAAGCTGCAGCTATACAGGATGAAATGAAAGCAGTAAAGGGAACCACACCTGCTGATATTCAAAAGAAAGCTGATTTGAAAAAGAAAATGGAAGAGAGGATGAAAGAAGCAATTCCAAATTTTGATGCAGCATTGGTTTTGTATGAAGCAATGACAGCCGATCAGTTGAAAGATAAAAGAACAAAGAACGAGTTTAAAACAACTTTATACCTGTTGACTGATGCACACCGGTTTCTTGGAAATACGGAGAAAGAAAAAATCTACCAGAAAAAATATGACGTGTTGAATCAATAATTCAAAAGCTTAAAAAAAGTAAAAGGCTGTCCGGGAGGATAGCCTTTTTCATTACATTTAAAGAAAGAAGTAAACTATGTCGCTGTTATTAGGCCGATCTGAATTTGGTAATCCTGAAAATGCAGGCAATGTTTTGAGCAGGGAAGATGCGTATCAGTTATTGACTGAGTGGGTGAAGAATGAACGCCTGCAACTTCACATGAAACAGGTTGCTCACTTAATGAAAGCATGGGCTGCTGAACGGGAAGGTTTAAACGATGCTGATCAATGGCGTTGGGAAATGACCGGCTTACTGCATGATGCTGATTGGGATCAATGGCCGCAACTGCACTGCAAAAAAATCATTGAAGAATTAGAAGCAAGGAATATTGATGCGGAAATCATCAGGGCCATTGCCAGCCACGGACCGAATCATTTTGGAGTAGAGCCTGTTACAAAAATGGATAAGATGTTGTTTGCATTTGATGAACTCAGTGGTTTAATTCATGCATATTCATTAATGCGCCCCGAAGGTTATGCAGGTATGGAACTGAAAGGAGTGAAGAAACGCTTAAAAGAAAAAAGTTTTGCAGCCAATGTAAGCAGGGAAGAAATTGCAGATGCTATGAACAGGGCCGGAGTGGAATTGGAGGAGATTATTCAGTTTATTATAGAGAAGCATAAAATGTCAGAATAAAATTACCTACTTAACATAACATTAATTATACGAATAATATTTCTACTTGAAATAAGCCATTTCCTCAGTAAAATCAAGATAAAGATGCTCTTTCGCAAGTGCTATTGTTTTTTCCAGATGCTGTTTTAAGAACTGCTGATGCTGATTGGAACCGGGATGAAATGCTTTATGGTTTTTAGCCGTTACAATCTGGCGGATTTCTTTCATCAGTTCAACCGTTGGGTCTCTGAAAGCATAATCAGAAAATTTTTCCATTACAAACTGTGTAGCTGCATAATTGGGATGAGCCAGGTCAACATCATAAAAACGATAATCCCTTAATACATCAATCACCAGCTCATAAGCAGGGAAATAAAACAACCGGTCGAATTTATTCACCAGGTGATGAACGGTTTCAAGCAGCCGGGCTTTGCTGCGGTTATTATCCACCACGCCATCTCT
>CAMTVU010000024.1:0-5790 GCA_947085245.1 uncultured Chitinophagaceae bacterium | reverse complement strand
GTGGTAAGTCCATTAAAATAAAATTCCGTATTAAATCAGATTGTGATAAATCTAAACCTGTTGAATTTAAACTTTCGAAAATGCGTTGTGGGTCGTCTTTATCTCTTTCCAATGAAATTTCTACAAAAATCAAACGATTCAAGCCTCTTAAAATCAATTCAAAATTATCTTCATTGATGATATTTCTAAAGTAGTTGTAGTTTTCTGTAACATTCGAAAATGCATTCGTTTCACTATCGGTACCAAGCATAATAGCCTTAAAAGCTAGTGAATTTGTATCGGTTTGTTTTAGCTTTAATTTGCTTGATTCGTTCTTAACGTACTGATTGGTTAAAAACATATTGTACAACCGTTCTGCATCCTGTGCATTGTCGTTTTCTTTAGCGAAGCGGTAAAGAGCCACATATAAAATATTGATGGTTGTTAAACGCTGTTGACCATCTATGATTACCAATTCTTTTACTTCGCTGGTGCTGTAAGTGCCTTCATGAACAAATACAATGCTGCCAATAAAATGTGTTCCTCTATCTTCTGTTTCTACAGATATAATATCATTGAGTAGTTCTTTGCATTCGGTATTTGTCCAATCATAGTTTCGCTGATAAACAGGAATTACAAACTGCACATTGGGTGCTTGCAAAAAGTTATTTATCTGTAATTCGTTTGCTTTCATTTTGCCATTTATGCGTTCTCAATTATTTTTATTTCTTCTTCCGTCAAATCGTAAAGTTGGTAAACTAATTGGTCTATTTGATTTTCTAAGTCTATTGTGTCTGATGATGGATTTTGTTTTTTGTGAGAAAGGATTTTGGTAACAATATTTTCAATTTTAGATTCAATCATTCCATCCCTTGCAATAGGAAAATCCTTTACATAAATATTAATCCAACGAGTAGTTCCAACACCACTTGTATTAGCAATTAACCTAAGGTAGTATTTAATTACTTTTGAATTCAGTAAACCATTTAAATACTTTATGTTTACATCTTTTGGTGGAAGTAAAAAATATGCACTATTCAAAAGATATATTTCATCGTCACAGATAGCGAACTTGTTTGTGTCAGCTAATTCAATCCAAATTATTTTTGGCTCTTTAAAATCATCAAAAAAAGAACAAGCCCTTAAATTTGTCCAATGATTTCCTTTAGCCCCTCTTTTCTTAAACCCATCACCAAAGGAATCTAAATACTCATAAATCACAGGATATTCCTTTTTTACATCTATGCCATTTTTTGTAAGTAATATGTATTTTTCCTGTTGATAACTATATCTGTTTATATCTCTACCTCTCAACAATGGTTTAATCAAATCTATACTTTTAGGGTCCTTAGCAATCAGCCGATTTTTTATATCTTCATCTATAACAAAAGCTTCGTTCGAGCCTGTAGCAATTCCTAATCTTATTTTTGCTCCAATTTCTTCCAAAGTTTTACCCTTGTTGGATATTTTTCTTCCTAAATTGATTTGCTCTGGTTTAGCAAGATTCCAACTTTTTATTTTAAAATCATCAAAATCATACTCAAATGAATGCCTTTCAATAAAATCTATGAAGTTGTCTTGAATGTTATATTTTTGGTTAACAATTTGAGATTTGATATCACTTTTACTTTTCGCAAAATTTGCAACAACAGTATTCACAATTGCATCTTCAAATATTTGAGCATCTTCAATATTTATTAGCTGAACAAATTGACCGTTATCATTAAAATAATCCCTAAGTGGTTTTCCATATTCAGCCTTCAAAAAGGAGTTTGATGTTATAAAATTTAAATACCCTTTATGAGTAAGAATTGAAATGCCTTTTTCGAAGAAATAACAATATAAATCTGCAAATGCTTCAAAACATTTGTAGTTTGATTTCAAATACTCTCTAAAGTCTATTTTATCGTGGCTTATATAAGGCGGGTTCCCAATCACCACATCAAAGCCCACAAAATCACCATCATCGTTCAGCACTTCAGGAAATTCAAAACGCCATTCAAAAGCATTTTCAAAAATCTTGTTGCCTTTTATTGCTTCAATTTCGGCTTCCAATTTTTTGGTTTCTTCTGTTAGTTGCGTTACTTTCTTATTCCAATCGGCTTTTTCCTTTTTGCTCATTTCAAAAAGTTGTTGCTGGTTGGTCATTTGAAACAGTTCGCCTGAAAGTTTTCGTAGCTTCTTTACTTTCGGGTCGTTCAAGGAAATTTCACTTCTGAAATCCGATTTAATGTCGGCAATCAGCCGTTCCATTTCTCTTTTTTGTTCCTTGTTTTCAGCATTGCGGTAAGTGTCCACAGCTATTCGGTAGCTGTCAATTGTCCACTTACTTTTTTTCAAGGCTTGTTTCAGGTCGGCATCAATGGCAAAACGGCTCACTAATGAGTTTCCGCATTTTATATTGATGTCAATATTGGGAAGTGTTTCTAATTCTGTTGCGTTTTTATAATAAGCGTTTTTCAATAACTCAATCCACAAACGCAAACGGCAAATTTTTACTGAGTTTGGATTGATGTCAACACCGAAAAGGCAATTTTCAATACTCGTTTGCTTTTCGTGAAAAAGTGTTTCTTGTATTCGCTGACTTTCTTTGTTTGTCGGGTTGTAGTCGAATAGTTCGCCTTCTTCGTCTGTTACAATTAGTTCATCATTCACAACTTCAACTTGATATTCTTTCAGGCGTTTACCTTCACGGTCTTGCAGAATTTTCAGGTCATTTTTTACAGCAATCATTTCATTGAGTGCCGAAACCAAAAAGTGTCCTGAACCAGCGGCAGGGTCACAAATTTTAATACTGTTTACAATGTCATTGGCTTCTTTTCGGTCTTCAATTTTGTCGTAGAGTTCTTCAATGCTTGTGCAGCCCCATTTTTTGGTTTCGTTAAATTTCTGCACAACTGCTTTGCGAATGGTTTCACGGCACATATACATTGTGATGAAACCCGGTGTAAAGAATGAACCGTCTTTATAACCGTTAATTTTCTCAAAAATCAATCCAAGAACCGAGGCATTAATCAGCGTTTTATTGTCTTCCTGAATTTCTTCTGAACCTTCGCTGCTGAAATCGTAAGCGTTTAAAAACTCAAACAGATATTCGAGTGTAGATAAATTCCCTGTTCGCTTTTTGCCTTGCTGGTCTTTGAGAACGGTGGAAGAAATGACTGGAATAGTTTTATCGTCTTTCAGGTTGCTGATAAACAAAGTAAGCTGCTCAATGTCTGTAGGCTCAAAAAGCGAAGAATTGAGATAAGGAACTTTCTCAAAAATCTTTTTTACATCTTCGTTTCTTTCGTCATACTTCCGTGCCAGCACTTGAAAAAACAAGCTGTTCAGGTCGTCATAGTTTTTTATTTTGTCAAGATTGAGAAACGAATATGATTTGTCGCCTTTGTGATAGGTGATAAGTTGGGCTTCCAACAACTTCAAAAACAAAATACGGTTTATCCAGGTGATTGAAAGTTCGAGGGCAACATTAAAAAGTCTTTCTTGCTGTGAGTTTCCGAATTGGTTTGGTTTTTCAATTCGGCTAAGTTTATCTAAGCTGTCAAGTTGAATGATTGCATCTTCAAGGAATGTTCCTGTATTCCGTTCACCTTCTTTGTTTCGTTCTATTAGTTTTTTGCTTCCTTCTTTGGTTTCAGTCAAGCCAATAATGTGCAACAACTCGCTGTAAAATCTTTTGTCAAGGCTGTTGCTGTCGTTGGTGAATGGAAGTTTTAAAAGATGCTCTGGCGATAAAAGTTTAAATAATGCTATCAACGAATTATCGTCTCCTTTGTCTGCATTACGTAAAGGTTTTTGATAATCCTGAATATTGAAGTATGTAAATTCAATTTCTGCGGTTATGTCGGCAATAAATGGTTCGGCAATTTGTTTATAGAAAAAATCGGTCTTGGTGTCTGCCAAACGTCCGCCTTCAAAGTCGTTGAATTGGTTTACAAGATTTTTATTTTGAGCAAAAAGTCTGTCGAAAAGTGTTGCGTCAAAAATGAACCACTCGTTTATGTTGGTTGCCACCAAATGTTTTACTTCAAGATTTTTGTGAGTAATTCTCTCCCGTAAATAATACAAAACCAATTCCTGAAAAGCTTTTGCATTCAGTTTTTTGGTAGTTATCATTTCCGTTTTGTTGGTCGGCTTTTTAGCTTCGAGAATTACGCCAACAGTTGAGTTTGCATTTTGTCCGTTGTGAATAACAAGGTCGTTTCGACCTTTGGTATTTATAAAATGATTTAGTTTATAATAAGTGTCTTTGAGAAAGTCGGAAACTAAGTTTTTATGAAACTCTTCGCTTTCCGTGTCATTTGTCCTGTCTAGTAAAGTAATGAGATTGGTCTTGAAACTTTCAATTTCAGTCCTGTTGGGTTTAACTTTTAAAAAGGCTTTGTTTAGTGCCTTTCTTGGTGCTTGCGTTATTGGTTTCATCTATTACTTATAGTCAGTTTTGATAATTGGCAATTTAAGCTTTTATTGTCTTGTTGAGTGCCACTCTGTCCACCGGGTGGGTGGTGGGTGGGCTTTGGTGTTGAGTATTGTTATTTGCTGATGTATTTAGTTGAAGCCGATAAGAATTCAGTCCGCTGGGGTGTGTGGGCTGTGCGTTGGCACAAGACACACAGTTCATCCTATGTTTACAATTCAATAAATTTATAGCGTCAAGGAATTATCAATTTCGAAAGAACAAAGGGCGGAGTAAGACCGTAAAACCCAATAGGCATAAAGCCTTTACAACATGATAGTCACCGCCCCTTTTCTTACCCGATGCTGAACAGTTCAATAAGCTTAGTTAAAAGCCTGCATTAGGATAGATAGCACAGTGTAAGATTGTTCTTCCGTTTGTTTTTTCGTTGTATAAAAATATTACAATCACATCAAAAAAGAAAAGATTATGGAAACAAAAAAATTATGCTGCGGTATAGATGTTTCTCATACTAAGCTGGATGTTTGTTATCAAAACAACCTGGGAGAATTGTTCTATCTGCAGGTGGGCAATAATAATCAGGGTTTTGCAAAAATTATTGAACACACGGGAGCAGGTTATCACTTTGTAATGGAAGCCACGGGGGTTTATTATATCCGCCTGGCCTTTTATTTACACAGTCGTGGTTGCGTACTAAGTGTTGTAAATGCTATTGCGATAAAGCGTTACATACAAATGCACCTGGAGCGAAATAAGACAGACAAAAAAGATGCCGGCTGGATATGCCGCTACGCTGTAGAGCAGCAGCCCCCGTACTGGCAAATGCCCGACAGTGCTTACTTTGAGAGTAAGCAGCTATACAATACGATACGGGAATACACCGAACAGATAAAACGTTTTAACAACCAGTTGCATAGCTTGCGTTTACTGCCAGTACCAAGTAAAGACACAATAAAATCGCTGGAGAAAATAATTGTGTGCATGGAAAAAGAAATCAAATTGCTGGAGCAAAAACTGCAATTGCTGCTGGAGCAATGGCAGCCCACCCAATTGAAAAGTGTAAGCAGTGTAAAAGGTATTGGCAAAAGGGCTGCAGCCATGCTGATAGTTTTTACACAGGGCTTTAAACACACCCAAAACCACCGGCAGCTGATAAGTTTTGCGGGGTTAAGCCCCACAGAATATAGTAGCGGCAGCAGTATACAGGGCAAGCCCAGGATCTATAAGCGGGGTGGCAAAAATTTAAGGGATGTGTTGTATATGTGTTCCATGAATGCTATGAAGACCAATCCGGCGTGTAAAGCCTTGTATGAACGCTTAAGAGCTAACGGAAAAACGGGAAAACAAGCATTGATAGCAGTATGTAATAAACTTTTGAAACAGGTATATGC
>CAMTVU010000023.1:0-34761 GCA_947085245.1 uncultured Chitinophagaceae bacterium | reverse complement strand
GAATATGGCATTTCAAAGACCTCCAAGGGGCCGATTTATTCCCCGTAAAGAACCAGAGCATCGCATTAACCACATGATCCGTGTACCTGAAGTACGCCTTGTGGGCGAAAATATTGAAGTTGGTGTTTATCCCACACAAAAAGCATTACAGATTGCACAGGAATTAGGATTAGATCTTGTTGAGATTTCTCCGCAGGCTGTGCCTCCTGTTTGTAAAGCAATTGACTACAATAAATTCTTGTACGAGAAGAAGAAGAAAGAAAAAGAAATGAAGTCGAAAAGTAAATCGGCTGAATTAAAAGAAATACGCTTTACTCCCAATACAGATGATCATGACTTTGATTTTAAAGCAAAGCATGCTGAAAACTTTTTGAAAGAAGGGAATAAAGTAAAAGCCTATGTTCAGTTTAAAGGAAGGGCCATCCAGTTCAAGGAAAGAGGAGAGTTGGTATTGCTGAAATTTGCCGAACGATTGAAAGATGCAGGCCAGTTAGAAGGCATGCCCAAGCTGGAAGGAAAAAGGATGCACATGATTCTTTCTCCAAAAGCAACAAAGAAGAAAAAAGAAACCACGGAATAAAAAAGCAAACCCCGATCAGTTGATCGGGGTTCTTTTTTGAGCGACATTTTTAGTCTGAGCATAACCCCAACTTTCAAGTTGGGGGTTATTGTTAGAAAACAGTTTTTTTATTTTGAAGCAAGCTCAGAAAGCTTCATTCCTTTAGCAATATTTTTCAATACCTCCGCATCATTGCTGCCTCTTGATTTAATGGTGAGCAAAAAGCGATCGGCAATGGCATAAGTTACTTCAGCATCATCATCTGTTTTTGAAATACGTTCGTAGCCCTTTACTCCGCTGATGCCTGTTTCAAACGATCCTGATTTTTCCCGGTCGTTCTCCATTTGAATGTTCATACCAAACATGGCTGTTGCAGCAGTAAAGCCAAATGCAGATTGATTATAATCCATCAATTCAATTTCAATACTTTTTTCTCCGCTTTCATAACTTTGCTCTGCTTTGCTGAAACTTCCAAAGCCTGGCATTGATACAGATTCGCCACTTGCATTGCCTTTCTTTTCATAACCTGCAACATCCGGTAAAAAATTTTGAAGGTCTTTATAATTCATTGCCAGCGTATCGCCACGCTGTTTTCGTTCCTGCTTTTTCTTTTCTGCTTCCTGCATGGCATCCTGCATTTGTTCACCTGCATGTTTCAGATCCTGGATAGTTAGTTCTCCATCTTTTGTTTTGATGACGGCATCTTTGTTTCTTCCCAAACCACAGGAAAGGAGAGAAGTGAAGAAGAAAAAATAAAGGCTGCGGCTGAAAATTTTTTTCATGCTGATTTTTATTTAATGGTTAAAATGGAATATTTTTTTTTGGAAAAGTAGATAATAATCACCGTTCCTGCAATGGAATAAATGAATAAAAGAGGAAGATATGACCTTATTTTTCATACAAGAGGATGAGTTGCTTTTGTTTTTTTGAAAGGAATGCCTGAGTTTTTAGAGTTTTTACCTACATTTGCAGCCCCGTAAAGGGTTAGCTCTTAAAGCTACTATTTCCCAAATGGCCCCATAAGTGTTCTGCCAGTGCAGAGCCGCCAGCAGGGTATCATTCTAAAGTGCATTCAAATGCCAAAGGTAAAAACCAATTCAAGTGCCAAAAAAAGGTTTAAAGTAACCGGCACGGGTAAAATCACTCACCAAAAGAGTTTCAAACGTCACATCCTTACAAAAAAGTCGAAAAAGCGTAAACGCAGCATGCGTATGGACGGTGAAGTTGCAAAATCTCATGTACACTTTGTAAAACGTTTATTGCGCCTCAAATAAGAGGCAACAATCAGTAAACATCAATTTATAATTTAAAATCATTAAGATATGCCCCGTTCAGTAAATGCAGTAGCGTCAAAAGCACGCCGCAAAAGAATTCTCAAGCAAGCCAAAGGCTTCTATGGCAAACGTAAAAATGTATATACCGTAGCCAAAAATATTGTTGAAAAAGGTATGACCTACAGCTACGTTGGTCGTAAGCTCAAAAAGAGAGAGTACCGTCGTCTTTGGATTGCACGTATCAACGCAGCAGTAAGAGAAGAAGGATTAACTTACTCTGAGTTCATCAATAAGCTCAAGGTTAAGAGCATTGATCTTGACCGTAAGATACTTGCCGATATGGCAATGAACGAACCTGCAAGCTTTAAAAAGCTGGTTGAGTCAGTTAAATAAATTATCAGGAAACAGATAAGCAAACGGGTGAAGAAATTTACCCGTTTTTTTTATGGCAAAAAATCTTCACGGGCCTGCATTATTTTTTACAATAAGTTTGCAATCAAAAAAACAGAGTGACAAAGAATACGAACCCATACGAAATGACCAATACCACGTACACCGACCTGGTGCACCAAACTTTCAATTTTCCACAGGAAGGTTTTGAAGTAAAGGATGGTTATCTGCAGTTTAACGGTCTTGATCTGAAAGCTTTGATTGATAAATACGGTACGCCCATGAAGCTCACCTATCTGCCCAAGGTTGGGATGCAGATCAAGAAGGCCAAGAAAATGTTTGAAGCTGCCTATAAGCGTCATAAATATGAAGGGAAGTATTTCTATTGCTATTGTACCAAAAGCAGCCACTTTTCTTTTATTGTGGAAGAAACATTGAAACACGAAATTCATTTGGAAACTTCGTTTGCTTATGATATTGAAATCATCAATAAACTTTATCAGAAAAAGAAGATCAACAAAGACATTCAGATCATTTGCAATGGATACAAGCAAAAAAGCTATATCACCCGTATTGCCAAACTGCTGAACACGGGGTTTAAAAATGTAACACCTATCCTTGATAATAAAGAGGAATTACAACAGTATAAAAAAACAGTGAAAGTTCCGTTTAAAGTGGGGATACGTGTAGCTGCTGAGGAAGAACCCACTTTCCCCTTTTATACTTCAAGACTTGGAATACGAGCAAGGGATATACTGGAATTTTATGTAGATAAGATTGAAGGAAATGAAGACCGCTTTCAGTTAAAGATGCTTCATATCTTTTTAAACAAAGGAATTAAAGATGATATTTATTACTGGAGTGAGTTGAATAAAGTGGTGAACCTGTATTGCCAGTTAAAAAAGATCTGTCCTGAACTGGATTCAATCAACATTGGCGGCGGCTTCCCCATCAAACACTCACTTGGTTTTGAATATGACTATCAATTCATGATTCATGAAATTGTGGGCACCATCAAAAAAACATGCAAAAAAGCAGGTGTTCCCATGCCAAATATTTACACTGAGTTTGGCAGCTTTACAGTAGGAGAAAGCATGGCTCATATTTACTCTGTGCTGGGGCAAAAAACACAGAACGACCGTGAAAACTGGTACATGATTGATTCTTCTTTTATTACAACCCTGCCCGATACATGGGGTATTGGTGAAAAGTTTTTAATGCTCCCCATCAACAAATGGGATAATGATTACCAGCGTGTGGTACTTGGTGGTATTACCTGCGACAGCCATGATTATTATGATTCAGAAGAACATATCAATGAAGTGTTTCTGCCAAAACTGAACGGAGAAAATCCAGAACCTTTATTCGTTGGTTTTTTTCATACAGGCGCCTACCAGGATCAGATAAGCGGATACGGAGGTATCAAGCACTGCATGATTCCATCTCCCAAGCATGTAATTGTTGGTTATGATAAGAATGGAAAATTAACCGACTGGCTGTATGCAAAAGAACAAACTGCACAAAGCATGTTAAAGATTCTTGGTTATTAAAATCAAGCTTATATAAAAACAAAACGCTCAGCAATTGCTGAGCGTTTTTGTTATCATCTGTATCGAAACCAACTATAAAACCGGATTTGTACTTCTGTTTCCCTTTCTGTTTCTGGTGTTGGGATTTTGTTGTGGGTATTGCGGATACTGCGGATATTGAGGATAGGTGTGAGGAGGTTCTTGAGGATATCTCCTTACATTTCTGTCATCATCATCCCAATCTCTGTTACCATTACCATGATTGCCGTTGCATTTCTTTTTACCATGTGCATAATCACGGGCATCATGACCACTATATCTTTTTTTAGCCTGCCCCGGAGGTAAATTGCATGTTGATTGATTAGGAGAATTGTTACCCCTTGTATCATTTCTCTGGTTACGTGGATAACTCATTGTTCCATCAGGGTAGCGAACGGCTCCATCAGGATATCTTGTAGTTCCATCAGGATATTGAATGGTTCCATCAGGCCATTGTCTGCTGCCATCCTGCCTTACAACAGGCCTGTCGTTGCGATTGCCGAAAATGCCGGGTGTGCGAGGAAACAACTGAGCGGAAGCAGATGTAACTGTAACCAGCATCATCAATACTATTGACCATTTGTAGAATTTTAAGTTACGCATAGTTGGTAAGTTTTTATACTTGTAATTCAAACAACCTGCCAAATGCCAAATTCAATGATCCTGAAATATTTTCTTACGTTTTCTTTAACAGTTGTTCTTTGCAATTCACTCTTTACACAGTCAGGTGTATGGACATTATTTCAATTTTATTAAAAAGGGAAATTCAGCCATTGCGGAGTTGATTCATTTCAACTTGTTTTTATTCAAGGTGAATGGAAAATTCATTACATCCTTGATACAAGGAGGAGTGAAGGTGGTAAGGAAACTATTTCTTATTCAACCTGTACTTCTTATTCACTTTCGGATCATCAAAATATTTATTGGCATCCTGTGAACCCGCTTCTTCTATTTCTTCAAGCGGAATATCAATGAGCTGAATCTGTATCTGTTTCAGCTCGCTTCTTAACCTTGTTGTTTTTTGAACAATATCAGGATCTTTTTCACCAATGAGCACATTATCAGTCAGCAGATATTCCAATCTTCTGATGCTTGTTCTTACAAGTGATGCGGAGTTTTGATCATACACTTTGGCGGGAGCCACTGCTTCTTTTACGGGCACCAGCGTTACACCAACACCAGGTAATATTCGTCCAATATTTTTTTGATTTTCATTGGATGATGTGCCCAGTATTGTTCCGGCTAAAGCAGTGGAAGCCGAGGTCATATCAAACACCAATCTTGAATTCCCGGTTCGTTTTATTTTTTTATCAAGCGTTCTGAATGTGAATTTCAATTGCTGGATGTAACGATTATAATCAGATGTGATCTTATCATATTCCTGTATTTTAAGCGGATAGTTGGTAGCATCTCTCACAATAATTCTTACAACCGAAGTATCCCTGTTGCGGAACTTATCAGTTGCAATGAATTGCAGTTTTAAAATTTTTACTTTACCGCTGTCATTGTCTTTCACAAAATCATAAGGCACCCACCAGGCAAATTCATTATTGCAATTACTGATGGGATTAAATGTTTTGATGGGAAGGTTACTTTCAAAATTGATCCTTTCTACAGGGAAGTTTCCATTTTCACAGAAAAGCTGAAAACGGATGGTATCGCCTTCATCCACCATAACCGGGCTTGAAACAGATGGTCTTATTTTCGAAGGAATAATTTCTGTATTAAAGAATAAAATGGTAAAGAAGGTATCTGTTTTTTCAGAAACCTTATTCAAACTCTGTACACCCAATTGCACTTTGTACTCCACGTCATACTTCAATTTGCCTGAAAGAAAATAAGCTTTATCTGCTTTGAAAGTAAGTAAGCCATTGTCTTTATTGATGCGTAATCCAAGCGGTGAGTTTTTTAAATACCAGTAGTAATTACTCTGATCTTTATTGATCTCCAGTTTATAATTCAGTGAACTGTCAACATGCAATGTAAAATAGGGATTGAGATTACGGATACGCAGAATGGTATCTGCAAACGGGGTTTGGATACTGTCTGTTTTTTCCTGTGCAATTGCATTTAAAAGAAAAAATAAACTGAAGTGCAGGAGAATTGTTTTTTTCATGTCAATGGAGCGAAGATACTTATGTATGTTGAAAAATGAATTTCATTTTAACAAAAAGAGGCTGTCTGATAAATAAATAAAGCTCTTGAGATTTGCTTAAACGACTTCGGTTCTCCATCAGGGATCCGAATAAAATCTCCAAAAGTTTATTTATGAGACAGCCTCTTTAAACCAAAACCAACTGCTACATTGTACCACATAGCTCAGTTGATGATACTTCAATCTTAACAAGTAACTGATAAAAATTGTGTCATCTGGGCGTAGTGGTATAAAACAAGCAATATTCAATTCATTAATGAATCATAATATTTTTCACCGGTTGCTTTGTTTCTGCAAGTTTGGGAAGTAGTAATTTCAGCAAACCATTTTCATATTTGGCCTTAATGGCTTCTGCATTTATTTTTTCATCAATACTAAAGCTGCGTTTAAAGCTTTGATAGCTGAACTCTCTGCGTACCGTTTTCACATCTTCGCTTTTCGCTTCTTCTTTTTTATCGTAGCTGATGGTGAGTAAACCTTTATCAACTGTAATAATGAAATCTTCTTTGTTGCGGCCGGGAGCATTTAACTCCAAATGATAAGCATCTGTTGTTTCAGCAATGTTTACAGCGGGTGTAAAAAAATTGTTGATTGTTTTGCCAAAGGCTGGCAACTCATTGAAAAACTCATCAAAAAAAGAATTGAGATTTTTCTGAACCGGGTTGTGAACTTTTACCATTGTCATAGTATGTGTATTTTATTTTTTTATTGATGTTATGATATGATCAAATCATATTCCAGTCGTTTTTTTTAAGCCAGAACTTCTGTTTAATGAAGTTTTGCCCGACAAAAAGTCAAGCAATGGTCATGTTGTGCGACAAATTTTCTTCTTTTGATTAACGTTTCAACATTTAATTTACTTTTGTGTTCAATTTTAAAAACAATTACAACTATGTATCCAGCAGAAATAGTATTACCCATGAAGGGTGAAATGACAGAAGGAGGTTTTGATGAGTTGTTGACAGCAGAATCAGTTGCTGCCGCATTAACACAAAAAGGAACCAGCCTGGTATTTATCAATTCCGTTTGCGGATGTGCAGCAGGCAGTGCAAGACCGGGGGTGTTGATGGCTGTAGGCAACAGTAGCAAACGTCCTGATCACTTACTTACCAGCTTTGCAGGTTTTGATACCGAAGCCGTGAAAAAGATCCGTGAGCATTTAATGCCTTACCCGCCAAGTTCACCGGCTATTGCATTATTTAAAGATGGCCAGTTGGTTCACTTTGTTGAGCGCCATAATATTGAAGGCCGCCCTGCACAAATGATTGCACAAAACCTGATAGGTGCGTTTGAAGAGTATTGTAATTAATAGCTCTGTTTCCGATATCTATCTGATTTTAAAATTATTTCATAGCAACGTTATTCCCCCGGCAGAAATGTTGGGGGATTTTATTTTAAGCAATACCAACCTTCAAAAGGTTGGCATCATTTACAGTAATAACCAACATTAAATTTTCACAAGTTTGTAAAAGTTAATAACATTCATAAAAAAATAACTGCTGCATCATATTTATTCTTAAAACTTGGCGTAACTTGATTGTATCGTTTTTATTCAACAATTACTCAACTCCCTTGTAACGTATCCTATCCCGTTTCATCCGCACCTTCTTTGAAAAAAAGGGTTCTTTTTATATTTTATCAATATTAAAACAAAGGAGGGTTTTATGAACTTGCACACATCTCCCTACGTAAACAAGCGGAGAAAAAAGATTGAATTTCACATTCACAACCCTTGTGCATCGCATATTATACTGTGCGGTACGTTTAATCACTGGGCTAAAGATGAGCTGCAACTAAAGCCCGATAAACATGGTGATTGGAAGATTGCCATACCCTTGCTTCCGCAAGGAAGGTACTGTTATAAGTTTTATATTGATGATGTAATGGCAACAGAAGATATTGAAAACCCACTTCGTGAACCCGATGGTGTTAATGGTTGGAACAGTGTGCTGGCTTTGTAGCAGCTGCAGTTGTATTTTGTAGTTTTGAGTTGCGGGTTCGGAAAGTAAATTAATCGTTGGCGGGTTATCTTCAGTCTGTAATCTTCAGTTGTACCATGTTAGAGATGACGAAAAATGTGCACCATATTTGTGTAGCAATTGGTGCATGCGGCAAGTTGCACAATTTTTTTATACCATTGCTGCTGAACTAAAAAAAGATTGAAGCCTATAGCCCTGCCTGAAGCAGTACGCATGAATTTAATTTCCGCTAATGATTTATTGCCGGCAAATTGGAGTAAATTACATCAGGACTTTTTAGCCTGTCGGTCTTCTTTATCAAACGGCTATGGTATGAAGCGGATTGTACGATATTATCTCTTTTTCTTTTTTCTAACTCCTGCACTTTCTGCACAAAAAGTTATTTCTATAACCATTGATGGCAGCATTAATCCTGTAACAGCGGGGTTTATTCATGATGGTATTGAAAAAGTAAGAAAAGAAAATGCAGAATGCCTGGTCATTCGTTTGAATACTCCAGGAGGTTTGCTGAAATCAACACGTGTTATAGTTGGGGATATGCTGAAATCACCAGTGCCGGTAATTGTGTATGTTTCGCCGGGCGGGGCACATGCCGGTTCAGCAGGAGTTTTTATTACCATGGCTTCTGATATTGCTGCTATGGCCCCGGGAACAAATATCGGCGCAGCACATCCGGTAAATCTGCAGGGTGGTATGGACAGTATTATGGGTGATAAAGCGACCAATGATGCTGCCGCTTTTATACGTTCCATCGCCGAAAAAAGAAACCGTAACCTGCAATGGGCGGAGGATGCAGTACGTAACAGTGTTTCCATTACCGAAAATGAAGCCCTTAAAAAAAAGGTGATTGATCTTATTGCTTTGGATGAAAAAGACCTGTTGCAAAAAATAGATGGAAAGATCATTCAACTGCCTACAGGAAACCATACACTGAAAACAAAAGATGCTGCTGTTGAAGTAATGAAGATGGGGTTTGTTGAAAAGTTGCTGAATATATTAAGCGATCCTACCATTGTGTATATTTTATTGTTATTAGGCATGTATGGCGTTATGTTTGAACTGTACAATCCCGGTGCAATCCTTCCGGGTATTGTTGGGGTTATAAGCCTGGTGCTTGCTTTCTATTCCATGCATTCGTTACCTATCAACTATGCAGGGTTGGCCCTCATCATTTTTGCTGTCATTCTTTTTTTGCTGGAAATAAAAATTGTGAGTCATGGTTTGCTGGCCATTGGCGGAGTTATTTCTTTACTGCTTGGTTCCATGATGCTGATACGTTCCGGCTCATCACTGGAGATGGTGAAAATTTCACGTACTGTAATCATTGCAGCAACAGTTGTTTCCGCTTTATTCTTTTTATTCGTCATAGGTTTTGGAATAAAAGCACAAAAGTTGAAAGTTGTAACTGGTGTAGAGGCATTGATTGGAGTTACAGGTGAAGTAATGGACCTGCTTAACCCCACGGGTACCGTAAAGGTGCTGGGTGAAACCTGGAATGCAGAATCACTTACCGGTGCAATACAAAAAGGAACAAAAGTTTACATAAAAGAAATGAAGAACCTGAAATTATATGTTGAACCAATTAACAGTTAAATAAATAATCATGCAAAATTTTCCGGTAGTAACAGCAGCTATTATCTTGTTTGCAGTCATTATCCTGGCCAATGCCATAAGGATATTGCGGGAATATGAACGGGGCGTCATTTTCCGGTTGGGCCGTTTAATTGGCGGCGGAGGTGTAAAAGGCCCGGGCCTGATATTGCTGATACCGGTAATAGATAAAATGGTAAAAGTGAGCTTGCGTACCGTAGTATTGGATGTGCCTCCGCAGGATGTAATAACACAGGATAATGTTTCCATTAAAGTAAATGCGGTGGTTTATTTCCGGGTAATTGAACCGCAGAAAGCCATTGTGCAGGTGGAGAATTTCCTGGCAGCCACTTCACAGATTTCACAAACAACACTGCGCAGTGTATTAGGACAATCCGAACTGGATGATCTCCTTTCGCAACGGGATAAGATCAATCATAAATTGCAACAGATTATTGATACCAATACCGAACCCTGGGGTGTAAAAGTTACCAATGTGGAAGTAAAGCAAATTGATTTGCCGCAGGAAATGCAGCGGGCCATGGCCAAGCAGGCAGAGGCTGAACGGGAACGCCGATCAAAGGTTATTGCTGCAGAAGGTGAATTTCAAGCATCTCAACGTTTAGCCGATGCTGCAAAAATTCTGGATGAACATTCAAGTGCATTAACGTTGCGTTACCTGCAAACATTAAGGGAAATTGCTACAGAAAATAATTCAACTACCATCTTCCCTATACCTATTGACCTGTTGAAACCATTTTTAAAAGCGGGCGAAAAGTAAAGGGGAATGAAAGACGGGCAATTGGTATATTCTATTGAACGATATAATATTGATGACCATACTGCACAAATCATTGAACAGCACTTGTCAGGGCATTTTTCAGCTTTAGTAATAGCAAAGTATATTTCCTCCAACCTTAGTGTTGGGGGATTATTAATTACATTCTCTTTGCAATCATACATGCCCCAATCCAATTTTTTTAAAGTATCATTGCAACTCAATTTTACTCCATGTATCCCAACTTGTACTATTTCTTAAAAGAAGTGTTTGGCGTTGAATGGGAAGGAGCACGGTTCCTCAACTCCTTTGGTTTCTTTGTAGCCATAGCATTTATTGCAGGCGCTATTGTAATCACCAAAGGTTTGCAACGCAAGGAAAAGCAAGGTTTACTTCAACCCAAAGAAGAAAAACGTGTGTTTGGTAAACCTGCAACGCCGGGTGAAATATTGCTGAATGCTTTGCTTGGTTTTCTGATGGGTTATAAAATTATTGGTGCGTTTATGAGCGCCGGTGAAGGCGTTGATCCGCAGGAGTATATTTTTTCATCGCAGGGGAGTTTGGGCGCCGGTATTTTTTTAGCCCTCTTGTTTGGCGGATTAAAGTGGTACGAGAAGAACAAGCAAAAAGCAACAAAACCCGAAGAACGGATGGTTCGTGTATGGCCGCATGAAAGGGTGGGAGATATAACGGTATTGGCAGCCATCTTTGGTTTTGGCGGTGCAAAAATATTTCACAACCTCGAAAACTGGGACGATTTTGTTGCCGATCCCATCGGCTCACTGGCTTCATTCAGCGGTTTAACTTTTTACGGAGGATTGATCTGTGCAGCCATTGCGATTATAATTTATGCTAAACGTAAAGGTATTTCCATTCGTCATTTGGCCGATGCAATGGGAACAGCTTTAATGCTGGCTTATGCCATTGGTCGTATTGGTTGCCAGGTGTCCGGCGATGGTGACTGGGGCATTCCTAACAGTGCTTATGTAGCCGATTCAACCGCTACCGTTCGTTTAGCTGAACCGGGAGAATTTCAAAAAGCTTTACAGAATAATCAGACATATTTGCAGCAGGAATTTAGAGGAGTAAAGCTGGAAGATATTCCGCATGCATCTTTCAAAGCACCTTCCTTTTTACCCATCTGGATGGTGGCGTACAGCTATCCGAACAATGTAAACAGCATGGGTATAAGATTGGCGGGTTGCGACCAAGAGCAACATTGTAATTATTTGCCTGTACCTGTATTTCCAACACCATTTTATGAAACCATTGTTTGTTTATTGTTCTTTGGAGTTTTGCTTTTTGTCCGCAAGCGGATAAAACTGGCCGGTGGATTATTCAGCCTCTATCTGATCCTGAATGGTGTTGAACGTTTTTTTGTGGAGAAGATCAGGGTGAATACAAAATATCATGATCTCCCTTTTCAACCTACCCAGGCTGAGCTGATTTCGATAGGATTGGTGATACTTGGCATTGTTCTATACTTTGTAAGTAAGAATAAAGCAGAACCTGCTTCAAAATAATATCTGCATAACTGTTTTAAGGCTCCTTTTTCAGGGGCCTTTTTTGTTTCCTTCCAGCAATCTTAAAAAATTGCCTTTCATCCAAAAGCCTCCAATTAATTGTAACAAGTTGTAAAATCAACCGTCCTATTACCATTATAGATTTTGCCGAATATCAATAATATTGGCCTTTCGGCATTAAACAATGTACTATGCAAAACACAGAACCTACTTTTGGCATGTAACATTAAAAATAAGGTACTCGTTAATCATTAAACCGAAACATCAAACCAACTCATCGTCATGAAAAAGATTACAGTATTTCTAACTGCGGCTTTCCTGAGCTTATCATTAGCGGGATTTGCACAAAAATCTTCAATACTAACTGGGCAGGTGAGAGATGAAGTGCAAAGACCTTTGCCCGGAGCAACAGTTTCGCTCTATAAAGCAAAAGATACATCACTTGTAAAAGCTGCAATTACTGATAAAGCCGGTGCTTATATATTTGAAACTGTAAAAGAAGGTGCTTATTTAATAGGTGTAACGGGAGTTGGATATAAAAAAATAATTAGTGGATTAGTAGAAGTAAAAGATGGTGGGGATGCCGTGGTTCCATCTTTTAATTTACAGCCCGAGGCGAGGGGATTGAAAGAAGTGATTGTAACAGGGCGTAAACCAATGTTTGAACAAAAGCCTGACAAATTAGTGGTGAATGTAGATGCTTCACCTACCAATGCAGGCGCAAACGCTTTAGAAATTTTGGAAAAATCACCTGGTATCACAGTAGATAAAGATGGCAACATCAGTTTAAAAGGAAAGATTGGTGTGCAGGTATTTATTGATGGGAAGCCTGCATATTTATCCGGAGTTGATCTGGCAAACTTTCTCCGCAACTTACAGGGTTCACAATTGGATCAGATTGAGATCATGACCAATCCTCCTGCAAAATATGATGCAGCTGGTAACAGTGGTATCATCAATATCAAAACAAAAAGGACCCTTCAATTTGGTTATAATGGAAGTGTTACAACCGGTTATACACAGGGCCGCTATCAGCGGTATACCAACAGTTTTAATTTTAATTACAGAAAGAAGAAAGTAAATTTATTTGCAAACGGAAATTTCAATGCAAGAAACTCTTTCCAGGAATTAAACATACAGCGCAGCTTTTCAAATAAAACGACCAAAGAAGTAGTTTCATTATTTGAGCAGGAATCGAAGATGATACACAATAACAGAAGTTTGAATGGTAAAGTTGGGCTTGATTTTTTTGCAACTAAAAAAACAACACTGGGTATTACAGCAAATGGATTTTACAGTCCCGGAAAGTTTTTAAATAACAGTGACATTAATATTTTCAGCCCCGATCATACTTTGCTCCGTAAAACATTTGGCAAGGCAGATAATTCATCAGCCTGGAAACACTTGGGTACGAATCTTAATTTCCGACATGTATTTGATACAACAGGCAGAGAAATTACAGCTGATATAGATCATTTAAGGTATAATGCAGACAATAAGCAAAGCCTGTTTAACAGGTATGAAAACAATACCGGTGGTTCATTGATGTTCCCTGATACATTGTATGGTAACCTGCCACAACAGATAAGAATCTATACTGCTAAAGTTGATTATGTGCATCCATTTAAAAAAGAATTAAAGTTTGAAGCAGGGTTTAAAATCGGTTTTGTTGAAACCGATAATGATGCCCGCTATGATAGTTTGATTAATAATTCCATGAAACTTGACTCTGCACGGCGTAACCATTTTGTATATGATGAGTATATTAATGCAGCTTATGTCAATTTCAGTAAACAGTTGAACAAAAAATTAAGTGCCCAGATTGGTTTGCGATTAGAAAATACAACGGCTAAAGGACATTCAACCGGATATGCACTAAATGAAACAAGAGATCAATTTATTGATTTTGATACAACTTTTCATTTAAGCTACACACAACTTTTTCCAACAGCGTATATCCAGTATGCAGTAAATAAAAATCATTCTCTGAGTTTAAATTATGGAAGAAGAATCCGCAGGCCTGATTATGAAAGTTTAAATCCTTTCGTAGAATTTATTGACAGGTATACGTATGAGCAGGGTAACCCTAACCTGCGGCCACAGTTCAGCCACAATATTGAGTTGTCTCATACGTATATGAGTTTCTTAACCACTACATTGAATTACACCAATACCAACAACATTATTCAGGAAGTATTGGAACAGAATGAAGAAAAAAATGAATCGTATGTCAAAAGGGCAAACATTGCAAAACAACAACAACTTGGAATAGCGGTAAGCGCTTTTAAACAAATCAAAAAGTGGAGCGGCAATATTTATGTAAATGTGTTTAATAATCAGTTCGAAGGGCTTGTAAACAGAGACTTTGTTAAACTTAGCAGCACTACCATGATATTGAGCGCTTCTACTTCATACAAATTTGGAAAAGACTGGACAACTGAGGTAAGTGGTTTTTACAGAAGTGCAGGATTTGAGGGAGTGTTTAACATTCAACCTTTAGGCGAATTAAATTTTGGTGCAAGCAAGCCTGTTTTAAAAAGTAAAGGAACTATAAGATTAAGTGTAAGAGATATTCTTTGGACTCAGGCAGCTAAAGGTGAAATTAAATATGGTTTGGTAAATGCCAACTTTCAGCAAAGGAGAGATTCCAGAACAGTGGGTGCCACATTTACCTATCGTTTCAGCAAGGGGAAAGTAAATGGTAATGGCCGCCGTAAAGCAGGTGGTGCCGGTGATGAACAAAACCGGGTTAAAACAGGCGATAATTAAGTTTCTCTTATATATTTCTCATGTTTATTGACGACCCCGGTTTCAACCGGGGTTTCTTTATTACCCAAAGCCTGAAGGAGGAATGAAATATTTTAAATTATAATTGAACGATTACATTTGTGCTGTTACACTGAGGTATCATGAGTACCTCGTACTTTTTACTTCAAACTTTTTTTATGCCATCATTTGATATTGTAAGTAAAGTTGATGCACAGGCATTGGACAATGCAGTTAACGTAACTGTGAAAGAGATCACGAACCGTTTTGATTTTAAAGGAAGTCATGTGGCCATTGATCTCAACAAAAAAGAATTCAAGCTCAATATTGAAGTGGAAGATGATATGAAGAGAAGGCAGTTGATTGATGTGCTCATCAGTCGTGCACACAAGCAGGGGATATCGCCTGAAGCATTTGACCAAAGCAAAGAGCCCTTTCAGAGCGGAAAGCTTATAAAGCAGGAAGTGCTGGTTAGAAACGGGTTGAAGCAGGAAGATGCAAAAAAGATCATTAAGCTGATAAAAGAGGCAGGATTAAAAGTTCAGGCTTCCATTAATGATGATATTGTACGGGTAACCGGCAAAAAAATTGATGATCTGCAGGAAGTGATCCAGGCTTCAAAAGGCTGGGATCTCGGTATCCCTTTACAATACGAGAATATGCATTCATAACCTGTTTATAAGCTTTGTTTTTTACTGTTTTTCAGTGGATAAAACGGTGCAAAACAGGTGCATATCAAATGCCCTGAAAATTTGGAAACCAATCTTTCTGTGTAGTACATTTATGTTACAAAACCACCAGGCGTTTTAGCAATAAAAAAGAAAGTGGTGGAGCAGCAAAAGTCCGTTAAAAGATAATTGCTGATTCCGGGAGCACTGGGTTAGTAAGTATAAAAGCGAAAGCAATTATAAAGAAGAATTCGGTGCTTCTTTTTTTATGCCCATTCCTGTTGAAAGCAGGGGAAATACAACTTCGCCTGCCTGCACGAAGCTTCACTACACGAAACGTTTCGTGAAGTGTGGCGTTTCGCCTGCCGCACGAAGTTATACGCAGGCGGGGCGAAGGCAGGCCCATTTGTTCAACAAAGGTTTAACGAGGCAGGAAGCTGATTACTGCTCAATAAGATCAAATTTCATTTTGCCGAAACAGGATTTACCCCTAAATTTGCGCTTTCGTTTTAAAAAAAATGCACGGCCGGAACCGTGCTGAAAACTTCCAGGAATTATGAAAAAAGAGCTTCATCCCGCTAATTACCGTTTTGTAGTGTTTAAAGACATGAGTAACGGCTATTCATTTTTAACCCGTTCTACAGCTGCTTCAAAAGAAACAGTGAAGTGGGAAGATGGTAATGAATACCCCCTCATTAAATTGGAAATATCCAGCATGTCGCACCCGTTTTTTACCGGTACGAATATTTTGGTTGATACTGCAGGTCGTATTGATAAATTCAAGAAGAAATACGCTAAAAAAGAAAGCTGAACTCTCTCATAAAGAACCATTCAGTAATAACTATACTTCCCCTTGGTTTTCCCGGGGGATTTTTTTTTGGAAGATCTGCCACGAATTACACGAATAATTTCTCTGTATTTCAGTGCTTCAGTGGCAAAGAAAAAAACCGATTCAAAATTGAACCGGCTTCAAATAAATTCAGTGTTTCTGTATTTTCTATGGCTTTTGTTTTACACATTAAACCTGAAATGCATCACATCACCATCTTTCACCTGGTATTCTTTTCCTTCAATTTTTAATTTTCCTGCTTCACGGCAGGCAGCTTCTGTTTTGTAAGTAATGTAATCATCAAAACCAATTACTTCGGCTTTAATAAAACCTTTTTCAAAATCAGTATGTATCACACCGGCGCATTGCGGCGTTTTCCAGCCTTTGTGAAAGGTCCAGGCTCTTACTTCCTGTACACCGGCAGTGAAATAGGTTTGCAAGTCAAGCAAATGATAGGTACTATGTATCAAACGATCAAGTGCAGGTTCTGTCATCTTGTATTCGTCCATAAACAATTGCCTGTCGTCAGGATCTTCCATTTCGCTTATCTGAGCTTCAATATTATTATTCATCACAATTACATCTGCGTCTTCATCTTTAACAGATTCAATCAACGCTTGGGAGTATTTATTACCCGTGTGCATGCTGGCTTCATCTACATTGGCTACATACACTACTTTTTTCTGTGTAAGGAAAAAAGAATCCTGTATCAGATCTAATTCTGCACTGTTCAAATCAAGACTGCGGATGCTTTTGCCCTGTTCAAGATGCGCTTTACATCTCTGCAAAGCATGCAGTTCATCTTTTGCTTTTGCATCGCCAACCTTTGCCATCTTTTCAACACGCTGTATTTTCTTATCAACCGTTTCAAGATCTTTCAGCTGTAACTCCGTATCAATAATTTCTTTATCGCTTACAGGGTTAATGTCGCCTTCATCCCGCAGTACATTCTCATCTTCAAAGCAACGTACAACATGAATAATGGCGTCCACTTCACGGATATTGGCAAGGAATTTATTTCCCAGTCCCTCACCTTTGCTGGCCCCTTTCACCAAACCTGCAATATCAACTATTTCAATCTGGGTAGGCACTGTACGATCGGGCAATACCAACTCGGCCAGTTTATCTATACGTTTATCGGGCACATCCACCAAACCCACATTGGGTTCAATGGTACAAAAGCGATAATTACTTGCCTGTGCTTTGGCGCTGTTGCTTACTGCATTAAATAACGTTGATTTTCCAACGTTTGGTAATCCCACAATTCCTGCTTTTAAACCCATGGTTGATGTATGATTTTAGATGTTCGATGTCAGATTTATTTGCCAGCTTCAGTTCAATATTCCTCTTTCGTTGTGTCACTCACTTGTACTGTAACAATTCTGTTGATCTTTTTTAAGTCCGCAAAGATAAGCCATCAGCAGTTAGCAACGAAAGGATGGCTGTGAAAAGATGGTTTTGGTGGTTTAATAAAAATCTGCAATCTTCAATCCGAAATAATAAAAACTGATCTATGGCCTTAAGCAAAATATGGAGTGCATTTATCATCATAGCATTGCTTGCAGCAGCAGCAAGAATGATCAATGGGAATGAAAAAATATTTACCCGGATGGTAGTAGGTAAATCTTCGGATAAATATGACAGTGTTTTTTATGTAGCTGCAGGCTCGCCTCTGAACCAAAAACTTTCTCCCCAATATTTTGATCTGTTGAAGGAATATGGCTATTACAAAACAGATTCAGTTCAAAAAGCAACCATCCTGCTTACAGATAACCTTAAGCATGATTCTGTAAGTATCATGAAGGCTGCAAATCCTTTGCTTGCAACTTACACGTATGTTGCCATTCAAAAGAAGCTGGTACGAAAAGTAGATGGTATTATTGAAACGGCTAAAAATGCAGTCATGGATATTATACTGCCGCTTATTGGCATCCTCACATTATTTATGGGTTTTCTGAGTATTGCCGAAAAGGCAGGCGGGGTGCGGCTTTTATCAAAAATCATCTGGCCATTTTTTTCAAAAATATTTCCTGATGTTCCCAAAGGTCATCCCGCAACAGGGCACATGATGATGAACTTTTCGGCCAATTTATTAAACCTCGATAATGCAGCTACACCGTTTGGTTTAAAAGCAATGGAAAGTTTGCAGGAGTTAAATCCCAACAAAGCAGTTGCATCAAATTCGCAGATAATGTTTCTTGCTTTGCATGCATCGGGGCTTACATTAATACCTGTAACCATCATTGCTTACCGCAGCAGCCTGGGTGCACAAAACGCAACCGATATTTTTATTCCCTGTATGATTGCAACTTTTGCTGCTACAATGGCTGCCATGTTTATTGTATCGTTTAAACAAAAGATCAATGTATTTCAACCGGTGATTCTTGCATGGGTAGGCGGCATATCAGCTATCATTGCGTTGCTTGTATTGTACGTAACCCGTTTAAATGCAGCAGAGGCACAGTCGTTTTCAAGTATCTTAAGCAATGGAATGATACTGACAATTTTTGCTTTGATTGTACTGGGGGGTGTGTATAAAAAAATTGATGTGTTTGATGCTTTTGTTGAAGGTGCAAAAGGAGGCTTTGAAACTGCAGTACGCATCATCCCCTATATTGTTGGGATGCTGGTAGCAATCAGCATGCTGCGTACCAGCGGCACATTTGATGTTATTATTAATGGAATGAAAACATTTTTTGCAGCACTGGGAACTGATACCCGTTTTGTTGATGGGTTGCCAACAGCATTGATAAAACCATTAAGCGGCAGTGGTGCAAGGGGAATGATGCTTGATACCATGAAAACATTTGGCGCTGATTCGTTTGCAGGCCGCCTGGCTTCTGTTTTGCAGGGTACAAGCGATACTACATTTTATGTGATTGCGGTTTATTTTGGATCAGTAGCTGTAAAAAATACACGCTATGCAATTGGAGCCATGCTCCTGGCCGATCTTGTGGGCATCCTTACTTCCATTTTACTGGCTTACCTGTTTTTTGGAAGTTCACTTTAAATAATAGAAACACAGATGACGCTGATTTGTACCGATTCAAACTAATTAAAGAAAATCTGTTAAAATCAGTTCCTATTCGTGTTATCTGTGTTTCTATCCTGAAATTTTACAGCATCGGTAAGAAGAGCTTGCGGCCAAACTTTATCTTCGTTCTCAATAATTTTTTACATGAAGAAATTTTTCAGTTCGGTTATTGCGATTGTATTGTTTTTTTCAGCCTTTGCACAAACACCTCAAACACTGAACAGTGCTGATATTCTGCTGGCGTTAAAGAAGCTGAAAGTAATTGGCAGTGTTTTATACATTGCTGCACATCCTGATGATGAGAATACAAGGTTGCTTGCGTATTTAAGCAAAGAACGACTTTACCGCACCGGTTATTTAAGTATTACCCGTGGTGATGGCGGACAAAACCTCATTGGCGATGAACAGGGAATTGAATTGGGAATGATCCGCACACAGGAATTACTGTCGGCAAGAAGAATAGATGGAGCCGAACAATTTTTCACCCGTGCTTTTGATTTCGGTTATTCAAAAACTACCGACGAAGCCTTACGCATCTGGGATAAGGAAAAAATATTGAGTGATGTGGTATGGATGATCCGGAAATTTCAACCCGATATTATTATTACCCGTTTTCCTCCCGATAACAGGGCAGGGCATGGGCACCATTCCGCTTCGGCTGTACTGGCCCGTGAGGCTTTTGATGCAGCGGCTGATCCCAATCGTTTTCCTGAGCAGTTCAAGTATGGTGTAAAACTGTGGAAGGCAAAACGCATTCTTTGGAACACCTTCAATTTTGGCGGTGCCAATACTACAAGTAATGATCAGTTGAAAATTGATGTGGGTGTTTATAACCCATTGCTGGGTAAAGGTTATGGCGAAATTGCCAGCGAAAGCCGCAGCCAGCATAAGAGCCAGGGCTTTGGTGTGCCCCGCCAACGTGGACAGCAAACAGATTTTTTTACACTTACCGGTGGCGATGCGATGCAGAATGATATTGCTGATGGAATTGTTACTGACTGGAGCAAATATGAAAGCGGTGCAGCTATTAATGCAATGATTGATAAAATTGTTACCGATTATTCTTTTCAGAATCCATCAGCTTCTGTGAAAAGTTTGGTTGAATTATACAAAGCCATGGAAAAAATAAATGATGGTGATTGGAAAATAAAAAAACTAAATGAAGTAAAGAGTTTGATTGAAGCATGTGCCGGGTTGTGGATGGAAGCTGTTGCTACAGAGCAATATGCTGTACAGGGAGATACATTACATGTAAATCTTATAGCTATTAACAGAAGTAATCTGGATATTATTCCTTATTCTATTTTCTTAAATAATGAATCAGATGCTGTTATTAAAGCTCCTGAAAAACTTGTAAAAGATGTTTTGTCTCGGGAACAGAATAATTTTATTATTCCATCAACAAAGCCTGTTTCTCAGCCATATTGGTTAACAAATACAAATCCACACGGATCTTTTATTGTTAAGGATCAAGCACAGGTTGGCAAAGCGGAGAACGATCCTGCTTACACAGCAACCTTTATTTTAACTATAGAAGGTGAAACATTTATGTTTGAGAAACCTGTGATGTACAAATTTACCGATCCTGTAAAAGGTGAAATCTATTGGCCTTTGCCTGTTGTACCCAAAATTTCTTTGGAAGTAGAGCCCAAAGTATTTGTTTCAAATGGCCAAACAAATAAAACTGGAAATATCAGTATTCACTCTTTTTCAACATTCAATACAAACGACGTTACCGTTCAGGGACAAGGCAGTAATGGAGTTGTGAAAGCTGAAATAAAAACCGGAGAATCGGGAACTGTTATGAATGCAAATACGGATAAGGTTGTTCCGGTAACTGTTAACAAAGAAAATCTTTCCAAAGACGTAAGCTTCTGGGTACAGGAAAATGATAAGAAATGGAACAACAGTTATCATGAGATCAACTATGATCATATTCCACGCATTACTTATTTTGATCAACCTGTTATCAAATCATTTACTGCTGATGTAAAAATTGCATCAAAAAAAATTGCTTATATCAAAGGTGCCGGCGATAAGGTAGTTGATGGATTAATACAAATGGGATATACTGTTTCTATTCTTGAAGAGAAAGATATTACACCGGGAAACCTGAAACAATACGATGCCATCATTACGGGAATCCGTGCCTATAACGTACATGCATGGCTCAGCAGCGCTTATGATGTATTGATGCAGTATGTAAAAGAAGGTGGCGTTCTGTTAGTGCAGTATAATACAAGCAACCAGTTTGGGCCAATGAAAGCAAAGCTGTCGCCTTACCCGTTTACTATTTCCAGAAACCGGGTAACGGAAGAGGATGCAAAAGTGAGTTTTCTTGTTCCTGATCATATAGTATTGAATTATCCCAACAAGATTACCGAAAAAGATTTTGAAGGCTGGGTACAGGAACGGAGTGTATATGAAGCGGATAAAACTGATAGCAATTTTGTTTCTATACTCGGAATGAATGATGCAGGTGAACCGCAACGCAATGGAAGTTTGATTGTTGCTGATTATGGCAAGGGACGATTTGTATATAGTGCTGTTGCATTTTTCCGTCAACTGCCTGCAGGTGTTCCCGGAGCATACCGATTAATAGCTAACTTGCTGGCCAAACCAAAGAAATAAATTGTGAGTAACAAAAAGCAATCATCCATTGAAAGAACATTATTGATAGGGCTTGGCATTGGATTGAGTTTGTTGGTTGCTTACATGATGAAGCCAAAACAGAAAGATGATAGAGGTTGAGTAGGTTGTACGGCTGAGCTTGTTGAAGCCTTAATGAATCATGTTAATACAGCACAAGAATGTGCGACCACACAGCCACTTCGTTGCGTGGCAGGCGCCAATGCAGATGTTAGCGGCAAGCATTCAAACGACCTCTATAAACAAAAAAAATAACAAAATAACAATATGGCAGACAGCGACATTAGTGTAGAACAAACGGAATTAAAAGTAGACAATGCTATTCCAAACCAAGTAACAATTGCATATTTTATTTTGGTACACCGTTTCCCCGAACAGTTTAAACGCCTTTTTAAAGCCCTTTATCACCCCGAAAACCATTATTTAATTCATTTAGACAAAAAAACAGGTATTGATATTTACAAGGACATTGAAGACTTTTTGACTGACTTTCCTAATACCTACATTTTAGAAAGCGAAAACGTTGTTTGGGGTGGTTATAGTATGGTTCAAGCAGAACTAAACGGAATAAAGTATTTGCTAAAATTAAATGTAGAGTGGGATTTTTTTATCAATTTGAGTGGACAAGACTACCCTTTAAAATCACAAAAAATCATCAGGGAATATCTAACAAAAAACAAAGGAAATAATTTTATAAAAATAGCTAACCAATTAACTGTAAGACCTGAAACAATGAACCGAATTGAAAACTATTTCGTGGAGTCCGATAATGGTTTTAGTGGTATCCAGTTTAAAAGGGCATATTTAAAAGATGTAATACCTTACATTGGTGGACAATGGATGATTTTAACAAGAGAAAGTTGTGAATTTATTTGTAATAGTGGCGAGGCAAAAAAATTTGAGAATTATTATTTGAATACACTTATTGCTGACGAATCATTTTTTCAAACAGTACTTATGAATACTTCATTTGATGGTAAACTTATCAATGACGACAAAAGAGCAATTATTTGGATTCCAGATGGTGATATTAAACTAAGACCGAAAACATTTACAGAAGATGATATTAAATTTCTTTTAGAAGGCGATAACTTATTTGCACGAAAATTTGACGATAATATTGACAACAACATAATTGACAGTATGGAAAGCAATTTTGACTTACCTCTAAACAAAGCAAAAACAGAACAAAAAATTATGCCAGCCGCTAAGGGTTTGGCGTAATGGGGGCAGAAGTGCTAAATTGAAAATTTGTACTTCTATCAACATTGGTGGTTTATTGAACATTCGTACTTCTAATCCCCCACTACGCCAAACCCCAGAACAATAGCAGTACTAAACCCAACTTCAAAAAAATATTCATTCATGAACAATTTGCCAAATAAAAAAGAAACTTCCTGGACGGGCTGGTACATTACTGTTGCCTCTGTATTGATCATACTCATCATCTTCTTTTATTTCTTCACCCAAAAGTTTTCATGAATTTTCAACTTACAGACTGGATTGTTTTGATTGTTACACTGATGGGGGTGATCTCTTTTGGCATTTACAAAAGTCGTACATCAAAAAATCTGGAAGGATATTTTTTAAGCAACCGTCAGATGCCCTGGTGGCTGGTGTTGCTGAGCATCATGGGTACACAGGCAAGCGCCATTACTTTCTTAACTGCACCCGGACAAGCATATACCGATGGAATGCGATTTGTGCAATACTATTTTGGTTTGCCCTTAGCCATGATTGTGTTGAGTATTACGTTTGTACCCATTTTTCATAAACTGAAATTATTTACTGCCTACGAATTTTTAGAAAAACGGTTTGATGTAAAAACAAGAACACTCACTTCATCTTTATTTTTATTATCAAGAGGATTAAGTACAGGCATCAGCATTTTTGCACCATCACTTGTATTACACAGCATGCTTGGCTGGGATATTTATGTTACGAATATTTTAATGGGCGGTTTATTGATTATTTATACTGTTACCGGTGGGGCTAAAGCCGTTGCTTATACACAGCAATTACAATTCATGATAATTTATGCTGCCATGTTTATTGCCGGGTATTATGCTGTTACATCGTTGCCCGAAGGCATTGGCTTTACGGATGCATTGCAAATTGCAGGCAAAAGCGGAAAGCTGAATGTGATTACAAGTGGTGTTACTGAGAATGGGTTTGATTGGAAAGACAAATACAATATCTGGAGTGGTTTGATTGGAGGACTTTTCCTGGCATTGAGTTATTTTGGAACCGATCAAAGCCAGGTGGGGCGCTATCTTACGGCAAAAGATACCAAGGATAGCAGACTTGGTTTGCTCATCAATGGACTGGTGAAAGTGCCATTGCAATTTTTGATTTTGTTGATTGGCTGTTTATTATTTGCTTTTTATTCTTTCTTTAAAGCACCTGCATTTTTTAATAAGTCGCAGGAAAATGTAGTACTTAAGAGCAGCTATGCAGGAGAATATAAAAATGCCGCAGCCAATTATGAACAGGTGCAAACACAAAAAAAATCGGCTGCACTTCAATTAACGAATGCATTGAAGCAGGAGAATGAACAGGCGGTTTCTGCTGCAAGAACTTTGATGCAACAATCAGAAACAGAAGGGAAACAGATAAGGGAACAAATGAAAGGCATCATAAAAAAAGCTGATCCTAATGCTGATACAAATGATACCAACTATATCTTCCTTCGTTTTGTGGGCGATGTGTTGCCAACAGGTTTGGTAGGTTTAATTATTGCCATCATTTTTTTGGCTGCATGGGGAAGTATTGCAGCCGCACTCAACTCACTTGCTTCCTGTACCATGATTGACTTTCATAAAAAGTTTTCAAGCAAACAATTAACCGAAACAGAAGAATACAGATGGAGCAAGCTGTACACGTTGTTCTGGGGTTTGTTTTCTATCCTCATTGCTTTCTTCGCTTATAATTTAGGTAACAGTTTAATTGAGGCTGTTAATATTTTAGGAAGCTGGTTTTACGGTACCATCCTCGGTATTTTTTTAGTTGCCTTTTATATAAAGAGGGTAGGGGGCAATGCCGTGTTTACGGCAGCAGTTCTTTCAGAAGTAATTGTAATTGGTATTTATTATATGAATATCATTTCTTTCCTGTGGCTGAACGTAATTGGCGCTGTGGCGGTGATACTGCTATCACTGATTATACAAATTTTAACAAGTCTTAAAAAGGCCTGATTCCGGAAAATGAACTTACCTTCGCCGCATGAAAAATAGACTATTAATTTTTGTTTCTGTACTCTTTGTGTCGGCAGCATTTGTTCAATGCAAAGGTGATTGTGCAAATGAGGAATGTGATAATGCGCCACCTCCAACATTTTCTTTCCGCCTGTTGAACAGTGCCAATAAGGATCTGCTGGTTGGCCCGGCCAAGCAGTATGATTCAGCAAATTTAAAAATAACAGCAAAGGCTGTCAGCAACGGTAACATTTCAAACATCACCCGTTTGTTTTATTATATTGGCGACAGCATTGCAACAACCGGCTTCGTTGTCAATAAAAGTTATTCAGTGTATTATCTGTCGCTTAATAATGCAGTTACAGATTCAATGCTGTTTGGCTTTAACAACAGGCAAACTACCTGTTGTGATCTCAGTTATTATTTTCTCAGCCGTTTTAATACAACTGATATTACAAGTGGATTGGTATTGCCCATAACCAATGGCTATATAATCAGGAAGTAATTATTAAAAAAATTAAAAAAACCTCACAACAAATGCTGTGAGGTTTTTTTATTATTAAGAAATTTTATTTCAAATCTTTCTGCAACTTTTCGTTCAGCGAAACATAATCATCATTCTTTGCTTCTTTTGCCAGTTCCATTGATTTCATGGAAACAGCCATCGCTTCTGATTTCTTACCCAGCTTTGCCAATGCTTTTGCTTTTTGATAATAAACCCAGAAAGCTTTTGGATTTTGCTCAATGGCTTTGTCAAACCATGCAACAGCCTGGTTAAGATCTTTTCCGTTATCTGCATAATAAGCAGCAGCACTGTAATACGGACGGCTATCCTTGTTCATCAGGTTATCAATCTGCTTCATCACTTTACTGTCAACATCTGCAGTGATGGGCATTGAAATAAAAGTCTTGTCCCAGAATAATACCAGGTCGCAGCTATTGTCTTTTACATTATCAAAAGACATGGTGAAGGTTTCAGTAATCCATTCTGTTTTAATTGCTTTAACTGTTACCCGTACCACATCACTTTCCTGTTTGTAAGCAGCAGGCGATGTAACATCGGTTTGTTTGGTAATGATGAGTGTCCATTCGTTTGCTGATGGAATAGAAAGTAAACCATATTTACCTGCCGGAATTTTTGTGCCACCAATCATCACTTCATCCGTAAAGGTTAATGTAGTAGCGTTGTTGGCACCTGTACGCCAAACTTTATCAAAGGGAACAAGATCGCCAAAAATTTTGCGGCCTTTCATATTGGGGCGGCTGTAAGAAAGTTCAATGCTTCCTAAGCCAAAGTCCTGTTTAATGGTTTGAGGTGTTGATGGTTGCGGTGTTTTTAACTGTTGTGCTTCTGCCATAAAAATAGAAGCAACACAAATGGCTGATAAAAGAAATTGTTTCATTTGATAAGTTATTTAGGTCGTAAAGATAGGGAAGAGAGGGAAAGCCCGGGAAAGATTTGATGAGTTGCTGAAATCAGAATTGAACGGTAAAACGGGTGCGTTCTTTCTTACCTGTTTTTGATTTCCATTTGGGGCCTTCTTTAATGATGCGGATGGCTTCGCTGTTGCAGGATCTGCAATCAGATCGTTCTATTTTTAAATTAGCTAAAGTTCCATCAGGGTTTACATCAAATGAAACTTCAACTTCCCTCAACACGTTTGATTGGTTTTTAAGATTCGGATCAGCATCACGCAGGTTGTTGGCAATATAAGTAGTATAATTTTTCCAGCCATCTGCAGGTTGGCTATCCATTTCAGTTACTTCTGTTTTCATGACTGATGGACGATCTTTATTTTTTTCATACAAACGTTCACGGGTTGGGGCGTTTGCAATTACAGCTTCATCTTTCAGCACAATGCGTTGGGTTTGATTATTGCGGATCTGTAAAGAGTTGCTGAAATAACCAACTGATTTTGTTTCAATATTCAAAACAGTATCAGATGAAATCAAGGTAAAATTTCCTTTTACATCGGCATACGTTCCTATACCTGATTTCACTTCGGTTACATTGGCAAAGGGTAAAGGTTGATTGTTTTCATCTACCACCACGCCACTGAATTTATTCAGACGGACAAAATTGGACTGTTTTTTTTCTTCTGTGTCTTTTATTTTGGATAGAAGATCTTCCCTCCTTTTTATATCAGAACTTGAAACAACCACATCACTAGTGGTTGTTTGTTCTGTTACAACAGGCGGCTCATTAACTGCAACCGAATTTTTTGTCCCGTTTTTTATAATTACTTTATTTTGTTTAACCGGAGCAGGTGCAACCGGATTAACAACAGATGGTTGATGATTATTTACTGCAACTGTAGTTGAATCAACGGTTGTTTGAGCCTTAGCAATTGATGAGGAATCTTTTTTTGCCAATTCAGCAATTGGCGCCGTGTTATTTTTATCTGTTTGATTAAAGATGCGGTACAGCACAACCGAAGCGCTCAATAAAATAACAAGCCCTGCAGCAATACTCATCCATTGACGGAAAGAACCTTTGATAACAGCTCCTTCCCTGCGTTTGTATGCATCCACTCTTTCTTTCAACACAGCAAGATCGGTTTGAATATCTATTTTTCCTGAAGCAAAACGGTACCCATCCACTGCATCGGCAAGTAAAGGATCTTCCATCATCGCCTGTTCAAAAGCATGCATTTCTGCAGCATTCATTTTGCTGTTGAGATAACGTTCAATATCGTGTGCGTTGTAGTTGATCATGTTTTTGCTTGCAGCTGTTAGCTTCCTGCTTTTTGCTCCATACAAAGTTTCAAATTTCTGCGGCCATTCTGAATATTACTTCTCACTTTATTCCATTCTATTCCCGTTTGCCCGGTAATATCATTGTAACATTTCCCTTCAAGGTAGAACAAAGTAACACAGGTTTTTTGTTCTGCAGAAAGCTGCTCTAAGCATTTTTCCATACTGTTTAACTGTTCCTCTTTTTGCAGTACACCCTCCAGATGCAGCATTTCTTCGCTTTGCATAAATTTTTCAGGAATTTCTACTGTAGTATGGCTTTTCTCTTTGCGGAGCTGCATCAGGCAGTGGTTGCGGCTGAGGGTATAAAGCCAACTTTTGAAATTGTTCACTTCATGCAGCTTCAATTTGGAAATAAGCTCTTCATAAATATTGATCACAGCATCTTTTGATGCTTCGGGGTCTTTGAGATACTTCACACAAACACCATAAATCAAATCCATATACCGCTGGTAAAGGGTTGACAGTATATTCAAATCAGCATCCGTCCGGTAAAGATTTACCAGCTCAGCATCTGAATAGTTATTCTTTTCTTTTTCACGGATGAATGCCAAATAAAACAGTTGAGGCGGGGAAGTTAGGGAAAAATATTTTTGGGTGTGTTTGTGTAATTGTGAAACCGGATGCATCTGATTTAAAAATCACAATTTATGCGTTACATCATTGCCGCAGTTATTCTGATAGCTGCCATCATCAGCACCGCTTTTTATGAACCTGTTACGGTTACAGGTAAAGTAACAGATGAAAAAGGATCGCCGCTTGCAGGTGTTTCAGTTTTTGAGAAAGGAATGAAGAACGGCACATCAACGGATGCTGCAGGAACTTTCACTCTCAAAGTTTCAAGCAGTAAAACTTCACTTGTTTTTTCCTTTGTTGGTTACAATTCTAAAGAAGTAAAAGTAAATGGACAAACAAGTTTAACCGTTTCTTTAAAACCAGGAGAACAGAAGTTAGAAGAAGTTGTAGTTACAGGGATGGGAGTTCAACGGGAGAAAAACGCCTTGGGTTATTCCAACGCAACAATTTCAACTCAAGTACATGGCAGTTCTTCACCGGTTTATGATAGAGAGGGTGAAAACTTCAACACAGAAGATTACGACGGCATCACAGAAAACCGTTTCCGTAAAGTAAATGATGAACCGCTTTCCACTTTCTCCATTGATGTGGATGGTGCATCGTACAGTAATGTGCGGCGGATGATCAACTATGGCCAGCTTCCTCCTGCAGGAGCCGTACGTGTGGAAGAATTCATCAACTATTTTAAATACAAATATCCGCAACCAACAAACAATGATCCCTTCAGCATCAATACTGAAATGAGTATTTGTCCATGGAACAAACAACATAAATTAGTAATGATTGGTTTGCAGGGTAAGCAAATTGCTGCTGAAAATCTTCCTCCATCCAATCTTGTTTTCCTTATTGATGTAAGCGGCTCCATGAATGATCCCAATAAACTTCCATTGGTAAAAGCATCCTTGAAATTATTGGTTGATCAGTTGCGTGAACAGGACAATGTAGCCATTGTGGTATATGCAGGTGCAGCAGGTTTGGTATTGCCATCAACAAGTGGTGTTAACAAAGAAAAAATTACAGCAGCCATTGATAAATTAGAAGCAGGTGGCTCAACTGCAGGGGGTGCAGGTATTCAATTAGCTTATAAAGTAGCCAAAGAACAATTTAAGAAAGGCGGTAACAACCGTGTGATCCTTTGCACTGATGGTGATTTCAACATTGGCATGAGCAGTGATGATGCGATGGAACGATTGATTGAAGAAGAACGGAAGAGTGGTGTGTTCTTAACTGTACTGGGTTATGGCATGGGAAATTACAAAGACAATAAAATGCAGAAACTTGCCAACAAAGGCAATGGCAATCATGCATACATTGACGGAATGAATGAAGCAAAGAAAGTATTGGTGAATGAATTTGGCGGTACCATGTTCACCATTGCCAAAGATGTGAAACTGCAGATTGAATTCAATCCTTCATTGGTGCAGGCATACCGACTGGTAGGTTATGAAAACCGGTTACTGAATAAAGAAGATTTCAATAATGATAAAAAAGATGCCGGTGAATTGGGAAGCGGTCACACAGTAACGGCTTTGTATGAAATTATTCCGGTAGGAGTTGAGAGTGATTTTATTGAAGATGTAGATGAGTTGAAATATCAGCAGGTGAAAAAGAATAAGAAGGGTGAATTGACGAATGAAATCATGACCATCAAGTTCCGTTACAAAGAACCGGATGGAGATGTAAGCAAGTTGATTGTACATCCGGTAACAGATAAGAAAATTTCAGTTGATAATACATCAGAAAATTTCCGCTTTGCAAGTGCAGTGGCGCAGTTTGGAATGCTGTTACGTAATTCAGAATTCAAAGCCGATGCATCTTATGAAAAAGTGCTGAAGCTGGCAACAGGTGCATTGGGTAAAGATGAAGAAGGGTACAGGGCTGAGTTTATTAAATTGGTGCAGCATGTAATACCGCTTTGAAATATATTTTAGTGCAATCATTTTCTTAGGGCGGTATTACCTGTCCCGAAAGGCGGGATACAAGTATGAAATTTTGACACGCACTATTGGACTAAATATTTCTGCCATTTGGTATAACAAGTATTGCGAAGAAAGAGAATAAACAAAAGGAAAATTTGGTGATGAAAGAAGAATAACGTTGTGGTGAGCTACCCCGCCTTTCAAGCGTGGTGGCTCACCGTCAATAAAATTTCATCATTATCGTTCAGTCCGCTTGCAGCGTACCGACCGGTTTTACTTTTTCCCAAACCCCGGATGAAACTGTTCCAATGTTTTTCTTAAAAACTCCCTGTCGAGATGTGTATAAATTTCAGTAGTGGTAATGCTTTCGTGCCCCAGCATTTCCTGTACGGCACGGAGGTCAGCGCCACCTTCCACCAAATGCGTAGCAAAGGAATGACGGAATGTATGGGGTGAAATATTCTTTTTGATTTCGGCCTTCATAGCCAAATCTTTAATAATGAGAAAGATCATGATCCTTGATAATTCGTTCCCGTATTTATTGAGAAATAGAAAATCTTCTTTGCCCGGTTTTATTTTCAGGTGCACACGGATATCATCTTTATAAATGTTGATATACTTAATGGCGCTGCTGCCAATGGGAACAAGCCGTTCTTTATCACCTTTACCAATTACACGGATAAAACCAACATCTAAAAAAAGATTTGAAAGTTTAAGGTTTACCAACTCACTTACCCGCAAGCCACAACTGTACATGGTTTCAAGAATGGCTTTGTTACGTCCGCCTTCAGGTTTGCTTAAATCAATCTTGTTGATGATGCTTTCAATTTCTTCATAACTCAAAGTATCGGGCAATGATCTTTTCAGCCTGGGCGCTTCTAATAAAGCTGTGGGATCTTTTACGGTGATCTGTTCAAGCAAACAATATTTGTAAAATTGTCGCAAGCCTGAAATGATTCTTGCCTGGCTGCCTGCACTCAAACCCAACTCTGTAATCCATTTTAAAAACTGTTGCAGATCTTTTAATGTAAGATCAGCAGGTGCTTTCAGATTATTGGCAAATTGCAGGTATTGTGTAAGCATGTCCACATCATGCAGGTAAGCCAACACTGAATTTTCACTCAGCGATTTTTCCAATTGCAGGTAAGCTTTGAATCCTTTTTTATACGGTTCCCACATAATGAGTGTTGAAATTGAAGTTTGAAAGATAAGAACAAATACAGTTTGGCCACGAAGTCACTAAGACCCAAAGGTCACAAAGTGTTGAACGTTTTCTTTGTGTACTTCGAGCCTTGGAGTCTTTGTGGCAAAAACGCATTGAACGTTTTACTAACCATAATAGCTGAATCACTATATTCGCAGCTTAAATTTCAAAATTTCTCAATTCAATTTTTTTAAAATTTTAATGAAACCACTGCATTTGCCTTTCTTCAAACGTTTGATGAAAAACAACCGTCGTCGCTTTCGATATTTTCTTACCCGTTTGGAAACAGTGAAGCCAGGAGGTTTGGATAAATTGGCAAAGGAAGTGGACAAAGAAGTGTGGACTGAAACAGATTGCCTCAGTTGTGCCAATTGCTGCAAGACCATGACGCCAACATTTACCAAACAGGATATCAAACGCATCTCTGCTCATTTCAATCAAACCCCACAGGAGTTTACAAAGAAATGGTTGCAAAAGGAAAGAGGCACCGGTGATATGATGAATAAAAAGCAACCCTGCCAGTTCCTCAATTTAAAAGATAACAAGTGCTCAATTTATGACATAAGGCCAGTTGATTGTGCAGGCTTTCCGCATCATACAAAAAAGCATTTTACTGAGTGGGTGCATGTGTACAAACAAAACGTGGAGTATTGCCCTGCAACTTATAAATTGGTGGAGAAAATGATGGAAAGAGTAGGAAAGGTTTGATGCTTGAGGTTTTTAGTTTGATGTTATCAGCTTCAGTATTACTATTTAGCTTCTGTTGCCACGCTCGCTTGTGCGGCTTTCACATTATTCAACTGAATGTTTCAGCAGCATCACACTACAAGTTATCTCAAAAGTCGTTTTTTTGCAAAATGTACATTAAAAAGTACGTCATTGCGAGGCACGAAGCAATCTAAATCGAGACAGATTGCTTCACTACGTTCGCAATGACGACTTTTGAGATAGCTTGTATTATAGTTGATACGTATTGTTGTTCTGTTTCGTATTGGAAACTTGAAACTGATTATGCCGGTGAGCCGCCCAAAGGGTGACCCACCGCAAGAAGCTTATCCTTCCTTATGTATCTCACTCGTAAAGTGAAATTCAATATCCGGATTGTTCTGCCGTTCTGTATTCAAAAACCATTCACTCTGCGCTAAGTAAACTAAATGACCATCTTTATCAGCGGCAATATTGTTTGTTTTGAACCTGGTGAAGTCATCTAATTTTTTCTGATCCTTACTGGTGATCCAGCATGCTTTGTAATAGGGCATGGCCCTGAACTCTGCACTGGCGCCATATTCCTGCAATAAGCGGTATTGAATTACTTCAAACTGCAGTTCGCCCACACAACCAATGATCTTTTTGTTTCCACCAAACTGTGTGAACAGTTGTGCAACACCTTCATCTGTTAACTGCAGCAAACCTTTTTCCAATTGCTTTGTCTTCATCGGATCTTTATTGATCACTTCTTTAAACAACTCAGGAGAGAAGGATGGAATACCGGTGAAGTAAAAGTTTTCACCTTCGGTTAATGTGTCACCAATTTTAAAGTTGCCTGTATCAAACAAGCCAACCACATCGCCGGGGAAGGCTTCTTCAATTACATCTTTCTGCCGGGCCAAAAAAGAATAAGGATTGCTGAAACGTACATCTTTATTCAACCGTACATGATGATAATATTTGTTGCGCTCAAATTTTCCTGAACAAACTCTTAAGAAAGCAATACGATCTCTGTGCTTGGGATCAAGATTCGCATGGATCTTAAAAATAAAACCGCTGAACTTATCTTCCTGCACATCTAAATGACGGGTTGAAGTTTCCCTGCTTTGCGGCAGAGGTGCAATGCGGATAAACGTATTCAGCATTTCCTTTACACCAAAATTATTTACGGCACTGCCAAAAAATACCGGCGCTATTTTTCCTTTTAAATAATCGGCCACATTCAATTCGCCATGTACACCATCAACAAGTTCCACATCTTCCCGTAAAATTTTTGCATCCGTTTCGCCAATTTTCATATCAAGAACAGCATCATTCAAATCTTTTATTTCCACTACATCTTCATCACTCGCTTTGGTATTGGCAGTAAACAGCACTAAACTTTTTTTATCGAGATCATACACACCTTTAAAATCTTTACCGCTGTTGATGGGCCATGTCATGGGGTGAAGATGGATGTTCAATTCTTTTTCCACTTCTTCCAAAAGATCAAAACGGTTCTTACCGTCACGATCCAATTTGTTAACGAAAACAATCACCGGTGTATCTCTCATGCGGCACACTTCCATCAAACGTCTTGTTTGTTCTTCCACACCATTCACACTGTCAATTACGAGAATTACACTGTCAACAGCAGTTAATGTTCTGTAAGTGTCTTCTGCAAAATCTTTGTGACCGGGGGTATCGAGGAGGTTTATCAAAGTGCCGTTGTATTCAAACGTCATTACAGATGTTGCAACAGAGATGCCACGCTGGCGTTCGATCTCCATAAAATCACTGGTTGCAAATTTTTTGATCTTATTGCTTTTTACAGCACCTGCCACCTGTATGGCGCCACCAAACAAAAGCAACTTCTCTGTCAATGTAGTTTTACCGGCATCGGGGTGAGAGATGATGGCAAATGTGCGGCGGCGTTTTATTTCGTTTTCGAATTTCATTGTAAAAAGCTGCGGGCTTCAAGCTGCGTGCTGCAAGCCTGCGTGTTTTGCTTGTGGCTTACAGCAAATGGCTATCAGCTGGTTTTTAAGGCCGCAAAGGTAAGCGGAACGGGCTTCCCGTTTGTAATAAATTTCTTTCCACTTCAGGATTTCATTTTACATTTGAGGCATGCGGAAAACCTTTGAAATTTTCTGGAACAGTCTGCAGTTCGCTATCCAGGAACTTAAGAAAAATAAGTTGCGTACTTTTTTGAGTTTGCTGGGCATTACGTTCGGTATTTTTTGTATCATCAGCGTTATGGCTACGGTAAGTAGTCTGGAAAATAATGTGAAGAACGAATTCAAATCCTTTGGTAACAATACTATCTATGTACAAAAGTGGCCGTGGGGTGGTGGCAGCGATTATCCGTGGTGGAAATACATGAGCAGGCCCAATCCCAAGTTTAAAGAAATGGCTCCGGTAAAAGAAAAAGTATCATTGGCCAGCAATGTTGCCTTCACATATTTTAATGCATCGGCTATTGAGTATGAAGATGTATCTCTTACAAGTGTTAACTGGTATGGTGTAACAGAAGAGTTCAGCCAGATACAACCGGTTGAGACTGGTTGGGGCCGCTATCTTTCCATGAGTGAATTTGGGTACGGTACTGCCAGTGTGGTGATGGGTTATAATGTAGCAGAAAAATTATTTGATACACCGGAAACCG
>CAMTVU010000022.1:0-19789 GCA_947085245.1 uncultured Chitinophagaceae bacterium | reverse complement strand
CTTCTATATGAAACAATTGGTGTTAGTTTTGTGTATTCCACCATACCGCAGGCAACTGGATCGGTTCCTGCTTGATTAGGATCTGGGAGAGTCGAAGTAGATCCTATTTCAAAATTTGTTTGAGCTGTTGTAGTTCCTCCTGCATTTTTAACCCTGAAAACTTCAGCAGAAATATTATAAGTAAACCCTGCTTTAATTGAATATGCAAACGCATAGGCAACACCAGCCACAACATTACTCCTATTTGATGGATCACCCTGTGCTTTCAAAACTAAAGGGGAAGACGAGGCTCGTAATGCACCCCCGGAAATTGGGTAATGTGTATAACCATTAATTACTGAAAAAGGGCTAATATTGAAAATATTACAGGTGGTATGATTTAAGTTACCCTGCCATCCAGTTTCATAATTAATTACCAATGTATTTGTTTGTTGGGCAATACTTAAGGAAGAAAAAAAAGATACCAGTGCTATCGAGAAGATAATTTTGTTTTTCATGACTTTTATTTTTAAGGTTTTCTGGCTCTTTCTAAATAAACCTGAAGGCCGATTTGCATTAAAAATATGCTGCCTCTTGAGCCATTTGATTGTAATTCTTTAAAATATCTGTATCCTGTTAATATTTCAACTGCAACGCTTGTATTTAAAAATATTGCAGGGCCAGCAACTATACTGTATTCTGTTGATGTACTCTTTGAATTAAGTAATCCAGTTTGCCAATTATAAAATCCATTTAATTCCGTTACAATATTTACTTGTTTTTCTTCAGAAAGTAAATAGTATCTTACGAAAGAGCCAATTCCAAAAGTGGATGCTGAACTTGCGGGCCCAATGTTTGATTTGTTTCTGTTGTAGGAATAATTTACGAGCATGCCTGTTGCAAATTTATTCGCTGGGAAAAAACCGACTCTTGGTTGTAGATTTATCTGAGTGTTTTTGAATTCTGTACCAGGCAGAGAGTAAGTGCCGGATACAATACTCCCATTCCCCCCAAACATCCAAAAGCCTTTGGTAATCTGGCTGTTTGCATAGTTTATAGTAAGACTGGCAATAATTAAAAAAATAATTTTTTTCATACTTTTTATATTGTAGTTTAAAGTGAACAATAGTACTTTCTTTTATGGGATAGAGTCAAATGCAGTAAAATGATTTTTTGATTTTATAAATCGTTGAAAGGTATTTCATCTTGTCCTATCCCGCAATACCCTAAAGTGGCAATAGGGTAAACACTTAGTATTCAAATTAAGAGATATACCTTACTTTCTCATTTGAGTGTTCCATGTATTGTGTAGAAAAACAATCTGTTATTCCTAACGTGCAGATAAATATTTTACGGAGTGTGTAGAGTACAGTTGCTTACACTATTCTTTTTCGGATTTTTTTTCATAAATCGCTCTGCAACAAACAGTGGGAAATTTATCAACAGCTATTTAATTACGTTGAAAGCCATTGTGTTGAAATCTTTATTACTTCTTCATTCGTGATCGTTTCTCCTTTATCAGCTTGCTGTATTGATTCTTGCAATCTTAAAAATTGCTGAGGGGTAAGTTCGTCAAGTATATCTTTTGCATTGGGTGAAGTATATGCCTCTGTTGCTTCCTGCAGCATTTGAAGAATGGTTTCATCCTGCAGTTGATCTATTTGTTGATGGATTTTCAATTTAAGCTCTTCAATGTTTTTATTGTCCATACTTAAATTTACAAAAAAATAGCAGAGATTTTCTCTGCTATTTTTTATTTCTTCTTTGCAGCTTTCTTAGTCGCTGCTTTCTTCTTTGTTGCAGTCCCGCCTGATTGTCGGGCAGGTTTCTTTGCTGCTGCTTTTGTTTTCTTATCAAATGCGCCGGGCAATTGTGCTTCAATCATCTTCTTAATTTCTTCAACCGGCATCATGGCCACTTCATCAGTTGTATATTTTGTACCATCAGCTTTTTTATCAATCTTCAGCATCTTTTTACCAAAGCGGATGAAAGGTCCCCATCGTCCGTTTTCAACTGCAATATTTTCATTGGGCCAGCGTACAATAAAACGATTGGCTTCTTTTGCTACTTTCGCCTCAATCAATTCGTTGATATCTGCTGTTGTTAAATGATCAAAGTCATAGCGTTTGGGAACATTGATAAATAATCCATCCCATTTAATAAAAGGGCCAAAACGTCCTTTGCCTTTTGTAACAGGTTTGGCTTCAAAGAAAGCAACAGGCGCATCTGCAGTTTGTTTTTCTTTTATGAGTTCAACAGCCCTGTCAAACGAAACCTCCAGCGGATCTTCTCCTTTGGGAAGGGAAATAAACTGATCGCCCAGTTTTACATAAGGGCCAAAGCGGCCGGCATTCACAATTACTTCCTGTTGCTCATATTCTCCAAGTGTACGTGGCAATTCAAACAACTTCAGTGCATCTTCCAATGAGATGGTTTCTATACTCTGGTCTTTCCGCAATGCTGCAAAGCGTGGTTTTTCTTCATCACTTACATCACCAATTTGCACCATCGGCCCAAAGCGACCCATACGGGCAACAATCTTTTTACTGCTTGCTTCATCAACACCCAACTCTCTTTCGCCTTTAATACGTTCAGCGGTTTCTATTGTTTTTTCTACATCTTTTTTAAACGGACTGTAAAACTCTTCCAGCATTTCATTCCACTTGAGTTTACCATCAGCCACATCATCAAACTCACCTTCAATATAGGCAGTGAAACCATAATCCATTATTTTTTCAAAGTGTTGCTTCAAAAAATCTGTTACAACAAGTCCAAGATCAGTTGGAAAAAGTTTTGATTTTTCAGCGCCTGTATTTTCCTGCTCCACGCTTTTACTCACCATATCATTCTTCAACTGCAACACACGGAAATCTCTGCGTACACCTTCTTTATCTCTCTTTTCTACATAACCTCTTTTTAAAATGGTGGAGATGGTAGGAGCGTAGGTAGATGGCCGGCCAATACCAAGCTCTTCTAATTTTTTTACCAGCGATGCTTCTGTATATCGTGGTGCAGCACGGGTAAAGCGTTCAACTGCATTCATTTCTTTCAACGGCAATTGCTGACCAACCGTTAATGGCGGCAGCATTCCTTCCTGGTGTTCATCTTCAGTTATATCATCATCATCCTTGTCTTCATGATACACTTTTAAGAATCCATCAAACTTCAATACTTCACCTTCGGCTTTTAATTCTTCCTGGTTTGTTGAAATGGAAATATTTGCTGTTGTGCGTTCCAGTTCGGCATCGGCCATTTGCGAAGCCATAGTGCGTTTCCAGATGAGTTCATACAAACGTTTCAGATCTGCATCTTCAACCGTTGTATTTTCCATATAAGTGGGGCGGATGGCTTCGTGTGCTTCCTGAGCGCTTGCATTTTTGTTCTTGTATTTGCGGAACTGGTGATAACGTTCGCCATACATTCCTTTGATGGTACGTGTGAGATCGCCCAAAGCAGTATCACTCAGGTTTACACTATCGGTACGCATGTAAGTGATCTTACCGCTTTCATATAATTTTTGAGCAAGCTGCATGGTACGGCTTACTGAATAACCCATTTTACGACTTGCTTCCTGTTGCAGGGTTGATGTGGTAAAAGGAGGAGCCGGTGATTTTTTTCCGGGACGAACCTGGATGTCTTTTACTTTATAAGAAGCGCCTTTGCAACCGTTGAGAAATTGTTCAGCATCTTCTGCTGTATTTTGTTTTTTTGCTTCTGCTTTGAAAGTTACGTTCCTTTCGCTGAGGTCTTTGGCAGTGAATAACGCTTCTAATTTGAAGGAAGAAACCGAAGAGAAGGCGTTAATTTCCCTTTCCCTTTCTGCAATTAAACGTACCGCCACACTTTGCACACGGCCTGCGCTTAAATTATTGCGCATGCTCATTTTGCGCCAAAGCACCGGGCTTAATTCAAAGCCAACAATACGGTCAAGAATTCTTCTTGCCTGTTGTGCATGCACAAGGTTCATGTCCACCGTGCGGGGATTTTCAACTGCTTTTAGAATGGCCGGTTTGGTGATTTCATGAAACACAATGCGCTTGGTGGTTGATGGATCGAGGCCCAGCACTTCACATAAATGCCAGCTGATGGCTTCTCCTTCACGGTCCTCATCCGTTGCCAGCCATACTTCATCACTTTTTTTAGCCAGCGATCTTAACTCCTTCACCACTCTTTCTTTCTCATCAGGAACTATATAACGGGGTTGAAAGTTATTGTTAACATCAATACCCATTGCGTCTTTTTCAAGATCACGGATATGACCATAACAACTCTTTACCTCAAAATCTTTTCCCAGGATTTTTTCGATGGTTTTTGCTTTCGCAGGGCTTTCTACTATCAGTAAATTCTTAGCCATATTTGGTATGTGTGAGCCGGTATTTTAGAGGACATCGGCGGCACAATATTATAAAATGATTGATAAATGGAAGAAAAGAATGGGGAATGAGGGATGAATGATGAATAATGAGTGATTGAAAATCAGGTAAGATGTATGCTCATCCAAAGGGTGACTGAACATCGGTTTAGCAAGTTGTCAGACATCTTTCAGATGTGCAGATTACAATGTCAATTACAAAAATTCCATCACCGCTTTCTTCACCTTATTATCTCTGTAAATTTTTCTGTGGCCTAAGCCTTTTGTCAAAAGAAACTGAAAATTAGCATGCCCATCCTGCTGAATTTTTTCAGCATCGGCCCATGGGGTTACATCATCCTCATCATCATGTATCCACAGTACATCTGCTTTAATATGATCCGCAGCTCTGCGGATGGAAAAATGCTCAGGCCAATAGCCGCTGTGTTCATGAATCAATTTCCGCATTTCTTCTTTTACCTCAACATCAATTTTTAAAAATTCAGTAAAGGACTTCAGAGAAGTTTCAGTTTCGGTAGCAGGGGCTATCAATACCATTTTTTTATTGTCCTGGTATTTCTGTTCTTCCATAAATAAACTGAGAGCCAGCCCTCCAACGGAATGCGCAATGAAAGATTGAACGGGTCCAAACTTTTCATACACCGCTGCAATTGTTTGTTTGTATTGCAGTATGTTGATTGTTTTACCGCTGCTTTCACCATGAGCAGGCGTATCAAAAGCAATTACTTCGTAACCTTTCTTTACTAATGGCATTACAAAATGATCAAACTTTTTGATTGTGGAAGAAAAGCCGTGAAGGATCAACGCTTTTTTGGGTTGCGGATGGTTCCAGCGATAACCAACTAATTTGTAACCATCCATTTTCAAATGCAGCTTCTCTGCTTTTTCAAAAATTGCAGGACTTTTGGTGATTTTCGTACCGGGATAAGGCGTACAGAATAATTCAAATGCTTTTTCAGCAGCTTTTTGTTTGGACAGCCTGGCAAAGAGATTCAGCTTGGCCCGGTAATAACCAATCACTAATTTTTGAGCAAGTTTCATATCCATTCTTGTTTTATCAACAGTAAGATTATTTTTGAACTGCAAATTACTTCTTCCGTTTCATTAACTGTTGTATAAATGAAGGTGATACTGATCGGTTCGGGCAATACAGCTACGGTACTGGCAAGAATGATGACTGCTGCCGGTCATTCTGTTCTGCAGGTATGGAGCCGTACCCTGCAGCATGCAGAAGAACTGGCAAAGCAGGTGCATGCCGTTGCCATCAACTCATTAAAAGATTTATCTCCTGATGCAGACATTTATTTGATTACAGTAAATGATAAAGCAATTGCAGATACAGCATCTAAACTAAAACCCGGCAAAAAGCTGGTTGTACATACCGCCGGATCAGTGAGCAGGGAAGTGTTGAAAAACACTTCACCCAATTACGGTGTATTATATCCTTTGCAAAGTTTGCGTAAAGAAATGACCATCATTCCACCCATTCCTTTTTTGGTGGATGGTAATACGGATGAAGTAAAAGCATTGTTGAGCGACTTTGCATCTTCACTGTCAGATAAAGTACAGATTGCCAATGATGAAACAAGATTGCAAATGCACCTGGCAGCAGTAATGGTGAGCAATTTCACCAATCATTTGTACGCCTTAACAGAAGATTATTGCAATGAACGGCATCTCAACTTTCAACTGTTGCATCCCTTGATCATTGAAGTAGCCTGCAGGTTAGACCAGGGCAAAGCATTAGATATGCAAACGGGCCCGGCAAGAAGGGGCGATGAAGAAACCATTCAAAAACATTTGGAAATGCTGCAGGATTATCCTCAATCGCAAAAAATATATCAACTGTTTTCTGAAAGTATAATGAAAATGTACAAAAAGTAAACTGTAGATTTTTGTAAGGCTGTTACACATGCCCCTCTCCGTGAGGAGAGGGGTAAGGGGTGAGGCGGACAAAAGAATCTTCAGTTGCTTAAAATAAAATATGAACTTTGCATCTCAATATTTCGCATGAACCTCATTGAACAATTTAAACAAATCAAAACGTTTGTATTTGATCTGGATGGCGTATTAACTGACGGATCACTCCTCATTTTGCCCGGCAATGAATTTGCCCGTACCATGAATATCAAAGACGGCTACGCCCTGCAATTGGCCGTGAAGAAAGGTTATCATGTAGTGGTTATTTCAGGAAGTGTGTCTAAGCCATCTGCTGAGCGATTGGAATACCTGGGAGTTAAGAATGTGTTTATGAAGGTGAAGGATAAAGAAGAGGTACTTGCACAGTTTTTATTGGCCAATAATCTGAAATGGGAAGAAACCCTGTTTATGGGTGATGATATTCCGGATATGGAAGTAATGAAGATGGTTGGCCTTTCTGCCTGCCCGGCAGATGCAGTTGCAGAAATCAAAGCTGTCTCTAAATTTATTTCAACTTTCAGCGGTGGTAAAGGTTGTACAAGAGAAGTGATTGAAAAAGTAATGAAGCTGAATGATCATTGGTTACAGCCATCTGACGAAACTGCTGCAATCTAAATCACATTTTATTTCAAAGCAGAGGCTTCCTATCTTCACAGCAGAAACCGAAAAATGAAAATACTTGCCGATTTTTTTAAACTCATCCGCTGGCCCAACCTTGTTTTTATTGCATTAACACAGGTGTTGTTTTTCTTTTGTGTGATAGAACCTGTTTTGTATGGTGGCCAGCTTCACATGCCAAGAGAATACACGGTTTTATTTTTCATTCTTTGTCTTTCTTCTGTTTTTATTGCAGCAGCCGGATATGTAATCAATGATTATTTTGATTTGAATATTGACCTGGTGAATAAACCCCAACGGATGGTTGTTGATAAAAGCATCGGCAGGCGCTGGGCCATTTTTTTTCATCTCTTCTTTTCCTTTGCCGGAGTGTTGATGGGTTTTTATATCGGCCTGCAAAACGGTAACTGGATCATTGGCTTTACCAATATGGGCTGTGTATTTCTTCTCTGGTTTTACAGTACAACCTTTAAAAAGAATTTACTCAGCGGCAATATCATCATCTCCATCTTAACGGCTTGGGTGGTATTTGTTGTTTACCTGCTTACCGTTCATCAGAAAATAGATCTTTTTCACCTGGTTAACCCGGGCGCACAGCAAAAGCTGTTACGCCTCGTTATTCTTTATTCCTCCTTTGCATTCATCATTACTTTGATACGTGAAGTGGTAAAAGATGTGGAGGATATGGAAGGAGATGCAAGGTATGGATGTAAAACAATGCCCATTGTTTGGGGTGTTGATTTTTCAAAAGTATTTGCTGCCATTTGGTTAGTGATCCTGTTGGTATTACTCATCATTGTATTGTTTTATATCCTGCAGTTTAAAATGTGGATGGCGGCTGTTTATAATTTTCTGTTTGTAATTGTTCCCGCTGCTTATTGCCTTTACCTGTTGTTCAGGGCAAAACAAACAAGAGATTTTGCCGCATTAAGCAAATGGATCAAAGCGGTAATGTTCACCGGAATTTTATCCATGATCCTTTTTAAATTTTTTGCCTGATGGAACGAATCATTCTTGCATCAAAATCACCGAGAAGAAAGCAGCTCTTAGAGTGGGCCGAAATTCCATTTGATGTGATTGTAAAAGATACGGATGAAATGTATCCTGCATCATTAGCCATTGAGAAAGTGCCTGTTTACATTGCAAGGAACAAAGCCATAGCAGTGAAAGAAGAATTAAGTCATGACCGTTTGATACTGGCAGCCGATACCATTGTTGTACTGAAGGATAAAGTGATTGGAAAGCCGGCAACCAAAGAAGATGCCGTAAATACATTGAAAGAATTATCGGGTCAAACACATTTGGTAATAACCGGTGTGGTGTTAATGAAACAGGATACAGAAATTACTTTTGCAGATGTAACTGAAGTAGAGTTTCATCAGCTCACCGATGAGCAGATACAATATTATGTAGATCATTACCAGCCTTTTGATAAAGCCGGAGCGTATGCTATCCAGGAATGGATTGGTGTGGTAGGTATTAAAAGAGTACAGGGCGATTTTTATAATGTAATGGGTTTGCCCGTGAGCAGGGTGGTGAAAGCGCTGAGTCAATTTGAAAATGAAGATTTGAGAATGTGATCAGCTTTTCTTATTTTGAAATCTGGTTAAGGGCTTCAATTATTAAACCGGCATATTCTTCAATTTTCAAATTGCTTTTCTATGAACGAACGCCTGCTGCAATTCATTTGGCAACACTTGTATTTCAACAAGGAACAACTCACAACGGCCGACGGCGATTCAATACAAATTATTTCACAGGGATTACTCAACAGCAACCAGGGCCCTGATTTTTTACATGCAAAAATCCTCATCAACAATGTTACCTGGGCTGGCAATGTTGAACTGCACATCAAAACCAGTGATTGGGATAAACATGGTCATACGGATGATGCACATTACAATAATATCATTTTGCATGCAGTTTGGGAGCATGATGTAAAAGAGGAACAAAGCATTCCGGTTGTTGAACTGAAGAACCGGGTATCATCGGCATTGTTGCAACGATATAATGAACTGATGCAGCAAAATGAATTTATTCCCTGTGAAAAACAATTATCTGTTATTTCAGACCTTGTATGGACCAGTTGGAAAGAGCGGATGATTGCTGAACGGTTGTATGAGAAAAATGAAAAGATCAATCAACTGCTCAGCGAAACCAATCATCATTGGGAAGAAACCTTCTGGCAATTGCTGGCAAGAAATTTTGGCATCCCGGTAAATGCAGATGCTTTTGAATCCATTGCCAAAACAATTTCAAATAACACTTTAGCCAAATACAAAAACCAAATACATCAGTTAGAAGCATTGTTGCTGGGGCAGGCAGGTTTGCTGAACGGTGAGTTTACTGAAGACTATCCGGTAATGCTGCAGAAAGAATATCTCTTCCTTCAAAAGAAACATCAACTGCAACCTGTTAAGCAGTTACTGCGTTTTTTACGGATGCGGCCTTCCAATTTTCCTTCCATCCGTTTGGCACAATTGGCGATGCTTATTCAACAGTCGAGTCATTTATTTTCAAAAGTTATTGAAGCTGATGATTTCAACAGCATCAAACAATTACTAACTGTTACTGCCAATGACTATTGGCATTATCATTATATGTTGAATGAACCGGCACCCTTTCGTAAAAAGAAATTGGGTAACATGATGATTGAAAATATTCTCATCAATACAATCATTCCCGTTTTATATGCTTATGCACAATATCATAAAAATGAAAAGCTGAAACAAAAGGCAATTCAATGGTTACAGCAACTTCCCAAAGAAAAGAACAGCATTACACAGAAATGGGAGGCAACGGGAGCAATACATCAAACTGCATTTGATTCCCAGGCTTTGCTGTATCTTAAAAAGAATTATTGCAATGCCAGGCGTTGTTTAAGCTGTGCAATAGGGAACAGTATTTTAAAAAAATAAGTTGTGTTTATAAGAGGTGACACCTTTTGAAAAGGTGTCACCTCTACAAAACGTATTGTGTTAAACAACCTCTTATAAATTACCAGTTGAACAAAACATTCTGTTCAATATCTGTATGGAGACTTTTTGCAACCGGGCAGGTAAGCGCTGCATTTTGTAAAATTGTTCTCTGCTTTTCATCTAATTGCAGGCGAGAAGGGAAATGAAAAGTTACATCTACGGCGCTGATCCTTCGGGGATCACTTTTCATGTGTTTTTGTATATCCATTTTCACACCGGTTAAGTCAATATTCATATCTCTGGCTTTAATTCCCATAATCGTCAGCATGCAACTGCCCAGCGCTGTGGCTACAAGATCGGTAGGAGAGAAACGTTCAGCTTTTCCCTGGTTATCTGTCGGTGCATCGGTTTCAATGCGGCTGCCGCTTTGTAAATGTGTAGCTTCGGTACGCAATTGCCCCAGGTATAAAATGGAGGATGTCATAAACTTGTGAATTATTACGGAAAGTTTGGGGCAGCAAGATACCACAATGCCGCATCTATCGTTTTAATCTGTAAATTTACTTTCTAACATAAATAGTAAACTTGTGAAAATAATAATCATCAGTTTTTGTTTAACCGTTTCAGCCATTGCATCTTTTGCACAGGAACCACCTAAACGCAAAAGTGAGCGAGATCAAAAGAAAGAAGTTCGGCGTGAAAAAATAAATACACTCATCCGGCAGCAGGAAGAGGGTGCACTGGTGTTTAATAAACAAAATGTATTTGGCCTGCGGTTAAATACAGATGGCTGGAGTGTTTTTTTTGAGAAGGGTTATATGAAAAATGTAAAGACGACTAATCTCTTTGCATTGGAAATTGGAGAAAAAAAACATCCCAAAGAACAAAAGTTATCCGGGAACTTTCAAACCAATAATGGATTTGTTGTGTTTGGTTCACCATATGTATATGGAAAGCAAAATACATTTTATCAGCTAAAACCTTCCTTTGGCCAGCAGCGAATGATTGGTGGCAAAACAAACAAAAACGGGGTGGCGGTTTATGCCATTTATTCCGGTGGAATTTCAGTTGGTATTGAACGACCCTATTATTTACGTGTGCAGGATTCGGGACCGGATGGTTCTAAAGACATCAAATATACTGTTGCAGACAGTGTTGCTTTTTTAACTCCCGGTAACATTCTTACAGGAACCGGATTACGGTATGGCTGGAAAGAATTAAAGATTGTACCGGGCGCTCATGCAAAAATTGCGTTGCGTTTTGATTATGGCCGTTTCAACGAAATGGTATCGGCCATTGAAGTTGGAATAAATGCAGAAGTGTACTCCCGTAAAATCAGCATCATGCTTCAGAATCCCGGAAGCCAGGTGTTTGTTAATGGTTATATCGCTATTCTTCTTGGTAAACGAAAGTGATGCTGTTTGTACAGTTTAACGTGTTGTGCTATTACAGAATCAGATACTTACAAGAACTCTTGTGACCTTTGTGCATACTTTGCGTTATTTGTGTTACACTTTTTATGCAAAGATTTTTGAGGTAGCGCTAAGAACACTAAGTTTGACACTATGCTCACAAAGCAATTATTGAAAATCAATCAATATTAATAGCACAAGGCGTTACAGTTTAAGTAATTAGCAATAATGAATGTCTATTATTCACCATTCACCATTCACCAATCACCATTCACGAATCAAACCGGTAAACAGTGAAATGGAATTGAAAAAATTGCATTTTTAATTCTTTCGCAGGTATAAACTAACTTTGCCACTCACTTGTTGAATCAATTATGCAGGAAATTACAGTGAATGAAACTGCTGCAGAGCAGAAACTAACGAAACCCGATTGGTTAAGAGTAAGATTGCCCATTGGTGAATCATACCGTCATGTACGCAATCTTGTTGATAAAAATAAACTTCATACCATTTGTGAAAGCGGCAGTTGTCCCAACATGGGCGAATGCTGGGGAGAAGGCACCGCTACGTTTATGATCCTGGGAAATACCTGTACAAGAAGCTGTGGATTTTGCGCCGTAGCTACCGGAAAACCAGATGCAGTTGATTGGGATGAACCGCAACGGGTAGCAGAAGCAATTTATCTCATGAAAGTAAAACACGCCGTCATCACATCTGTTGATCGTGACGAGTTGAAAGATGGGGGAAGTACGATTTGGTTCAATACCATCAAAGCTGTTAAAACTTTAAATCCTCTTACAACACTCGAAACATTGATTCCAGATTTTAAAGGCCAGATGGAAAATGTTCAGCGTGTTGTGGAAGCGCATCCCGAAGTTGTGTCGCATAACGTTGAAACGGTTGAGCGACTTTCAAGACAGGTTCGCATACAAGCCAAGTACTGGAGAAGTATGGATGTGTTACGTTACCTTAAAGCAAATGGTATGCGTGTAAAAAGCGGCATTATGCTGGGTCTTGGCGAAACAAAAGAAGAAGTGATTCAAACCCTGCGTGATTTGAACAATAATGGGGTAGATGTGGTAACGATTGGTCAATACCTGCAACCAACTAAAAAACACCTCGCTGTTCATCGTTTTGTTCATCCCGATGAGTTTGCTGAATACAGGGAGATGGGTTACAGCATTGGTTTGGATTATGTAGAAAGTGGCCCTTTGGTACGATCAAGTTATCACAGTGAAAAGCATGTAATACCCGGTTATGGAAGGGAAAAATGGGAAAAAGAAAAAGTTGAATTGATTTCATAACATGATGATCAAAAAAATAATTTCAGGAGCAGTGTTGTTTTTTACAACTGCTCCTTTTTGTTTGGCGCAACTTAAGTGGCACAATGTTGATTCATTGTACGGGCCATTGCTTTCTTCTGTTCATGTATATCAAACGACAGACTCACTTGATGGCAAACCGAATATTGCCTTTTATGTTATTGCTGATTTGAATGATAGGAAATTGAATTTTACAACCGATACAACTTTCAAAAGAAGATTCACACCTAAACAGTTTTATGAAAAAAATGAACAACCGCTTATTGTTGTAAATGGAACGTTCTTTGATTTTATCACGAACCGTAATCTCAATACAGTTATTAAGGAAGGAAAATTAGTTTCTTATAATGTGCATTCAACAGCGTTGAAAGGAAAAGACACACTTACCTGGCTGCATACATTCCGTTCAGCAATCGGCATCAGTAAAAAAAGAAAAGCAGATGTAGCGTGGATTTATACCGATTCTTCAGTAAGGTATGCAAAGGCCTTTCAGAATAGGCCGGTTGTATTTAAATATTCAAACGCACTCATCAGCAAAAATCAACCGCAACTTGCAGGAGCTGAAAAGTGGAAGATGCAAACAGCAATTGGCGGAGGCCCTGCATTGATCCATGATTCAAAGATCAGCATCAGCAATAATGAAGAACACATGTTCTTCGGTAACGCTATCAATGATAAACACCCACGCACTGCTATGGGTTATACAGCTGATGGTAAACTGATCATTCTTGTAGTACAGGGTAGATTCCCGGGTATGGCTGAAGGAGCTTCTTTAAATCACCTGGCAACTATTTTACTGGAACTTGGTTGTGTTGAGGCTTTGAATTTAGATGGAGGTGGCAGCAGTTGTTTGCTGGTAAATGGTAAAGAAACTATTGAACCAAGCGATAAAAGTGGACAGAGAGCCGTGCCCGGAGTTTTTATCATCAAAATGAAAAAATAATTTCTTTTGCAAATGACTTCTTCAGAAATGCCAAATCTCTGTACTTCAATGCCAAAACATTTTCACTTCTGCTTCAGTTGCTTAATTTCGCATTAATTATTAACAGTGATTCAATTTATAAAAACCTGAGATGAAGGAAAAGCTACAGCAGCTCTCTATGCAACTGGAAGGGGACTTGTTTTTAGATACAACGATCAGAACTCTATACGCAACTGATGCATCTGCTTACCGTGAAATGCCATTGGCTGTTGCCATTCCCAAAACAAAGGATGATATAAAAAAGCTCATTGCATTTGCAAATGCTGAACATACTTCTCTCATTCCACGTACTGCAGGAACTTCTTTGGCAGGTCAGGTGGTGGGTAACGGCATTGTAGTTGATGTGTCAAAACATTTCAATCAGATTCTGGAATTTAATGCTACTGAAAAATGGATTCGTGTACAGCCCGGAGTTATTCGTGATGAATTAAATATGTACCTGCAACCGCATGGTTTATTTTTTGGGCCCGAAACTTCTACGGCAAACCGTGCTATGATTGGTGGAATGGTGGGCAATAATTCCTGCGGCTCCAACTCTGTTATTTACAGAAGTACAAGAGAGCATCTGCTTGAAGTAAAAGCATTTTTAAGTGATGGATCAGAAACTGTTTTCAACGCTTTATCCATAGATGAGTTTCATGAAAAATGCGAACTCGATAACCTGGAAGGGAAAGTTTATAAAAGCCTCCGCAGTTTATTAAGCAATTACGATAACCAGCAGGAAATCAGAAAAGAGTTTCCTAAAAAATCTGTTGAAAGAAGAAATACCGGTTATGCTGTTGACCTGCTGGTTGAAACAGCGCCATTTACAGCGGGCGGCAAAGATTTTAATTTCTGTCAACTGATTGCAGGTTCAGAAGGAACATTGGCTTTTATCACTGAAATAAAATTGAATGCAGTTCCGCTGCCGCCCAAAGAAATTGGATTATTGTGTGTACACTTCAATTCAATTGATGAATCATTAAGAGCTAATTTAATTGGGTTGAAATATCATCCCAGCGCCAGCGAATTGATTGATCATTATATTTTAGAATGCACCAAAGGCAATATTGAGCAAAGTAAAAACCGATTTTTTGTTCAGGGCGATCCCGGCGCTATCCTGGTAATTGAATTTGCAAAAGAAACCAAAGAAGAAATTTTAGTTATTACAAAACAGGTAGAAGCAGAAATGCGTGCTGCTAACCTCGGTTATCATTTTCCTGTTTTGTTTGGTGCCGATACTAAAAAAATCTGGACACTTCGTAAAGCAGGATTAGGTTTATTGGGTAACCTTCCCGGCAATGATAAAGCAGTTCCTGTAATAGAAGATACAGCAGTGGATGTAAATGATCTACCTGCATACATCCGTGACTTTAATGAAATATTGAAAAAACACGGATTGTATTCTGTTCATTATGCACATGCAGGATCGGGAGAAATTCATTTGCGCCCTATCATCAATTTAAAAACAGAAGAAGGCAATCAACTCTTCAGAACAATTGCTGAAGAAGTGGCTACACTGGTAAAAAAATACAATGGCTCTTTAAGTGGTGAACATGGTGATGGAAGATTGCGTGGTGAGTTTATTAAACAAATGGTGGGAGAGAAGAATTATGAGTTGTTGAAAGAAGTAAAACGCACCTGGGATCCAAATAATATTTTCAATCCCAATAAGATTGTGGATACGCCACCGATGAATACCATGTTGCGTTATGAACCGGGCCAACTCACTCCTGAATTTAAAACCATCTTTCGGTTTCATCAACAGGATATTTTGCAGCATGCTGAGCAATGTAATGGTTCAGGCGATTGCAGGAAAACACATTTGAGTGGCGGAACCATGTGCCCTTCGTTCATGGCAACACGTAATGAAAAAGATACAACCCGTGCAAGGGCAAATATTTTACGTGAATTTTTAACGCATTCAACCAAAATAAACCGTTACAATCATAAGGAAATTTATGAAGTGATGAGCTTGTGTTTAAGTTGCAAGGCTTGTAAAAGTGAATGCCCTTCCAATGTGGATATGGCCAAACTGAAAGCAGAATTTCTTCAACACTATTATGATGCAAACGGTGTTCCTTTCCGTGCCAGGATGATTGCCAATTTCACAAAGAGTGCAAAGCTGGGCTCCATTGCTCCATCCATCTACAATTTTTTCATGACCAATGCTTTCATCAGCAGATTGCTTAAAAGAACAGTTGGCTTTGCAGTGAAAAGATCTATGCCAACATTATCTGAAGTAACACTGAAAGACTGGTTTGTAAAACGGTCAAAGGCCAAACGCCAACAGTCAACCGTAAAAGGCAAAGTTTATTTGTTCTGCGATGAGTTTACCAATTACAACGATGCACATATTGGTATTACTGCAATTCAGTTGCTGGAAAAGCTGGGCTATGAAGTGGAAATTCCTCAACATGAAGAAAGCGGCAGAACATGGCTTTCCAAAGGATTGGTAAGAAAAGCACAGCAGATTGCCAATCAAAATATTGAAATGTTAAGCGGATTGATTTCGGAAGAAACACCATTGCTTGGTATTGAACCATCGGCCATTTTAACCTTCAGGGATGAGTATCCTGATCTGGCAACTGATCAGAATCTTGAAGCGGCAAAATCGCTTGCCAAACATGCATTGTTTATTGATGAGTTTATTGCAAAGGAGATAGCCAAAGGAAATATTTCAAAAGATCAATTTACGAAAGAACATAAGCTTGTTCAATTACACGGGCATTGCCAGCAAAAATCGGTTGGGTCAATGGCCGATTCTGTGAGTATATTATCGTTGCCTGAAAATTATAAGGTAGAAACAATTCCATCTGGTTGTTGCGGCATGGCAGGTTCTTTCGGTTATGAAAAAGAGCATTACGATGTTTCGATGCAAATTGGAGAGCTGGTCTTATTCCCCGCTGTACGTAAACAAGCAAACGAAACAATCATTGCTGCACCCGGTACCAGTTGCCGCCACCAGATAAAAGATGGCACACATAAAAAAGCCCTGCATACGGTAGAGGTACTATACAATTCGCTACTGTCATGATTGAGCATACATCTGCTCAAATTGGCTTTTTCCTCTGCCAAGGGCGTGTTAAAAGCAAATAAAAGTTCAAACGGCCAATAAGCCATCGGCTTTTCTCGTTATTTTTACATTAATTGTTTTATGTCAAACCTTATAAAATATATGTTTAGTAAAAAAAGCCTGCTGATCATTCTTGTATTGCTTCTTGGAGGCAGTATCTTTTATGCAGTTCAATCATCCGCTACCCGTAAAGACCCCGGAAACCGTTTTGAACGCATCCTGCAATTAGTAGGTGAGTTTCTTGAAGAAGGTCATTTCAACCCCAGGAAAATAGATGATAAGTTTTCAAAAGAAGTATTTACTAAGTTTTTGAAAAGCTTAGACCCTGATAAAACTTACTTCCTTGAAGCAGACATCAATCAATTCAAAAAATTTGAAACGAGGATTGACGATGAAATTCATGGAGCAAAATTAGAATCGTTTTATTTAATCAATGCTTTGTATAAGCAGAGAGTGGAAGAATCATCTCTTATCTATAAAGAAATTCTCCTGAAACCTTTTGATTTCAGTACAGATGAAACCTATACTGATGATGACGAAAAAACCGTTTTTCCAAAAACAGAAGCTGCCAGAAAGGAAGTGTGGCGCAAAAAGCTGAAGTATTACGCATTGGAACGTTATGTGGATTTGATAGAGCTGCAGGAAAAAAACAAAGGCAAGGAAGGATTCAAGCCAAAAACAAATATTGAGCTTGAAAAAGAAGCAAGAGAAAAAGTTTTGAAGTCTTTTGATAAAATGTTTGATCGTTTCCGTAACCGTTTTAAAGATGAAGATCGTTTCAACCTGTTTGTAAATGATATTACAGAAACAATGGATCCGCATACCACTTATTTTCCACCCATTGAAAAACGTTCTTTTGATGAGCAGATGAGTGGTGAGTTTTTTGGTATAGGCGCTTCTTTAACTGAAGATGAAGGAAATATAAAAGTGGCAACGGTAGTAACAGGAAGTCCTGCTGCAAAATCAGGTCAAATTCAAATTGGGGATATTATTGTAAAAGTAGCCCAGGGTAATGATGAACCACAGGATCTTACAGGTTTTGAAGTTCCTGATGCTGTTCGTTTGATACGGGGTAAAAAAGATACTGAAGTAAGGTTAACGATTAAAAAAGCAAGCGGTGAAGTAAAAGTTGTTTCAATCATCCGTGAAAAGATCAACCTGGAAGAAACGTTTGCAAAGAGTACAATTATTAAAGGCCCCGACAATTATAAGATCGGGTATATCTATCTGCCTGAGTTTTATGCCAACTTCCAGGATCCCAACGGAGCCCGTTGTGCCGCTGATGTTGCAAAAGAAATCCTCAAGTTGAAGCAGGAAGGAATCAACGGTATCATTCTCGACTTGCGTACCAATGGTGGTGGTTCTTTGATGGATGTTGTACAAATGGTTGGATTATTTATTGAAGAAGGCCCTGTTGTTCAGGTTAAGAGCAGGGATGAAGCTCCCTCTATTTTGCGTGACAGAGATAATAATGTTTTATGGAACGGCCCTCTTACAGTAATGGTAAATGAATTCAGCGCATCTGCTTCTGAAATTTTTGCAGCTGCCATACAGGATTACAAGCGTGGCCTGGTAATTGGCAGTACAACTACTTACGGAAAAGGAACGGTTCAGCGCAGCATTCAACTGGAGCGTAGCAGCTGGACAAGTAATAACCCATCTGAGCTTGGTGATATTAAACTTACATTACAAAAATTCTATCGTATCAGTGGTGCAAGTACACAATTGAAAGGTGTTAGTTCTGATATTATTTTGCCTGATCAGTATGAATATCTGAAGCTGCGTGAAAAGGATGATCCTGATGCATTGGCATGGGACGAAATCAACAGCACACAGTACAAAGTATGGAAAAATGATTTTGATTTCAATTCTATTGTAACCCGTAGTAATGAAAGAGTGAAACAGAACAATTCGTTCCAATTGATCAAGGTAAATACAGATTGGTTATCAAAATACAATGACAAACAGTACTCGCTTAACATCATCAAATTCCGCCAGGATAAGAAAACCTTGAGCAATACCATTAAAACAATTGATTCATTAACGAAGCTGCAAGCACCGCTTGAAGTTGTAAACCTTGCAGTTGATTTGCAAAGGATAAAAGGCGATGCAGGTAAAGAAGAAAGGAACACCGCTTTCATAAACAGGTTGAAGAATGATCTTCATTTAGGTGAAACGGTGAATGTGATGAATGATATGATACAACAGTATTTCATTGCACAGAATAAACAGTCGGTCCGCTCAAATAATTAAAAGTAGAGGTTGTCTCAAAAGTCGTCATTGCGAACAAAGTGAAGCAATCTGCAAAAATTCATCAATTGATAAGCAAATAGATTGCTTCGGTCGTTCCTCCCTCGCAAAGACGTTTAACGACTTTTGAGACAGGCTCTATAATTTTTGCAGGATATCAACTGTATGGTAAACCATTGCTTCGCTTATATCCAAATGCGTAACAAATCTTATTTGCTGTTTGCCCATTGCAAAACACAAAACTCCTTTCTCTTTTAATTGCTCCACAAACTGAACCGCAGTTGTTCCCTCTTTCAAAGTAAAGATGATGATATTGGTTTCAACAGGCAATATGCTTTCAACCTTGGGATGGGAGAGAAGCGCCTGTTCAATTTGTTTGGCATGCCGGTGATCCACAGCAAGCCTGTCAACATGATTTTCTAAAGCATACAAACCGGCAGCAGCGATAAAACCTGCTTGCCGCATTCCGCCACCAAATACTTTTCTAACTCTTCTTGCTTTTTTGATCATTTCTTTTGAACCCAGCAAAACACTGCCAACAGGAGCTCCTAATCCTTTGCTGAGGCAAATGGAAATAGAATGAAATAACCGGCCGTAATCTTTGGCTGTTTGTTGCCTTGCAACAAGTGCATTAAAGAGCCTGGCTCCATCCAAATGCATTGCCAGTTTATTTTCAAGGCATATTTGTTTGATGGCCAGTATATCAGAAAGTTCGTAACAACTACCGCCACCACGGTTACTTGTATTTTCTAAAACAACCAGGCGGGAAATGGGTTTATGTATATCCTCCGTATTATTGATTGCTTCTGCTACCTGTGAGCCGGTAATTCTTCCCCGGTTACCATGCAAAAGCCGAACAGATGCTCCTGAGTTAAAAGCAATACCCCCGGCTTCGTATTGGTAAACATGTGAAACTTCATCACATATCACTTCATCTCCGGGTTGGGTATGGATTTTGATT
>CAMTVU010000021.1:0-2443 GCA_947085245.1 uncultured Chitinophagaceae bacterium | reverse complement strand
CCCCAAATAGTCCAAGTATAAAATTCCTTTAAAATTAGTAAGTCTGGCGCAAGAATGAGGCGCTGGTTTTGTGCGGGGTTTCTTGTGCCATGCAATAAACAACTTGTCCAATAAATACAATCTGAAATAAGCAGCTGTTTTTGGAATACTAGTGAAGGATAAAAGAGCTAAAAATGCCAACTCACAACCCACCCACCCCGGCTGACGAATATCTATCATCATAAGTTCAACACTTCAGCAATAGAACTTTGCTCAACAGGGTGACAGTCATTAAACTCATAACCAACTCATTTTTACTACCTTCATGTCCAGACAAAAAACACTTACCTGCGATTATTGAAGAACGAAAAACTGACACGGAAAGAAATCATAGATACCCGACTTAAACAAGCCGGTTGGAATGTTACTGACCGAACTCAGGTGATTGAGGAATTCGATATTCACTTGACAGTTGTTGAAGAACCTGCAACTCCATACGCAGGACACCAGTTCAGTGACTATGTTTTATTGGGTAAGAACGGTAAACCGGTTGCAGTTGTGGAAGCTAAAAAAACTTCAGTTGACGCCGCACTTGGACGGGAACAAGCCAAACAGTATTGCTACAACATTCAATCAACACAAGGCGGAGAACTCCCCTTTTGCTTTTACACCAACGGACACGACATTTATTTTTGGGACTTAGATAATTATCCGCCAAAAAAAGTTTACGGTTTTCCAACACGGGATGACCTTGAACGCTATGCTTACATACGCAGAGCAAGAAAAGCTTTGGCAGGTGAACTTATCAATACCAAAATTGCCGGACGGAATTATCAAATAGGTGCTATTCGTGCCGTGATGGAATCAGTTGAAAAACGAAAACGAAAATTTTTGCTTGTGATGGCAACAGGCACAGGTAAGACCCGTGTATGTATAGCATTAGTGGATGCACTCATGAGAGCAGGTTGGGCTGAAAGAGTTTTATTTCTTGTTGATAGAATTGCTTTGCAAAACCAAACACTTGATTCTTTCAAAGAATATTTGCCTAATGAACCACGTTGGCCAAAGCAGGGTGAAAAAGAAATAGCAACCGACAGACGTATTTATGTTTCTACTTATCCGACCATGTTGAATGTAATTCGACACGAAGAAAAATCATTAAGTCCGCATTTCTTTGACCTGATTGTGGTGGATGAAAGCCACCGCAGCATTTACAATACTTATCAGGAAATCCTTGATTATTTCAATACCATTACCCTTGGCTTAACAGCCACGCCAACCGGTGTAATAGACCATAACACTTTTCAATTGTTTGAATGTGAAGATGGCATTCCAACTTTTGCTTATTCCTATGACGAAGCGGTAAATCATATACCCCCTTTCCTGTGCAATTTTCAGGTAATGAAAATCAAAACAAAGTTTCAGGATGAAGGAATAAACAAGCGGACAATTTCATTGGAAGACCAACAGAAATTAATTATTGAAGGAAAAGAAATTGAGGAAATCAATTACGAAGGAACCGAGATTGAAAAGAAAGTAATCAATCGGGGAACAAATGCTTTGATAGTTCGTGAATTCATGGAAGAATCTATCAAAGATGCAAACGGAGTATTACCAGGAAAATCAATTTTCTTTTGCATCAGCAAAGCACATGCAAGAAGAGTTGAAGAAATATTTGATTCGCTTTATCCCGAATACAAAGGTGAGTTAGTCAAAGTATTGGTAAGTGAAGACCCAAGAGTTTACGGCAAAGGCGGACTGCTCGACCAGTTTGTTCACAACGATATGCCACGAATTGCAATTAGTGTAGACATGCTTGACACAGGAATTGATGTTCGGGAACTGGTGAATTTAGTTTTTGCAAAACCCGTTTTCAGTTATACAAAGTTTTGGCAAATGATAGGCAGAGGAACCCGTTTGCTTGAACCCGAAAAAATAAAACCCTGGTGTACTGAGAAAGACAGCTTCCTCATTCTCGACTGTTGGGACAATTTTGAATACTTTAAACTAAATCCAGGAGGCAAGGAATTAAAATCTCAAATTCCTTTGCCTGTTCGTTTGTTTGGTGTTCGATTACAGAAAATTGAAGAAGCACAAACACAAAACAGAACAAGCATTGTAGAAAAAGAAATTCAAAAAATAAAAACGCAGGTTAGCGGACTTCCTAAAAATTCAGTAGTTATCATGGAAGCCAAATATGAGTTGCAAAGATTGGAAGATGAAAATTTTTGGATTTCTCTCTCCTCCCCTTCGGGGAGGCCGGGAGGGGCTATGGAATTTTTGGATGCAGTGGTAAAACCATTGCTTCGTACTGTTTCTGATGTTGATTTCAAAGCCATGCGATTTGAAAAAGACATTGTTGAAGTTTCATTGGCTCAATTGGCTAACCAGAAAGAAAAATTTGAAACGCTAAAAGATAGTATCATTGAAGAAATTGGAGAATTGCCTTTAAGCATAAACATTG
>CAMTVU010000020.1:0-26524 GCA_947085245.1 uncultured Chitinophagaceae bacterium | reverse complement strand
GTTCGCTATCCAGGAACTTAAGAAAAATAAGTTGCGTACTTTTTTGAGTTTGCTGGGCATTACGTTCGGTATTTTTTGTATCATCAGCGTTATGGCTACGGTAAGTAGTCTGGAAAATAATGTGAAGAATGAATTCAAATCCTTTGGTAACAATACTATCTATGTACAAAAGTGGCCATGGGGTGGGGGCAGCGATTATCCATGGTGGAAATACATGAGCAGGCCTAATCCCAAGTATAAAGAAACGGCGCCGGTAAAAGAAAAAGTATCATTGGCCAGCAATGTGGCCTTCACTTATTTTAATGCATCGGCTATTGAGTATGAAGATGTATCTCTTACAAGTGTTAACTGGTATGGTGTAACAGAAGAGTTCAGCCAGATACAACCGGTAGAGATTGGTTGGGGCCGCTATCTTTCCATGAGTGAATTTGGGTACGGTACTGCCAGTGTGGTGATGGGTTATAATGTAGCAGAAAAATTATTTGATAAACCGGAAACCGCTGTCGGCAAATCAGTAATGATCAAAGGCCGAAAAGTAAATGTGATTGGTGTGGTTAAAAAGCAGGGACAAAGTTTAATTGGCGGTTGGGATTTTGATAATGTGATCATTATTCCCTACCAGTTTGCAAGCCAGGTAGGTAATGAAGCAAGAAGCGATGGTTTTATGATAGTGAAAGGAAGAGAAAATATTCCCATTGTTGATTTGAAAAATGAATTGCGTGGAGTAATGCGTGGTGTAAGGCGTTTAAACCCCAAGCAGGAAGATAATTTTGCGTTGAACGATGTGAATAGCGGCACAACACAGATCACTGCTATTTTTAGTGGAATGACCATTGGCGGCATTGCCATTACCATTCTTTCTTTTATTGTTGGCATTTTTGGTGTGGCCAATATTATGTTTGTTACTGTTCGTGAACGTACCAGTATTATTGGATTAAAAAAAGCCATTGGCGCCAAACGCAGAACCATCCTCAGCGAGTTTTTAATGGAGAGCGCTTTTCTGTGTGTGCTGGGAGGAGTTTTTGGTTTATTATTGGTATTTGGGTTAACATTTATACTTACCAATGTTTTCAAGTTCCAGGTTTATATTTCGTTGGGCTTATTTTTGGGTGCAGTGATGGTTTGTATTGTTACCGGTATTTTAGCCGGTATAATTCCCGCTTTTATTGCGGCCAGGATGGATCCGGTGGTGGCTATACGGAGTAAATAACAGGCCCCTCCAAACCTCCCCAAAAGGGAGGCTTTCAAACTCCATATCTTTATTCATCTTAAATGGAATCATTCAACTTTAAATTTATTACTCGTCAATGAGTACCTGCATTTTAGCAATAGAATCTTCCTGCGATGAAACTTCGGCTGCGGTTTGCCGTGATGGAGTTGTTTTATCCAATGTAATAGCCACGCAATCGGTTCATGAAAAATTTGGAGGTGTTGTTCCTGAGCTGGCAAGCAGGGCTCATATACAGAATATTGTTCCGGTTGTGGATGAAGCTATAAAGCAGGCAGGAGTTGAATTACAGGAACTGAAAGCAATAGCATTTACACAGGCACCGGGATTGATTGGATCACTTTTAGTGGGTACTCAGTTTGCAAAATCATTATCACTTGCATTGGATATTCCATTAATTGCAGTTCATCACATGCAGGCGCATGTGATTGCCAACCTGATTGCTGATGATAAACCCGAATTTCCTTTTTTATGTTTAACAGTGAGCGGCGGGCATACACAAATTGTTGTGTGTGAAAGTGCAACACAAATGAAAATTATGGGCGAAACAATTGATGATGCAGCAGGCGAAGCTTTTGATAAAACGGCCAAGCTGCTGGGGCTTCCGTATCCCGGCGGACCATTGATAGATCAATATGCCCTGTTGGGTAATCCCAAACGTTTTCATTTTCCTGAACCACAGATACCCGATCTTAATTTCAGCTTCAGTGGTTTGAAAACATCCATTCTTTATTTCTTAAAAAATGCAGGAACAAGTCTTGTGTTTAAAGAAGAGTTTTTAGCAACTGAAGAAGAACAGAGACAATTTGTGGAAGAAAATTTAAACGATATCTGTGCATCTGTTCAGCAAAGAATAGTTTCAATCCTTTTGAACAAGCTGAAGAAAGCGGCTTTGCAAACCGGCATCAAACATATTTGTCTGGCAGGTGGTGTAAGCGCCAACAGCGGTTTACGCAAAGCGTTTCTTGAAATGGGAGAGAAGTATCATTGGAAAACGTTTGTTCCTTCTTTTGAATATTGTACAGATAATGCGGGCATGATTGCCATGACGGGTTATTACAAATACCTTGAGAATGATTTTGTATCATTAAGTGTTAGCCCCAGTGCAAGGGCGGAGTGGTGAGAAAAAGCAGATAGTCAGTAGTAATTAGTCTATAGTAAATACAGAATGCCCAATACTTTTTTTCAGTTTAAACAATTTACAGTGCATCAGGAGAAAGCTGCTTTAAAAGTGAGCACGGATAGTTGTTTGTTTGGAGCATGGGTGGCACATGAAGTACGAAGTAAGCTTGCTCAACATAGCCTTGGCGAAGTGGAGAAGTACGAAGTAAGAAGAGTACTTGATATTGGAGCAGGAACAGGATTGTTGATGCTGATGCTTGCTCAGAAATGTGAAGCAAAGATTGATGGAATTGAAATGGATGATCCTTCTTATTTGCAGGCCAAAGAAAATATGGATGCATCGCCGTGGAAAGAACGGTTACAATTGTTTCAGGGGAATGTTAAACAATACCAGTTTCAACAACAGTATAATTTCATTATCAGCAATCCTCCGTTTTATGAAGGTGATCTCAAGTCTGATTCATTGAACCGGAATATTGCCATGCATGATGAAGGTTTGAAGCTGGAGGAATTGTTGCAAATTGTTGATGCAAAGTTAACAGATGATGGAGGTTTTGCTGTGCTGCTTCCATATCATCGAGCAGATCAGTTTATTGCTGATGCAATTAAACAGCATCTGCATCTTTCAGTAAGATTAAATGTGAAGCAAAGCGTTAAACATACTTTTTTCAGAAGTATTCTATTATTCAGCAGAAAAAAAACAGAAGAAGTGATTGATGAACTCTCCATTAAAGATGCATCCAATCAATACACAATAAATTTTATTGAATTGCTGAAAGACTATTATCTGTACTTATGATTCAATAAGCATTTTGATTATGTGTCAGACGCTCTTCGAGACGTCAGACACATTTAAACTCCTGCATATTCCTTCAAATAACTATAGGTATCCGTTAAATTTCCTTTTTGTAATATCGTTGCCCTGTCAATAATGGGTGAGCCGCCTTTTGCTAAATCTTCCAACACAAATTTGATCAGCTGTTCGCCAAAATATCTTGATGCATCCCGTGGTAATTCATTGGGCAAATTGCCTATTGCCATTATATCAACTGAATGTACAGCATAGGGCGCTGTACGTTGTATGGTTGTTTTATCAACACCATAAACAGGGTCTGCAATGGTTGAATCACCAATATTGATAGGGACAGAACCGTTTGTATCATTGGTAATATCGGCAATGGTTTTTATCCTGAATGCTTCATTTTGAAATTCTTCAATGGTAAATAAAGGCAGAATATTCTTATCCCAGTAAACACCATTCATTAAAATATCCGTTTGTTTTACAAACGGGGAAAAACTGCACTTGTATTCTTCCGGGTGTTCATGAAAATCTTCACGGTTGTAAGTACCATCATCTTTTCGTTCATATAAATCCCTTCCTTTTAAATCAACATACACCGGGTAATCAAATTGTTTATGTAAAAAATCAAACGGTTCCACTTCATGAATGCCCATGAGGTTCATAATTTCCAATACACCATGTGCAACTCTTCCACCTCCCGTAACAGCAATTTTAATTTTAGGAATTTTTAAGCCAAAATAAGTATGAATGAGTTGACGGTAATCTCTTACTTCACCAACACGGCCCAAATGAAAAGCGCCTGTCCTGTTTCCAAAAGCCATCATTCCGTTATGAGCGCCCACTACACCTGCAAAAAAACCGAAACCGATAATGCGTTGTCCGTCTTCGTGTGTTAAACATTCATAATCAATCAGTGTAATCTGTTTGCTGATCATTTCACGCATCAGGTTTTGATTATTTTCCTGCGCTTTTTTAGTATGGGAAAAGAAGAGATAAATTTTATTGTGTATCAGTTGATCAACTGGCACTTCTTTAATGCCAAATAAAATATCACATTCGCTTATATCATCTTTTACTTCAATACCGGCTGCTTTGTATTCATTATCACTAAAACAACGGGAAGAAGAAGATTGCACAATGACTTTTACTTCTTCTGAATTTTTCTGAATCCATTTACATTGAGCCGGTGTAAGCGCCACACGGTTATCGGCAGGAGTTTTCCCTTCCCTGATGAGTCCTAATTTGAGCATGCAAATCGTTTATTGGCTTGCAAGATAAGATTTAGGAGTTTTGCGGTTTCTAAAAAATTTTCATGCCATAGCAAAGTTTCAGTAATATTGCAGCCCAAAAAAGAATTAGTTTTTTGCCCATGTGGCGGACCTGCCGGCAGGCAGGCAGGATTGGTAGACGCATCCCGATTAAGATCGGGACATTCGCAAGGATGTGAAGGGGCAAAAAAGTTCTTAATAAAAAGTAATAGTCATAAGCCCATGTGGCGGAATTGGTAGACGCAGCAGACTCAAAATCTGCCATTCGCAAGGATGTGAAGGTTCGATTCCTTTCGTGGGCACATTTTTTTTCCCGTTCTTCGCATGAAGGCGGGTTTTTTGTTTTACAGATATTCGCCCCGTCTGACGCCACCGCCTTACGGGGATTACAAACGAAACGCCCAATTCTCCTTTTTTTCAACTATTAACTTTCAGTTTTTATTTTTACAACATGAGCAAACAAAAATTGGTTGTGTTAACAGGTGCGGGCATCAGTGCAGAAAGCGGATTGAAAACCTTTCGTGACAGTGATGGTTTGTGGGAAGGTTATAATATTGAGGATGTAGCTACACCAGGGGCATGGAAAAAAAATCCTCAACTTGTTTTAGAATTTTACAATTACCGTCGTAAAAATGTACTTGACGCAAAACCTAATACAGCACATTTTGGTTTAGCAGAATTGGAAAAAGATTTTGATGTTACCATCATTACACAAAATATAGATGATCTTCATGAAAGAGCAGGATCTGCCAATGTGATGCATTTACATGGCGAGATATTTAAAATGCGGAGTGAGAGAAATGAAAAGCTGATCTATGAAATAAAAGGCGATATTTTTTTAGGTGATGTTGCAGAAGATGGCGCCCAGCTTCGTCCGCATATTGTTTGGTTTGAAGAACCGGTGCCAATGATGGAACAAGCTGTTCCGGTTGTACGGAGTGCTGAAATATTTGTGGTGATGGGAACTTCATTGGTTGTTTATCCTGCTGCGGGGTTAGTGAACGTAGCTGATGCATCCATTCCTAAATTTATAGTTGATAAAAAAATCCCTTATACTTCTTTGGTATATAATCTTACAACCATTGAAAAACCTGCAACGGAAGGAGTGAAGGAGCTGGTGGAAAAGTTGAAAAGAGAATGATTATTTAATGTGTTGTGTTATTAAGCTTTAGAATCCAATTCCAGCAAGGCTTCGACAATCTCAGCCTGACGGCGCCTTGTCATGCTGAGATTGTCGAAACATAGACAGGGCGCTGATTCAGGAGTTCAATAGAAATTTAATAGCACAACACGTTATAATTTATTGCTTCTCTCCACCAATAGGCCCGAAAAAAATAACCCATGTTGCAAAGTTTTCAGTAAAATCTTCAAAGCGGTGTTCTGCACCGGCAGGAACAAACAATACATCACCTGCGGAGCAATCGAAATGTTCTCCTTCGCAAAAGAAATGGCTGTTGCCGGATGCTATTACATAAATTTCATCCTGCAGGTGCGGTTGTTGTTCATCAATTTCTTTGGGGGCATAATATTCAACACTCATACTTCCATGCTTCATTAAACAGGTGAATGGAAATTCAGGTTCCAGTTGCAATTGTTCAATTGCTTCAGCAATAGTGAGTTTTTGTTTCATCTGCTACTGTTTATCGTTTTAAATGACCGGATGTTATTTGAGGCTGTCTCCAAAGCCAGAATCTTGCCTGCTGCAAGCAGGAAACACAGAGTTACAGAGAATTTTGAGTTTCACAGAGAAATGGAAATTGAGAACCAAATCTATATACTGACATTATATAGAAGGCAGCCTCTAACTTACTAATCTTTACAAATGCTTTTCGTTAAACCTTATTCCGTTTTTCTTCAGTTCTTCCAGAACAGGTTCATAAATTTCTTTACGTGTTGGGATATGTAAGCCTTTCAACTTTATTTTTTCTTCAAGAATTAATTTTGCTGCAATGCCTAACGGAAGTCCAACTGTTTTTGCCATAGCTGTGTGTAAACTGTTTTCTCCCTTTACTACAAGACTGCTTGTGACTTTTGATTTCTTATTTTCAAGTGTGTATTCAATTTCATGCAGCATCACAATCATGTCCTTATCGTTTGGTTGCAAAGCCAGTTTGTTTTCAACCCTGTATTGTAAAATATCAGCGCTTGATTTTGCATGAGCAGGTAACGCTTCATTGCTGTCTAATTCAAGATACTCAAATTGCTTCAATATTTTATCATGAGCTTCTTCAGCAACATAAAGTTCAAGATACATGCGTAAGCTCAAGTCCCTGTTTTCTGCTTTATACAGTTTAGTTGTAAACCAATCATGAAAAGTTTTGTGTGATTTAATTTCTGCTGCATCCTGTTCATTGGTTAATCCAAGATCAACCACCACATCCCAGCCTTTACAAAAATCTGCATAGCGAAGTGTGGTGCGGATAAATGTTTCGGCTTCCTGTAATTTGTAAAGCGGAATATAACTCAACGAATCCCGGTTGGGATACCAGGCCAGTGCCGGCAACTCATCCACTTTCAACTGCCCGCAATCTTCAAATACTTGTTCATATTCTTTGCGGATGATCTCATTGTTTTCTTTGTATGCAGCGCCGGCCTGCCCGGCCATGATGATATTGCGTGGGTTCCAGCTTATCTTATAATGCCAGGGGTTATCATCACTTTCGGGCGCCACCAATCCACCGCAATGTGATTTAAAGGAAGTGATTTTGCCGCCTTTTGCCCTGATGTTATCAAAAAGTTGCATGGCGCTCATGTGATCAATACCAGGATCGAGACCCATTTCACATAGAAAGAATAATTCTTTGCTTTTTATTTCTGCTTCTAAATTTTTTATGGCGTCATCTACATACGATGCGTTCAATAAATTTCTGCCAATAGCCACACAATCTTTTACAACATGTATATGAAGAAAAGGAGGGAGGAGGGAAATAACAATATCAGCACTTTCAATTAACATCTTTCTCTCATCAGCATCGGTAACGTTTACTTCAACTGCTTCTGCATGCAAATGATCTCCCACTTTTGCCTGTGCCTGTTGCAGGTTGCTGTCGGCTACTATCAGCTTCCAGTTTTTTTCTGCACAGGTGTTTTTGAGATAATCAATTAAAACAGTTGCCGATTTGCCGGCGCCAAATACAAGAATCGTTTTCAAGAAAAATAATTTATGGCAAGATAGGCGAATTTGAAAATTCAGAAATGCTGAATGTTGCCAGGGTTTATAATTTCTCAATTTCTATTGATAGAACGCTGATTAGTTAAGATTTTTATAATTAACGCAGATTATCTTAATCTTATCATCACAATCTTAACCCATCTGCGTGCCATAACTTCTTTAATAGAACGCTGATCTTCTATGATTTTTATGATTACCACCGATAATCTTAACTCCATCATCACAATCTCAACCTGTCTGCGTGCCATTAACTGCTTTGAAACTGGTTTTGGGTGTTTGGGCTTCTATCAATAAATTTGCTGCTCTTTAAACAAAGTTATTTCAATGAGAACAATTGCAATGCGTGAAGCGCTTCGGGAAGCTATGCAGGAAGAAATGCGCAGAGATGAGAAAGTTTTTTTGATGGGCGAAGAAGTTGCCGAATACAACGGCGCTTATAAAGTAAGCCAGGGAATGCTGGATGAATTTGGCGCAAAACGTGTAATTGATACACCCATTGCCGAGCTTGGTTTTACAGCGGTTGCTGTTGGGGCTGCACAAAATGGGTTACGTCCCATTGTTGAATTTATGACTTGGAATTTTGCAATACTGGCATTGGATCAGATACTGAATACCGCATCAAAAATGCTGGCGATGAGTGGCGGGCAGGTTGGTTGCCCAATTGTATTTCGTGGGCCCAATGGTTCTGCCGGTCAGTTAGGTGCACAACACTCCACTGCTTTTGAAAGTTATTATGCAAACATACCCGGACTGAAAGTGATTTCTCCCTCTACTCCGTATGATGCAAAGGGATTATTGAAAGCTGCTATCCGTGATAATGATCCGGTTGTATTTATGGAATGTGAAGTGTGTTATGGCGATAAGGGTGAAGTTCCGGAAGGCGAATACCTTATTGAAATTGGCAAGTGCGATATTAAGCGCTCCGGTCGTGATGTTACCATCGTTTCGTTTAATAAAATGATGAAAGTGGCTTTAGCAGCTGCTGAAGAGCTGGCGAAAGAAGGAATTGAAGCAGAAGTGATAGACCTAAGGACAATCCGTCCGTTGGATTGGTTTACCATTCTGGAAAGTGTAAAGAAGACTAATCGTTTGGTAATTGTAGAAGAACAGTGGCCCTTTGCTTCTATTTCATCTGAAATTGCTTATCGTATTCAGAAAGAAGGGTTTGATTACTTAGATGCACCGATCCTGCGTATTACCAGCTCCGATTCTCCTATGCACTATGCAACAACTTTGGTTGGCGCTTATTTACCTGATGTGCCCCGCACAGTGAAACTGGTAAAGGAAGTACTGTACATGAAAAAGTAAGAATTAACTGTGAGATAAAGCAAAAGCCGCTTCAACTTTCGAGGCGGCTTTTCTATTTTGGGCAAATAAATACCCAAATAATTTTTTTTTTAAAAGATTTTAGGCATATTTGCAACGGTTTTTCATAGGATATTGGATTTTAAACGAAGCTGGATTTCTATCCGGCTTTTCTATGCAATAAACTTTTTCCTGCTCTGAAACGCAGTTACATACCCATCTTAAGGTTGCTTAATGTTTAAGGCATCAAACCTTCCACAAATAAGCGTAGAGTACTTAAAATAAGCCAAACAAGACCATACGTTATAAACACAAGTGATAAACCCAGTGCAGAGATTTTAACGGCAATTTTCCAGCCGGGCTGCGATGAAATTGAACTTAACTTCATAGGGATTGGTTTTGGTACAGCTCAAAGATAGGCGGCTTTTAAGTCTTAAACAATCGGAGAAAACCTGTATTTTAATATGGTATTTACCGAATAGAAATTACTCCCAGCTACGTAGTTGAGTTGCGTAAAAAGTCCATTCAGGTGTATTGATAATATTGCCGGAGGGTACTCTGAACCATGGATTTATGCTCTTTTCATTCAAATTTTGAAGTACATGCATATCCTGTGCAGGCATATAGCTTTGAGCCAGCAGAAAAATTATTTCACCCGTTTGTTTGTGCCGGGCTATATCCATTACAATGACTGCATGGCCGGGTGAACCGCCTTTGATCAGCACATCACCGGCTGACAGATTTCTCCATGATTGCAGCCTTAGCTGTTTTTCAAGTGATAAGGTGCCGCACATGCCAAATACAGTTTCAAGATAAGATTGCCAGCCACGGTTCCTGTAACTGTTCCAGCAATAATTCTTTCCTGCATTATCACTGAAACAAACAGATTTATTCATTTGCCGCAGGTATTCAGCTCTCAGCCTCATCACTGCATCGGCACATTGCTGCAGATCTTTTGTGTCAACACTCATATTTAAAACTGCATATTGGGCTTGCTGGTTATACTTAGGCTTGCCATTATAGAGATAAACTGTTTTATCCGGTTTTAATGGTTGCTTGCGGAGAAAGGAACCAAAGCTTTTACCTGTAGATTCTATTCTTTCATAGCCGGGAGGTAATGGAATCTCTTGAATTGTTTTGGGAGAAGTAGAATTTTTTATTGCTGGTTTATGATATGCATTGTTTGCAGAAAGATAACTGATCAGGAATGAAAAGAAAAACAAAGGCCAACTCATTGTTGCATGGTTTTTGGTTAGCTTTGAAGCAATTGAAATTATTTTCCATAAAAGAATTTGTTAAACCACAGTATGAGCAATATTTTAATTATTGATGATGAAAAAGCAATTCGTAAAACACTTGGTGAAATACTTTCTTACGAAGGTTACCAGATTGATGATGCAGAGAATGGTGAAGAAGGATTGAAAAAGATAAAGGAGAAGAATTATGATGTGGTGTTGTGTGATATTAAAATGCCAAAAGTTGATGGTATGGAATTTTTAGAAAAAGCAAGGGTAAGCAATCCCGATCTGCCCATTATCATGATCTCCGGCCACGGTACTATTGAAACTGCTGTTGAAGCAGTTAAGAAAGGAGCATTTGATTATGTAGCCAAGCCGCCGGATCTCAACCGTTTGCTCATTACCATCCGCAACGCAATGGATAAGCAAACTTTGGTAACCGAAACAAAAGTGCTGAAACGCAAGGTGAGCAAGGTGCAGGAGATGATTGGCGAAAGTGCCGCCCTGAAAAAAATTAAGGATACCATTGCTAAAGTAGCGCCAACTGATGCAAGAGTACTCATCACCGGTGAAAACGGTTCGGGTAAAGAATTGGTGGCAAGGTGGATTCATGAAAAAAGCAACCGTGCCAACGGACCCATCATAGAAGTGAACTGTGCCGCTATACCTGGTGAACTTATAGAAAGTGAATTGTTTGGTCATGAGAAAGGTTCATTTACATCAGCCATCAAACAACGCATTGGTAAGTTTGAACAGGCCAATGGAGGTACATTGTTTTTAGATGAAATTGGTGATATGAGTTTAAATGCACAGGCTAAAGTATTGCGTGCACTGCAGGAAAGCAAGATTACAAGAGTGGGCGGTGAAAAAGATATTACAGTTGATGTGCGGGTGATTGCCGCTACCAATAAAGACCTCCTGAAAGAAGTTGAGTCGAAGAATTTCAGACTGGATCTATATCATCGTTTGAGTGTGATCATCATTCATGTTCCCTCTTTAAATGAACGCAGGGAAGATATTCCACTACTATCCGATTACTTTTTACAGCAGGTAGCTGATGATTACGGGCAGGTAAAAAAATCAATTGATAAAAAAGCTGTTGAAGCTTTACAAAAACATAACTGGAGCGGTAATATCCGTGAGTTCAGGAACGTTATTGAACGTTTGGTAATCTTATCGGGTAAAACAATTACAGAAGAAGATGTTTTCAGTTTTGTTATTCCCCGAATATGAAGAAAAGCAAAAAATGTTGCATAGGTTTAGCGTACACTAAAACCTTTTCCTGAACAATGTAACAATTCCGGAAAACTTCACACATATACATGACACAAGTGACAGGCTTTTTCCGATTGGGAATGTAAAAGCCGATCATATCATTCAGCGAGGAGGCCATTTCATGGTTTATAACAAGGCCGGTGAAATCAGTACAATCATAAATCGGGAGTTGGAGTTGGTTCGGTAAGTGCTGTTAAATGATACAGAATATTTCACGGTACAATTCAGGGTACAAAACCGAAACCCTTACTTTTGTGAGCATTAAAAAATTGAAGCATGTCAACAAATGAAATCCTCTGGATTTTTATCATTAATCTCATCATTCTGTTATTGCCGGCTATTGGGCTGTACGGCATGTTTAAAAAAGCAGGAGTAGCTGGTTGGAAAGCACTCATCCCAATTTACAATCTATGGGAAATGGCGCAATTAGCCGGCATGAAAAAGTACTGGTTCTTTTTACAGTTCATTCCCATTGTTGGCTGGTTTATTACTATTGCTATTTTAATTGAATTTGTAAAAGTTTACGGGAAACATAAATTTTATCAGCATGCACTCACTGTACTGGTATCCTTTCTTTACTTTATTTACATAGGCTTTAATAAAAAAGATAAATTTGTTGGAGTTGAAGGTGCAAGGGCTCATAAAAAATCAACAGTAAGGGAATGGGTGGATGCAGCCATCTTTGCAATAGTTGCTGCAGGCCTTATAAGAATGTTTTTGTTTGAAGCTTATGTTATTCCCACACCATCCATGGAACGCTCCTTACTGGTGAATGATTTCCTGTTTGTAAGTAAAACGGCTTATGGATCAAGGGTGCCCAATACGCCTCTTGCATTTCCATTGGTGCACCATACATTGCCCATCATTAAAACAAAATCATACCTTGATTTTATAAACCTTAAATACAGGCGCTGGTTTGCAACTCCTGTAAAGAGAAATGATGTAATGGTTTTTAACTTACCTGTTGGCGATACCGTAATTAATGACGAGGAAAATTTTGGCTCAAAAGTTACTTACTATGAAGCCATCCGCCAGGTTGGCGGCGACAGGCAAAAAGTGTGGGATAATTATGGAGACATCATCATCACAAGACCCGTTGACAAAAGAGAAAACTTCATCAAACGCTGTGTAGCTGTAGGAGGCGATACATTGGAAATTAAAAACGGAGTGGTATATATCAATGGTAAAATAAATGATATACCTCCTGCCTCTGAAACCAATTATGTATTGAAAACAAAAGGCCAGTTTCTCGACTTTGCTATGCTTGAAGATGAGTATGGCATTCGTGAATCAGCAGGCGAGGTAAGGGATCTTGGTAATAATCTGTATGAAATCTTTTTAACCAAAGAGCAGGTAGCTGTTTTCAGTAAGCTTTCTTTTGTTGAGTCCATCACACCGGTGAATTATACGTATGAAGCAGATACAAGAGGCATAGGCGGAGTTGACCTCTTCCCGAATGATACCGTTTATTGTAAATGGACGATTGATAACTACGGCCCCTTGTACATTCCCCAAAAGGGAGCAACTATTCAACTCACAGCTCAAATTTACAGTCGCTATGAAAGAGTGATCCGTACTTACGAAGGCAATGATTTTGAAATGAAGGACGGTAAGTTTTTTTTAAACGGGCAACAGACAGATCGCTATACATTCAAGATGGATTATTTCTGGTTGATGGGCGATAACAGGCACAATTCACTCGATGCCCGTTACTGGGGCTTTGTTCCCGAAGACCATGTAGTGGGTAAGGCTTCTCTTATTTTCTTCAGCTGGGATAAAGGGCCCAGGTGGAAACGGATTTTTCGGTCAATAAAATAATATCGTATATTTGATACCGAGCTTTTATGATGGATCCTCCGACATGTTCGGGGGATTTTTTGTCTAAAAATTTGACTATGAACAAACAAGATTATCATTTTGATTATGAGGTTTATGATTCAATAGACGACCTCACAGAAGATGACAAATGGCTGCTGGATGAAGCCAGGGAAGTAACCCAACATGCGTATGCACCCTATTCCCGTTTCCAGGTGGGTGCTGTTGCCAAACTAAGCAATGGAGAAATTGTTGCTGGCAGCAATCAGGAAAATGCATCCTTTCCTGCCGGCCTTTGTGCTGAGAGGGTGGTACTGGCATCCATTTCTTCATTATACCCTAAGGTTCCCATTGAAACCATTGCCATCAGTTACTTTAATCAAAACGGAGAAAGCAATCATCCCATTTCGCCTTGTGGTATTTGCAGGCAGGCACTTCAGGAGTTTCGTGAAAAAACAAAAGTTCCTATCCGCCTCATTCTTGGTGGTATGAGTGGTAAAGTGTTTATCATTCCTGATGCAGCCATGCTATTGCCTTTATCGTTTACAAGCAAGGATATGAAATAATTAAAAAAGAGTGGAATGTTTACCGGCAGCATTGGCTTCATGTTCCAGCAACCATTGCTTACGGTGTAACCCGCCTGCATAGCCGGTTAATTTACCATCGGCACCAACAACTCGGTGGCAGGGAATGATGATGGCTAACGGATTTTTTCCATTAGCTGATGCTGCAGCACGGATGCCTTTTATATTTCCCAACCGTTTTGCCAAATGCAGGTAAGTAATGGTTTTGGCAAAAGGAATTTGTAAAAGCTGATCCCATACTTTTTGCTGAAAGGATGTGCCGGAAGGATGTAAGGGCAGATCAAACATTTTTCTTTTTCCTGCAAAATATTCATCCAATTGCTGAATGGTTTGATTTAAAACTGCCGAAGAAGTTGTTTCTGTTTTTGTTATGGGAGAATCATTGATGAAACTTACAATTATCAACTTCCCATCTTCTTCCTGCAATTGAAGAATACCGGCAGGAGAGGAGTAATGCACTCTATTGATCAAAGTATCAACCAATTTTTCCTCCGTTTTGAATTGGTTTATCGGGCTTTAACAAAACCACTTCTTTGTTTTCATCATATACACCCAATACCAGGCACTCACTGAAGAAGTTGGCTATTTGTTTGGGTGGAAAATTCATGACTGCTATAACTTGTTTGCCCACCAGTTCTTCTTTTTTGTAATGGTGTGTGATTTGTGCAGAAGATTTTTTAATTCCATGCTTCCCAAAATCAATGCTGAGTTGATAAGCCGGTTTTTTTGCATTGGCAAAATCAACTGCTTCAAGAACAGTTCCTGCACAGATCTCAATTTTTTCAAAATCAGCCCATGTAATTGGTTCACTCTTCATCTGTATCGTTTAGTTGTGAGGCAAGTGTGAGCAGATCATTTTTTTTATATGCATTCTTTGCATCGCCATAGCATTTTGCATATTCTTCCAGCATCAGTTGAATGATGCGCTTATTGCTTTGTGGTTTGAAATAAGATGCAGAAGGAGGCACGCTGATGCGTTTGAAATAAGTTTCAACATCTTTGTGTGAAAAGATCTGCCCGCCTGCTCCATCCATATAAAACTGAATATACTCAGGTGGATAAGCAGTAGCATCTGCGTCTTCAGGATCACCGTCAAAATACGCCAGTATAAACTGTCTTGGAATATTGATCATGTGCAGATTAATATCCAGCAGGTTTGCTAAAGAAATTAAAAGCAAACCTATGGAAATGGCATTTCCCTTTTTTGATTCAATCAGTTTGTGAAGTAAGAAATCATCGGGCTGAGAATAATTTATTTCTGTGCCTTTAACCTTGTAATAGTTGAACAGAATATTATTGAGCACATTTACTTTTTCCAGAGAGGTTAAAAAGCTGTTCAGTTCCAGCCAGACATTCCGGCGTATTTTTTCCAGTTCCTGGTAATAAGTTGAAAGATTAAGATCGGGATATTGGTAACGGCTCACAAGCAATGCACCTGTAAACAAATCATGTTCTTTATCGGTTGCCCATGCTTTGAAATCCATTTGCAGATCACGGAAATGCAAGCCATGAATGAGCATTTCAATCCGTTCCTGAATATCCTCGTCGGGAGTTGTTTCCCACAAATGTTCCAGGTTGGGAATGATCTCTTTCCCCAGCGAAATAATTTTTTCACTCACCCTTGAATACACTTCATCATCGGGATCATCAATCAGGTGAAGCAGTGCCGAAATCTCTTTTGTTTGTTCCATAGAATGGGGTTTTCAGAAATAATACCGCTTTCAAATATATTTCAGTTCATTCATTTACTTAGGGCGGTATTCTTCAAATATTAAATTTTGAAAGGCACTATTGGACTAAATAGTTCTTCCATTTAGAATAAGATGCCGTAAATCTGAATTTTAAATTGCAAAAACTGCGAAACTTTTCTAAAAAAAGTTGTTCACAGGGATGTGGATGAATAAAAAAGGCCTCTGCATGATTTGAGAAACGAAGACAAATAGGTGCTATTGCTTATACTTGGGATAAGTAAATATGAATTTCTTTGAAATTGACAGCAAATCGCTTTGCAGCAGGAAATATAGTGTGTAACCTTGTTCTACCAACAGAAATTAATCCAATACCTTAAAAATCCAAAGTCCGGAAAACCGGACAAAATCCAATGGCCTGTTTTAAATTACGGCCCTATGAAAAAAACAAATGGCTTCTGTACCTTAGAGAACGGACAAATGAAACACAACAATTTGAAGCCAATAAAAAGTCCCCCGATGCAAGCGGGGGACTTTTTTGTTCAAGAATTTATTTGTGCCCAAGACTGGATTCGAACCAGCACATCCTTGCGAACGCTGCGACCTGAACACAGTGCGTCTACCAATTTCGCCACTTGGGCAGTGGGGTGCAAATGTAAAATGCCTGCCTCACCCTGTCAAATTTATTTTAATGGAGCAGAAGAAAGAAATTATTAAATCCAGAATATCCATTGACCATTGACCATTGACCATTCACCAATTGCTTACACACTTACATTAAAATCTCTTAATGCATCATTCAAACTTGTTTTTAAATCGGTGCTTGGTTTACGTTGTCCAATGATCAGGGCGCAGCCAACTCCAAATTCACCCGCAGGAAATTTTTTAGTATAAGAACCTGGAATCACCACACTGCGTGCTGGTACACGGCCTTTCATTTCAACCGGCTCTAAACCGCTAACATCAATAATCTTGGTTGATTGAGTTAACACAACATTGGCTCCCAGCACTGCTTCTTTTTCTACAATTACACCTTCCACCACAATACAACGGCTGCCAATAAAACATCCATCTTCAAGAATTACCGGGCTTGCCTGTAAAGGTTCCAGCACTCCGCCAATACCCACGCCGCCACTCAAATGAACTCCTTTGCCAATCTGTGCACAACTGCCAACAGTTGCCCAGGTATCAACCATAGTGCCTTCATCAACATAAGCGCCGATGTTTACATAGCTTGGCATCAATACTACATTCTTTGCTAAGTATGCACCATACCTTGCAACGGCATGCGGCACTGCACGTACACCCAACTCTTTATAATTTTTTTTCAGCAGCATTTTATCATAAAACTCAAATGGTGCAAGTTCCCAGGTTTGCATTTGCTGAATACCGAAATACAGGAGGATGGCCTGTTTCACCCATTCATTTACCTGCCAGCCGGTTTCTGTTGGTGATGCAGTACGTAAACGGCCTTTATCCACTTCTTCAATCACCGCTCTTACAGCATCGCTGTATTTATTTTCTTTCAATAACTCACGGTTGGCCCATGCTTCAAGAATCAATTCTTTCATCTTATAAAAATTTGCTGCTAAAATAGTCATTAGTGAATTGTGAAAGATCAATGTAAGAATCAAAATCTTTAATGACTACCCGCTACTTAGTTTTTAGCTCTTTACCAAACCTACGGAACGAACACAATTTAAAACCAAATCAATTTGCATCTACCCTTGGGGACGACTGATGGTTAGATGTAAATATTCGAGTTAAAATCGTTCCGCAGGAACGTTTGGCGTATTTACAATTATCAATATTCAGTTGCAAAACCAAATATCGGAGAGCCATTAAATCTTTTATGCAGCTTTCGCAAGTGACCTTTCGCCATTGACCAAATATTCTGCACCTTTGCTCCCTATGAATATTGGCTTTGATGCAAAACGGGCTTACCACAATCAAACAGGGCTGGGGCATTATGGCCGCACATTAATCCGTTCATTGGCTGTTAATTTTCAACAGCATCAATATTTTTTATTCAACCCCAAACCTTCTGATCTTTTTCATTTTCATGATCTTCCCAATGTAAAAGAAGTGTTGCCTCAATCTTTACTCTCCAAAATATTTTCATCGGCATGGAGGGGTAACTGGGTGAAGAGAGATCTGAAGAAGCTCAACATTGATCTTTATCATGGTTTGAGTCATGAAATTCCTGTCAACATTCATCAAACAGGAATCAAATCAGTAGTAACCATTCATGATCTTATTCATGAACGATACCCGGAGCAGTACAAACTGATTGACCGCAAAATTTATACAAAGAAATTCCGCTATGCCTGTGAACATGCAGATAAAATAATTGCCATCAGCAATCAAACCAAACAGGACATCATTGAGTTTTATCAAACACAGGCACATAAAATTGAAGTGTGCTATCAAAGTTGCAATCCTGCCTTTAGCATAGAAGTTTCAGCAGCAGAAAAGCAACGCATCAAACAACATTATCAACTTCCCGATCAGTATTTTTTATATGTTGGCTCAGTCATTGAACGAAAAAATTTGTTGAGCATCTGCAAAGCAATGCATCAGCTCCGGGAAGAAGTTGATATTCCACTTGTTGTTATTGGCAATGGAGGTGAGTACAAACAGAAAGTAAAAGATTATGTACAATTAAATGAATTAAGCAATCGTATTATTTTTCTTTCCGATCAGCCATCAGCCAAATTCTCCCCAACTTTTCAGTCGGCTGTTGATTTTCCTGCAATTTATCAGATGGCCACTGCCATGATCTATCCTTCCGTATTTGAAGGTTTCGGTATTCCTGTGCTGGAAGCGTTGTGCAGCCGCATTCCGGTAATTACATCCAATGTTTCCTGTTTGCCCGAAGCTGGGGGAGAAGGTGCTTTTTATGTTGATCCAACCAGGCCTGAAGAAATTGCTGAACAAATAAAATTGATTTTATCGAATTCCTCTTTTGTTAAGCAACAAGTTGAAAAAGGCTGGCAGCATGCACAAAAGTTCACCAACTTCAATACAGCAGCAGCGGTAATGCAAGTATATAAGCAGTTGTTTGAGCCTGGATTTATGTGATGAAACCAGAGTATCTATTGGCACCGAAAGACCATTCATTTTTCCTTTACTATTTTTGCACATTATGATGATTGATTGTACCGATAAGGAACTGGAGTTATTGCAGGTAATTGGCAACTGTGCACAAAAATTAAATGTGCCCTGTTACCTCGTTGGCGGATTTGTAAGAGATAAATTACTGCAACGCAACTGTAAGGACCTTGATTTTGTTTGTGTGGGCGACGGTATTGCACTGGCACATGAAGTGGCACAGCAATTTAAACCGCAGCCACAGGTATCTTATTTCAAAAATTTTGGAACAGCTAATATTAAATATGATGATTTTGAGATAGAGTTTGTTGGTGCACGCAAAGAAAGTTATGCTTCACATTCAAGGAAACCCGAAGTGGAACCGGGTACATTGGAAGATGATCAGAAGCGGCGAGACTTTACCATCAATGCACTTGCTATCAGTTTAAACAAAGATGATTTCGGGCAATTGATTGATCCGTTTGATGGAGTTGAAGATCTTAATGTAAAGTGTATCCGCACACCATTGGAACCCGGAATAACTTTCAGCGATGATCCGTTACGGATGATGCGTGCCATTCGTTTTGCATCACAGCTGGGATTTACCATACTTCCCGAAACATGGTTGGGCATTATGGAAAATGCAGAACGCATTCATATTATTTCCAGGGAACGCATTGCTGATGAATTGAATAAAATTGTGCTGAGCCCTAAACCATCTGTTGGGTTTGATCTGTTGTATAAAAGCGGGTTGCTGAAATTATTTTTTCCGCAGATGGTTGAACTTGCTGGTGCAGAATATATTGATGGAAAAGGACATAAGGATAATTTTTATCACACCCTGCAGGTATTGGATAATATTTCAGAAAATACAAATGATCTGTGGTTGCGATGGGCGGCCATTTTACATGATATTGCAAAGCCCGCCACCAAACGTTTTGAAGAAGGTCATGGCTGGACCTTTCACGGACATGAAGTAGTTGGCGGACGGATGGTACCGAAGATCTTTACACAGCTTAAACTTCCCATGAATGAAAAAATGAAGTTTGTGCAAAAGCTGGTTGAACTGCATTTAAGACCCATAAGTCTTACAAAAGAAAATATTACAGACAGCGCCATACGCAGGTTGTTATTTGATGCCGGTGAAGATTTTGATGCATTGATGACTTTGTGCAGTGCAGATATAACTTCAAAAAATCAGCAGAAAGTACAGCGCTATCTGCTAAATTTTGAATTGGTTCGCCAGCGTTGCAGGGAAGTGGAAGATAAAGATCATATACGCAACTGGCAACCACCCATAACAGGAGAAATAATTATGCAAACTTTTAATGTGCCTCCTTCAAAAGTAGTTGGCGATCTTAAAACAGCCATCAAAGATGCAATATTAGATGGTGATATTGAAAACAATTATGAGGCTGCATACACTTTTATGGTTCAAAAAGCAAAAGAAGTAAATCTTGTTCCTGTGGGCGAATAAAACTATTTTTGTCAATGAAACAGGAGTGAATGTCGTTAAGGTTCATACATTCATTTTCAAATTTCAAAATTGAATAATTTTCAAATTAAGTTATGGCTGTTTTACGTTTCAGAGTTTATTGGGAAGAAGATGATGCCGTTTACCGTGACATTGCAATTAAGCACACGCAGAACTTTAAAGATCTGCATGAAATAATATTGAAGGCTTATGAGTTTGATAATAAACACAAGGCAACTTTTCACCGCAGCAATGATCATTGGCAGCGGGGCAGGGAAATTTCATTGGAGAAATACGAAAAGGAATACAAGGCAGAACCACTGTTAATGGAAGAAACGGCAGTGGGTACTGAAATTCGTGAGCCGAACCAGAAGTTTATATACGTATATGATTTTAATAAAAACTGGACATTTCTTGTGGAGCTGATTAATGTAAGCAAGGAAGAAAATCCAAGAATAACCTATCCTTCTGTGGTACGTACTGAAGGGATTGCTCAAAGTCAATACGGAACAAAAGGATTGGTAGGTGATAAGCTTGCTGAGATAGAAGAGAAATATGACCTTAGTGTTGGCGCTGAGGGTTTTGGCCTGGAAGGCGAAGTTGACGCCAATAGTGTGAATGATGAAGCGGCAGAGGGAGAAGATGAGGAAACTGCTCAAACTGAAGATGATGGAGCTGCCTTTTAATTCGTAAGATGACGTGTCTGCACAGTGGTAAGCTGTCTGACACATTTTATTAAAATAAAACTGTTTGTTGAGTTCTTTACAAACTCATCACAGAACATGAATAAAACAATTCTTTTAATTGCCGGGCCAACTGCTGTTGGTAAAACTGCATTATCCGTTCAACTGGCAAAACATTTCAGCACAGAAATTATTTCAGCCGATTCCCGTCAATGCTTTAAAGAAATAAAAATTGGCGTTGCAAAACCATCAGGAGAAGAATTGCAAGAGGTACAGCATCATTTCATCAACACACATTCCATACATGAAACTGTGAATGCAGCTTCATTTGAAGAATATGCATTGAATGCAGCAGATGAAATATTTCAACAACATGCAACTGCTGTAATGGTTGGCGGCACCGGTTTATACATCAAAGCTTTTTGCGAAGGCATGGATGAAATACCGGCGGTTGATGAAGAAATAAGAAAACAATTGCAGCATACTTATCAGCAACAGGGAATGGAATGGCTGCAGCAACAACTTCAAACGCATGATCCGTTGTTTGCCAAAGAAGGCGAAATGCAAAACCCGCAAAGGATGCTGAGGGCATTGGAAGTTGTACTGTCAACCGCTCAATCCATTCTTCAATTCAGAAAAGGGGAGAAGCGGCAAAGAGATTTTCGTGTAATTAAAAGTGGCCTTGAACTGCCAAGAGAAGAATTATATCAACGCATCAATCATCGTGTTGATGTAATGATGCAGGATGGGTTGCTGGAAGAAGCAAGATCAGTTTATCCATTACGCCACCTCAATGCTTTGCAAACAGTGGGCTACCGTGAACTCTTTGAATACTTCGATGGAAAGCTGAGCCTTGAAAAAGCAGTTGACAAAATCAAACAAAACTCCAGGCATTATGCCAAGCGGCAATTAACATGGTTTAAAAGAGATGCGGAGATGAAATGGTTTCACCCGTCTCAATTGCAGGAGATTATTCAATACATGAATGAACAAAATATAAAAGCCGGAACATGAATAGTTCCGGCCTTCAATAATTCTGTTTGTATTAAAACTTGAATGACTATCAGCTATTGGGTTTTGCAACTGAATATTGATAATTGTAAATACGTCAAACGTTCCTACGGAACGATTTTAACTCGAATATTTACATCTACCCATCAGTCGTCCCGAAGGGACGTCTGATGGGTAGTAAATTGATTTTTATGTTGTGTTCGTTCCGTAGGAACGTTTGGTGCAGGGCATAAAACTAAGTAGCGGATAGCATTAAAACTTTAATCCTACAGTTGCTATAATTTGTCCGTTGGTTAAATTATTTTTTGCAAGTGGATATTGGCTATCCTGCAGCAAGTAAGGTATATGAATATCCCTGCCGATTGTGTGGGCATACGTAAGATCGGCAAAGAAACCTTTGTCTCTGTATCCAACGCCCAGGCTCGGCGTCATTCTCCAGCCTTTTGCACCGGCAGGCAATACAGTTTTCTGATAAGGGCTTCCCAAATAATTAAATCCCGCACGAACCATAAATGTTTCAAATTTCAACTCACCACCAATTCTTGCATTCAAAGCCATTTTATATAATTCATCAATTGACTGGTTCACACTTTTGAAATAAGCTTCTTCACCCGCTGCAGGTAAAGTTTCATTGCTGCTGTAGGAAATGGCTTTGTAGTTTATCAGCTCCACATCTGCCGTAATAAATGCCTTTTGTTTGGTTACATCTTTTATTTCACGAAACACATACGATGCACTTGCTCCCAGGCGCCAGGGTGTTAACAGTTGGTATTGATAGCTGTAATCATTACCATCTGTAAACTCTTTTGTTGAATAGGTAAATGTGGAAGGCTTGCTGTTGTCGTTATTGATTCGTTTGGCGTAGTTTTCAATATTGGTTGTAACAGTTGCATCTGTACGGTCGGTTAACGTAAGCAGGGAAGGAGTATGGAAAGTAAAACCAATTCTGAAATATTCAACCGGTTTAAAAATTACGCCCAGCCTGGCATTGAAACCATTCCCTTTTGTTGAAAATGTTTCAGTAAATGTGAAGTTCTTAAAATCATTATCAGCATTATTGGTTCCATCGGTTTCGGTAACTGTTGTTTTTCTGCTGTAATTGATGAAAGGAATACCAATGGTTACTCCATATAATATTTTTTCTTTCCTGTTCCAGGCCATGGCAAATGCAGCTTCGTGCATACCGCCCCTTGTTTCATAGGAGAAAGATTGATCCAATGGCATTTTAGCAATATCAGCATTGGTACGGTAGCCGGTAAAACCAATGGTTGAATCAATCAAATATCCCTGCAACGCCAGGCTTGCACCATGCGGATAATTGTTCAACGCATTATCAAAGTTGGTTTCATTATTATACACCAGTTCTTCCAGCCACTTTTCAGAGTAAGAGCTGACATTATTTCTTCCCCGATAAGCAAATTTTGAATTGAAGTTGGCTGATTGATTCACTGCAATGGCAATGGTAGTATTGCGGATATTGCTGCTTTTGAAACGACTTCCTCTGCTAAAAATTAAACCACTTACTCCCGTGTTAAACGCACTTTTATTTCCTTTGAATGTACTGTCGTTATAATTCAGTTTTGCCCTGTTCATATAAAATCCGGGACTGAATACAATTTCATTGGTTTTGAACTGGGCCAAACCGGCAGGGTTAATAAAAGTGGAACTGATATCACCACCCAGCGAAATGCCTGCACCGCCAATGGCTTGAGACCGGGCTGATCCTGTTGCTGTGAGATAGGAGAAACGCAATGCATCTAATGCATCTTGTGCAAAACTCTGCTGCAGTGTAAACATGACAAATCCTGCTATGAAAATTTTCTTCATTGTTTTACAATTTGGAGAATTGAAAAATAGGATAGCAATTAATTACGACGGCCACTGGTGGTTTTTGAACCACTGCTGCCACTGCTGTTGGAACTTCCTGAACTGTTTCCGCTATTGCTGAAAGTACGGCTGTTGCCACCAGATGAAGAAGAATTGCTATTACTGAATGTAGGGTTGTTACCGGAGTTGTTGTTGGTATTATTATTACTACCTCCAAAGAAACCGGTACGGCGGGTGCCATTACTGTTGTTGTTACCACCAAAATAACGGCTGCTATTTCCTGAATTTCCTTTGCCATTAAAGTTGGTTCCGGAATTTGCAAAACGTTGTATTGGGGGAGCGTACCGTATGCCGGTGCTGTTTTTGGGAGTGCCCGGACCTGATATGATAATTAAGTTATTGCCGCCGGGAATACAGATATAATTTGAATAATACCCTTTATTGCCATAATAATTGTTGTAGCCGGTATTCCAGCCCCAGCCAGAGTTCATTCCCCAACCGTTATTCCATCCCCATGTATTGTAAGGATTATTCCAGGTGTTCCAACCCCAACTGTTATAACGTGGGCTGTTCCAGTAAATATCATCTTCAAATCTGAAACGTGGGTCACGGATTTGCTGGCGCAACCTGCGGTCTTCCAGGTTACTTTCGTTATACGATAACCTGTTATCTTCATCACGGTCAACCTGCACATATCCGTTCACTTCTCTTGCGGGTGAATAATAAACGTCATCAGGAGTTTGTCCTGTACGATAGGTGGCACAGGAGCTGAGCCCTGCAATGATCAAAGCAAAAAGTAAAATTCGGGTTGCCATGATGTTATGTATTTAGGTTTGTAATGTGAAGTTACTACTTTTGCAACTTCGTGTAAATAACTATTTTACAACAACAAAGAACAAGCCATAACACGAATTTAATTGTGAGATGGCTGTTAAATTAATTCTAAACATTTCTTAAAAAGGAAAGGCAACAATGGCAGAGGCAATAACTACAAGGGAACAGGATTATTCGCAATGGTATAATGATCTTATTTTAAAAGGGGGACTGGCTGATTACTCAGCAGTTCGGGGTTGTATGGTCATCAAACCATACGGTTTTGGTTTATGGGAAAACATGCGTGATCAATTAGATAAGATGTTTAAAGAAACGGGTCATGTGAATGCTTACTTTCCGTTGTTCATTCCTAAAAGTTTTTTAAGTAAAGAAGCGGCGCATGTGGAAGGTTTTGCCAAAGAATGTGCGGTAGTAACGCATTACCGTTTAAAAAACGATCCTAATGGTGGAGGAGTAATAGTTGATCCGGATGCAAAACTGGAAGAAGAATTGATCATTCGCCCAACATCCGAAACAATAATCTGGAACAGTTATAAAGACTGGATCAAGAGCTACCGTGATTTACCCATACTTATTAACCAGTGGTGCAATGTGGTACGTTGGGAAATGCGTACACGTTTGTTTTTACGAACAACTGAATTTTTGTGGCAGGAAGGTCATACTGCCCATGCCACTTCACAAGAAGCCATTGAAGAAACAAAAACGATATTAGACATTTATGCTCAATTTGCTGAAGAGTGGATGGCGGTGCCGGTAATCAAAGGAGTAAAAACACCCAATGAACGTTTTGCCGGTGCAGAAGATACGTATTGCATTGAAGCCCTTATGCAGGATGGCAAAGCATTGCAGGCGGGCACTTCGCATTTTCTCGGCCAGAATTTTGCCAAAGCATTTGATGTAAAGTTCAGCGATAAAGAAAACAAATTAGAATATGTATGGGCCAGCAGCTGGGGTGTGAGTACCAGATTGATTGGTGGATTGGTGATGGCGCACAGTGATGATCAGGGTTTGATTCTTCCTCCAAAAATTGCTCCGTTGCAGGTAGTGATTGTTCCCATTTATAAAGGCGAAGAGCAATTAAAAGCAATCAGCAATAAAGTAAATATGCTGATGACCGAATTAAAAGCAATGGGTGTACGTGTAAAATATGATGATACTGATAATGCAAGGCCGGGCTGGAAATTTGCTGAACATGAACTGAAAGGTGTGCCTGTACGTGTTGCAATAGGAGGAAGGGATTTAGAAAATAATACAGCTGAAGTAGCAAGGCGTGATGAAAAAACAAAAGCAACAGTAAGCATGGATGGACTGGCCGGGCATATTCAGCAGTTGCTGGAAGATATTCAGCAGAATATGTTCAACAAAGCCAAAACATACCGTGACAGTCACATCACCAAAGCCGATACCTGGGATGAGTTTGTTGAAACACTGGAAAAGAAGGGTGGTTTTATTTCTGCACATTGGGATGGTACTGCTGAAACGGAAGAAGAGATCAAAAACAAAACAAAAGCAACCATCCGTTGCATTCCGTTGAATAATGTGCAGGAAGAAGGGAAGTGCATTTTAACGGGTAAACCTTCAAAAGAGCGGGTGTTGTTTGCGTTGGCGTATTAACCCCATCCCTGCCTGTGTGGCAGACCCTAAAGGGCAATGTCATTAAGTTAACATGCTAAGCCGCAGAGCGGCTGGCTGTTTATAGAAAATAAAAACCAAAATCATATAGACTCCACAGGAGTCGCCTAACAAAACAGGCGGCTCCTGCGGAGCCTGATAATTCGATTGCATTTTAACTATAAACAGGGTGCTCCTAACGGAGCTTAACTTAATGACATTGCCCCAAAGGGGTGAAAACATAACAGAGTAATGAATATCTTTTTCAATATTATGTTCCTGAATATATACTCCAGTACTATTCAATGGATGGAAAAGCATTTGCTTGCCTGCCCCAGTAAAATGCTGCTGCATATTGATTGCCCGGGCTGTGGTTTGCAGCGGAGTTATCTTGCGTTGTTGAAAGGTGATCTTGCTTCCAGTTTTCAATTATACCCGGCAGCCATTCCCATTTTGCTGCTGATTACGTTCTTATTCCTGCATCTCAACTTTCGTTT
>CAMTVU010000019.1:0-7908 GCA_947085245.1 uncultured Chitinophagaceae bacterium | reverse complement strand
GCTCCACAACCTCACAAATATTTACCGTTAATAATTCAACAAATGCTCCGGGTGTTACAAACTATACATGGAATCTTGGAAACAATAATGGTTGGCTTTATAATGGCAACCCTGCACCCGCATCTATCTCTACATCAACCAGTAATACAATTACTCTTACGCCTGACTGCGGGAAAGCATTAAGTAATGTATCTGCAACTGTAACTGTTGGGGGTTCAAATTATAATACCAATAGCTCCACGGTAACCTTTACACAACCAACCTATTCCATTAGCGGTCCATCCTCAATTTGCAGTGGCAACACCAGTTATTCAATCAATGGCTTGATGTGTAATTCAACTTTTGCATGGGTAGCGCCCCCATCTAACCTTGCAACGCTCAACAGCCTCACTACTTCGCCCACCACATTAACTGCAACAGGAACTAGTGGTAATTTTACACTTACTGCTAATGTTACGTCATGTGGCGTTACAACGCCAGTTACTTTACCGATTCATGTTGGTGCTTACACAAGTTCAGATTATATAATGTATGGCGGCAACAGTACAACCCAACCACTTTATTGGTGTCCAAATCAGACATATTCATTTTCTGTAAATGGGCCCGGTTCGAATTACCAATGGACAATACCTACAGGCTGGACAACAAACTACAACGGAGGATATGTTCTTGCATTAAAAGCACCAACTTCAAGTTATCCTCCAACAGGAACTGTTTCTGTGACCTTTACAGAGCCATGCGGAACTAATATTACAAAGTCATTTTTTACCGCTTTTTCATCATCTGCTTGTACTGGTACCGACCCGAGATTTACATACTCACCCAATCCTGCACCATCCTATCTAAATGTAGCTGTAGCATCCGGCTATATTGGAACTGTATATATTAGTAGAATACAAATCATTAATGTTAACACAGGCATAACTGTCTTTGACCAAAGCTATGGTGGTAATACTTCAAGTGCATATATAACAACATCAGGTTTTCAAACAGGCACATATAGTCTAAGGATTTATGACGGCTCCAGTTGGGCGTTGTATCAATTTTTACGATAATAATTATGAATGTTTTAAAGGGACAGCTTAGAGAAAGCAGCTGTCCCTTTTCTTTTGGCGGAAGAAGAATATACGAACAAGATTACCGTATAATAAAAAAAAGTATTCTCTTATTTCAAATCAGCTAATGCTTTCTTAATTCTTTTGTATGCCTCTTCTATTTTTTCCAAACTGTTGGCGAATGATAAACGGATACAATCAGGTGAGCCAAATGCACGGCCTGTTACAGTTGACACATGCGCTGTATTCAACAAGTACATACAAAGATCATCTGCATTTTCAATCTTTTCAGTTCCGTTTGATTTGCCGAAATAAGCACTCACCTGCGGAAATACATAAAATGCTCCATCAGGTTCAGCATAAGTCCAGTCAGGAATTGCAGCAATCAATTCTTTTACCCGTTGTTTACGGCGTTCAAATTCCTTGGTCATTTCAAGCGAAGGTTTCAGATCGGTGGTTAACGCAACAATAGCTGCCCTTTGTGTTACAGAATTGGCACCGCTTGTAAACTGTCCCTGTATTTTTTCACATGCTTTGGCAACCGTTGTGTTGGAAGCAATATAACCTAAGCGGTAACCCGTCATAGCAAACCCTTTACTCAAACCGTTAACAATGATCACCTGGTCTTTTATTTCATCAAACTGGGCAATGCTTTCATGCTTGCCAATGAAATTGATGTATTCATAAATTTCATCTGAGATGATTAAGACTTCGGGATGCTTTGCAAAAACAGTTGCCAGGTTTTTTAATTCTTCTTTGCTGTAAACTGAGCCTGATGGATTACAAGGCGATGAAAAAAGAAATACTTTACTTTTTGAGGTGATTGCTTTCTCAAGTTCCTCAGCAGTGATCTTGTATTTATTTTCCATTGTGGTTGAAAGAATTACAGGAACACCACCGGCAATTTTCACCAGTTCAGAATACGTTACCCAAAATGGAGCAGGTATAATTACCTCATCACCTTTATCAACAACAGCCAGCATAATATTTGCAAGGCTTTGTTTGGCACCGGTTGAAACAACAATATTTTCCGGTTTATAATCAAGATTGTTATCCCGTTTTAATTTTGTGCAAACAGCTTCTCGTAAATCAAGATACCCGGCAACCGGAGTATAATGACTATAATTATCATCAACTGCTTTTTTTACGGCTTCTTTAATATGTTGGGGTGTATCAAAATCGGGTTCACCTAAACTGAGATCAATCACATCAGCACCTTTGGCTCTTAATTCACGGCCGAGCTTGGCCATTTTCAATGTTTCGGGTTCACTAAACCTGTCGAGTAAAGAAGATAGTTTCATTTTTTTTGTATGTTATTTTATAGCTGATCAAGGAGGCGCAAATTACTTAAACTGTAACTATTAATTGTTATACCGCTTCGAAATATATTTTAGTCCAATCATTTACATAGGGCGGTATTATACAAGTATGAAATTTTGAAAGGCGCTATTAGACTAAATAGTTCTTCCATTTAGTATTAGTTGTGTTTTATAACAGAAAGCGAAAGTGAATCAGCCCCTGCCCTGTTTCGATAACCCTTGATGATAAACGTGTAAACAGCATTGCCATCAAACCGATGCCGATAGATTCTTAAGGCGGTTGTTGTATTTTTCGGAACAAATTTTATAAGAGCATTCCCTGTATCGGCCAAAACAAATGATGCCAGGCTGCCATTATTAACCTGCTGTTGCGTTTTGTAATACGAAGCGTTTAGGTAAATGGTATCTGTTCCATTTCTTGTAACATTCACAGTATCCATATCGGGCGACAGAAAAAGGTAACGCACTTTTGCTCTTGCTCTTCCGGGTGTATCCAGGTTGTCTGCAAGCAACAGGTATTTTACTGTTGAAGTTGATAATGAATCATAGATCCAGAAAGAAACATTGTTTGATGTATTGCTCAACAGTGCATTTGCAAATTCATCTGCACCCTTTCTTATTTTATAGTTATTGAAACCACTGTCAACCGTATAATAAAAAACCGGGGGCAGATTCAATCCTTTTACATAATCAAACTGACCATTGCCAATAAGCTTTAAGTTTTGTAATAAATCAATTTTACCTGCATTGGGCGAAGCATTAATCACCATCATGAGTGCACTTGTGCTACGCACATTGTCTTTCTTCTTGCAGGCAGAAAAGATGAATATCATTAACGCCATAGTTAAGCCATACATAATTGTCCTGATACCTGAAAAGGTATGCCATACCTGAATTATACTGATGTAATTTCGAATCAGGCAGAAGGTATGGCATACCTCAACATCCCTCTTTCGCCAACTTTTATTTATCATACTGCATTTTAACCTTTAAAAGATTTGGTTGATGTTTCCGTTTACGTTTCAACTCATAATTATAAATGGCTTGGCCAAGCGTTTCCAAAAAAGGCAAGCCAACCGTGTTGTAATCATATTTATCATCATTTATTATTCCGTCTTCGTTACAGTAAATGGTTGCACTCAGCATAAACTCAACGTTCTTTTCAAAATCAACAATGTAAGCAACATCTGTTATGAAACCGTAAGACCATCCTACTTTATTAAAGATGCGGATGTGTTTTGGAAGCGGTTTGTTCTTCTGTGTTCCAAATAGCAGAAACTTGCAGTAAGCATCATAAAATTCTGTTGTGTCATACTCAGGAAACTTTGTTTCAGAAGGTAGCTGGCTCATGTATTGATACAGGAATCTGTAATCGTCTTCCGTTAAATTAAATCGCTGATTTTTGGAAACAGATTCAGGAAAAAGTACACAGCGTAATTGTTGATGCAGATCGGTTAAATAGATACGGTTCTTGCGGCTGAAATCCATGGGTTCATTCACCAATACATTTTCATCATTGATATATCCTTTCCCGATCCAATCGTTACGAACAAGATAGGGATAACTGCTGCTGAGTTGCGGTTGTTCAAAAATGATTTTACCTGTACTGTCCCGAAAGCTGATGGGGTTGGTTATTCTATGCTGGTCTTCCGGCATTGAAATGGCAAGGCGGCGGATGATCTGTGCATCATGATACCCTTTACTGCCCAATTGATCATGGATATACTGTTGTCCCAAAAATTCATAAAGACGGTTATTGGCATCGTTATCACTTACCAGAAATATTTTTTTGATGTAGTGTTCAATTGTGGGCCGCCCATCTGCAGAAGTTGGATCATTATAAACAACGGTTTGGCCGACATACCCTTTTTCTGTAATCATGGTGGTATTTCGGGCAATGCCGAGTTTGTTAAGTTTTTCCAGGGCAAGGAAGGCAACCGGCATTTTTACTGTTGATGCCGGATAGAAATACAGGTCATTTTTTTCGTTGAAATAGTAATCGGTAAAGTGCGGATGGTTTTTTTTATCCCTGTCAATACGGGTGTAAACAATTTGCACCCGCATGGAATCACGGTTTTTGAGTACCCGGTCAAAAGCATCGGGATTAGCTGCCATTAGGCTTTCGAGCAGATTTTTTTTTGATACTACAGGTTTTGCTGTTTTACAGGCTATAAAAAGGGAGATAACTATCAAACCCAAATAGGAAAGCTGTACAGTTTTGAACATGCCCAAAATTAGGACTTAAAGACCAACTTCAAACTGCCTTATATGGTGGCAAACAGTAGATTGGGGCTGTTCGCTTTCACATTGAAACCCCTATCTTTGCCGTCCTTAAAATGAACCCAAATTAATATTCTATTATGGCACTGAAAGGTTTGGTAAAGATTTTTACAATTGCTTTGATCATTATTTCCCTGTACCAACTGAGTTTTACATGGATCGTTAATAATTTTGAAAGTAAACAAAAAGCCAGGGCGGAGAAATTTGTTAAAAATAATTTCGGTAACGCTTCAAAAGAAACAAGAGACTCTGCTGTAAATTCCACGTATCGTCGCTACATAGACAGCATGAAGGAAAAGTATGTTTTGAATGTATGGCCTTATTCAAAACTTACCTATCAAAAAGCTCTTGAAAGTGAATTAAATCTTGGTTTGGATTTGCAGGGTGGTATGAACGTAACACTTGAAGTTGGGTTGGATGGATTGATCCGCTCCATGAGCAACAATCCCAAAGATCCCATTCTGAATAAAGCCCTGGAAAGTGCAACTCAAAAGAAAGCAAACAGTGATGCTGATTATGTTACACTTTTTCAGCAGGCATATAAGGAGGTATCAAATGATGGTAAGATGGCTGCTTTATTTGCCGGCGGTAAAAACAAAAGCATTAAAATAGATGCAGGCAATGGCGCAGTAATTGATGCAATACGTGTGGAAGCGAGAGATGCCATTAAAAGAACATACGACAGGTTAACTGCAAGGATAGACCAGTTTGGTGTTGCACAACCCAACATCAGCTATGATGAAAATAAAGGAATCATTACGGTGGAACTGGCCGGTATTGATGATCCCGTTCGTGTACGTAAATTCTTACAGGCAACTGCTAACCTGGAGTTTTGGGAAACTTACCGCAATGATGATCCTGTAGTAAAGCAAAGTCTTTTGCAAATGGATCAGAAAGTGAAAGCGTACTTAAGCGGTGCAGTTGCAGATACATCAAAAATTGATACAAACAGTGTTGCAGCAAAAGATACAACCAAACCTGCATCAGCAAATGATCAACCGGTTACATCTCTTGTTTTTCAGCAACTCGAAGGTCCTGCACAAGGCTTCAGTTCAGCTACTATTGGTTTGATCCGCATTTCAGATACAGCTGCTTTTTCTAAATATGTAAATCTTGAAATTGTTAAAGCATCTATTCCAAGTACAATGCGTTTCCTCTATGGTGCAAAACCTGACGGGAAAAACAAAAAAGGCGAAAGCTTACTACAGGTATATGTAATCAAAACCATTCCGGGTTCTGATGTTCCAAAACTGACAGGCGAGTATATTATTGATGCCAACCAGGATTTCAATCAGCGTAATAATGAGATACTTGTGAACATGAGTATGAATGCTAAAGGCGCCGGTATCTGGGAAAAAATGACAGGTGATGCTTTCAATGGTAAATATGCAATTGCTATTGCTTTGGATAATTATGTGTACTCAGCTCCGGGTGTGAATAATGGTGCTATTGCCGGTGGTAATTCTCAGATCAGCGGAAATTTTTCTATACAGGAAGCAAATGATCTGGCAAGCATCTTACGTACAGGTAAACTCCCTGCTCCTGCTAAAATTGTACAGGAACAGGTGGTTGGTCCAACACTTGGCGCCGAAGCAATCAAAGGTGGCAGCATGTCTTTCATGATTTCATTTATTGTGATATTCATCCTGATGATGGTGTATTATAACACAGGCGGATGGGTTGCCAATATTGCATTAATTCTAAACTTATTATTTACCGTTGGGGTTTTAAGCGCTTTTGGCGCTACATTAACCGCAGCCGGTATTGCGGCCCTTGTACTTACAATTGGTATGGCCGTTGATACCAACGTAATTATTTTTGAGCGTATCAAAGAGGAGTTAACAAAAGGAAAGAGTTACCAGTTGGCTGTTGAAGATGGCTATAAACGTTCTCTTGCTCCTGTACTGGATGCACACGTAACAACCTTATTAACTGCTTTTATACTTTTATATTTTGGATTAGGCCCTGTGAAAGGTTTTGCCACAACACAAATCATTGGTATTCTCCTGAGTTTGTTCTGCGGAATTCTTGTATCCAGGCTGATCACTGACTTCTGGACAAATAAAAAACGTCATTTTAAATATTTCACCGGTATTTCAAGCCGCATCTTTAAACATGCAGCCTACAAATTTATTGAGTACCGTAAGATTGCTTATGGTATTTCACTGGTTGTATTGCTGCTTGGTATCGGTTCTATTTTTAATGGCTTTGATTACGGTGTAGAATTCAGAGGCGGACGCAGCTATACTATTAAGTTTGACCGTGAAATGAAGAACGAAGAAGTAGCCAATGCTTTGAACAAGGTATTAAACAAGTTCCCCATCATTAAAACAGTTGGCAGCAGCAGGCAATTGAATATTACTACTGACTATTTGATTGAACAACCGGGCCAGCAGGTAGATTCAATTGTTGAAACCAGGGTGTTTGAAGGATTGAAACCCTTCCTGCCAGAGGGAACTACGTACCAGCAATTTGATAAACAATTCAAACAAAGTTCACAAACAGTACAGCCCACCATTTCAGATGACTTGAAAAAAGGCGCTCTCTGGGCAACCATTCTTGGTATGCTTACAATTACTTTATACATCTTTGTACGTTTCCGTGACTGGAGATATTCACTTGGAACCATTGTAGCATTACTGCATGATGTTTTGGTAACCTTAGCCGTATTCTCTTTCATGAGAAATATTGTTCCCTTCCCGCTGGAAATTGATCAGCACTTCATTGCAGCCATCTTAACGGTGATAGGTTTTTCAATGAACGATACGGTTATTGTATTTGATCGTGTGCGTGAATACAGTGCAAAAATGTTTGGTCAGGATAAGGGCACCATTCTTAATAAGGCCATCAATGATACACTGGCACGTACCATCATGACATCATTGACAGTGTTCTTAACATTACTTATCCTCTTCATCTTTGGCGGTGAGGTAACAAGAGGCTTTGCATTTGCAATGTTGATTGGTGTTGTTACGGGTACTTACTCATCTATTTTTGTTGCCGCTCCTATTCTTGTTGATTTTGCAAAAGATAAACCATTGGGCCAACCTGAGAAAGATAAAACTCTGGCGAAAGCGAGGCATTCGATCAGCTAATTGCTTACCATAAAAAGTAAGAGGCTGTCTCAAAAGTAGGCAGCCTTTTTTTATTTTCAGAAAAAGCAGGGCGTTTTTCCACAAATGCACTGTATAATAATTGTATTATTTTCTTGCATCATTTACAGTGGGAAAGTATCTTGTTGTTATGGCAAGAGG
>CAMTVU010000018.1:0-15044 GCA_947085245.1 uncultured Chitinophagaceae bacterium | reverse complement strand
ATGAATGCTATGAAGACCAATCCGGCGTGTAAAGCCTTGTATGAACGCTTAAGAGCTAACGGAAAAACGGGAAAACAAGCATTGATAGCAGTATGTAATAAACTTTTGAAACAGGTATATGCAGTGGTAAAAAACAACAGCGTTTATCAACCAAATTATTGCTCAGCTAAACCATAAAAAAGACAAAAAATATTTGGTTTTTTACACAGTTCATGTTATGTGTTTGTGCTTTTCCCATTACAGATGAATGTCTTGGAGAAATAAATAGATCTGTTATTAATATTGGTCATATATGGATGCATAATAGAAATCCGGTATCGCCATTGATTAAGCTGGCGATACCGGAAGTTAAACCATTTAACTCCTAGGTCTGTGTATGTCAGATACCAATAGTTTTATAGTTGTAGTACCAATATTTTTACCACTGTGAGTAACAGTTGGAAATATAAAGCCCATTCCAGTTTTAAGTTCGAGAACTTGTGGTTCACCGCTTTTGGGGTAAATTTTAAGACTACCACCCTGAAGTATGTAAAGTGTAAAGTCTGGATGAGTGTGCATGCCGACAGAATCCCCAGGATTAAGTGTCACTTCGTGTAATTTTACATTCAGCGTGTCAGCAAGAACTTTATTAAATGCAGCCTCTACTTTAACCGGGTCCATAGCTGGGTCGTAAGCAGGTAATGGGGTTGTTTCACTTTTAGGGACATCCGTTTTTGCTGTTTCATCTTTCTTGGGTTGTTCATTGCATGCCATAATGGTAATTGCCATGAGAAATGAAAGAATAATACTTACAATGGTTTTCTGTTTCATACTTTTTATTTTTAAATGAAGAATAAATTACAATGTAACTTTTAATCGAAATCACGCTAGCATAACGTTAGGGCTTTCTGCTGTGCTGGTATTCCGTGTTCCGTCAGCCAGCATAGAAGAAAACCCATTGTTATCGGCTGCTCTTCTCGTCTGCCCGTAATTTTATTTTTTGGTATTCTGTCACTACCAAAATTGTGAGAATGGCAAACAATACTAATGATGCACCAACTGTTCCAAAGTTCAAACCACCCTTTGTTGTTGGTTTTGTCAGTAAGTCGCCAAAGGTTGCACCGAAGGGTCGTGTCAAAACAAAAGCTGCCCAAAATAAAGCTATGTGAGATAGTTTGGTAAAGTAGTATGCCAAAGTAATCAACAATAATAGCGAACCAATTAAAGCAGCACCACCCAAAAAGCCAAGCCCAGAATTGTCAGCCAAAAAGTCACCAAGTGCAGTACCCAATGTATTAGAAATAAGAATTGTCGTCCAATAAAACATTTCAGGTCTGAATGTTTTAATATTGGTTACTGAAAGTGATTTTTCGGTAAACCACCAAATACAGAGCATGGTGATTAGCAGCCCTGCAAGTATTAAGGAACCTGTTGCATACCCAAGTGCTAATGTTCTGTCCATGTAGTCAGACATGGTAGTGCCTGCAGTACTTGTAGTAAGGATAACAAGCCAATAAATTATTGGATGATAACTTTTTGATTTAAGCTGGATAATTAGTGAAATGAAAAAGCAGCTTAATAATATGATAGTGCTTGTTGCATAGCCAATATTTAAAGTCATTGACAATAAGTCGCCAGCTGTTTCACCTAATGTGGTTGCACAAATTTTCATTATCCAAAATGCAAGGGTAATGTCTGCAACTTTTTTTGCATTGCTATTCATTTTATGGATTTAATAAAGAATTGGTTGCTTAACAGCAGCATAATCCTTCAGTGATTATTATTTTGTATTCTTTTTTATGAACAGAAGTTGTGCTGTCACTATTGCCGCTACTAATTGTATAATCCCCATTGTTATGAAAAGTACTTCAAAAGAAATAAAATGAGTTATTAAGCCACCAATTCCAAACGCTATTCCTGTTACTATTTGAGATTGTCCCGTAGATAGTCCCCAGGCATAAGAGTCCATATCATCGGTTAGGTTTTTTGCATATAGTGAATCCCAGGCTGGTGTGCCAATTGCTTCTGATATGCCAAGACCGGCCTGAACAATAAAAAGATGAATTGGAGATGATACAAACAAGTAGCCAAAAGTGAATAGTGCGTTAAGTGTATATCCAAATACCATTGCTTTTTCCTTGTAATCTTTCCCATTAAGAAGTTTGCCAACAAGGATGTATGTTAATCCAGTTATAACAAGATATGTTGCCCAGGCCCAAGTTATATCAAGAATATCACCTCCAACTTTTTCAGCAAAAACTGCAAACAAGGGCCCCATCATTCCTTCTCCAAAATACCAGATATTGGCTCCAAGCAATAAAATATTTGTTGTTCTGGAAAACCTCATTTTACTTTTTTAAACTATTTTACAAGGTATTAATGCGTCTTCGTCCAGAGAATAAACTGCACATAATCTATGGTAGCCATCTGCAATTATTACTTTTCCGTCACCTGAATTTCTAACAAGAAGTATCGGAGACAGACTGACGTCATTTTTGATTTTCTTGATGTCTTTTTTTATATGCTTGTTGCTAATTCCTAAAAGGGATAAAAAGCTTGCTCTAAAAAGGTCTTTGGCTTTATAAAAGACGACAGTTGTTTTTTTTAGTTTATCGACAAATAAATTTACATCGGTTTCATCAAAAATTAAACTCAGATATGAAAATGCTGATGGATAATCTTGTTTCTCCGGCTCGGATAACCACTTGATTTGATTCGTTGTTGTTTTCATTTATTACTTTTTCAAAAGGTTTAGTGGAGTAAAAGGCATAAAATATCGTTGAGGGTAAACTTTATTTTTCATCTTGCTTTCTATTTGTTAGCCACTTGTCTATTGGTTTTAAAACCCAATTAATTGCAAGGATTAAAAATGTAGCAATAAGTGTTTCAACAAAATACCCTGCTGCTGCCAAACAGCCAATAGCTGAACTGCACCAAATTGTTACAGCTGTAGTAAGCCCATGAACGCTTATTCCTTCTCTGAAAATTACACCAGCACATAAAAACCCAATTCCAGTAACTACTTGTCCAATAACTCTTGTTATATCACCATTAGGATGTATAATCATAATAGATAGCAAAACATATAAGGCGGAACCAACAGCTACTAATGTGTTTGTTCTTAACCCTGCTGATTTGTGATGCCACTGGCGTTCAAAGCCGATTATAAAACCGGCAAGTAATGCAACTAAAACTCGTATGGTAAATTCTGTATTTGTCATAGTGTCTGTTTGCCGGTTAACTATGCTTATTTGATACTTTATCCTCAATGGATTTTAAAATTTCTAATTGCTTAGCCTGACTTTCAAACAATAATTTAATTTGTTCTTCAAGCAGCAAGTCGATTTTCTGGTGTAAACTTCTTACCTCTAACTCTGCTTTCAGATTTATAAGATAATCATTTTCGCTTCTTTTCCTGTCTTTTTCTTCTTTTCGGTTTTGGCTCATCATAATTACGGGAGCTTGTAATGCAGCAATTGCCGATAATACCAAATTCATAAGTATAAAGGGATAAGGGTCGAAGTCGTCCCTTTTGGGAGTGAGGGTATTAAATATAATCCAAACAGAAAGTATAACGGAGAAACTAATGATAAACTTCCAACTACCACCAAATCTTGCAACCTTGTCGGAAATGCTTTGGCCCCTGGTTAAAACTTCTTTTGGCTGATGTAAAAGATTTTCAACAATTAGTTTTTCTTCTTCAATGGCTTTCTGAACTATTTGTTGAAGTTTGGTAAGTTGTTCGTCTCCTGATTTAAGAAGGTCTTGTGTATTTATATCCATTTTATTTTGTTTTTTAATGTTAAGCGCCAATCAGTTTTGCAATTCCAAATGCCGCACTTGCGGCAATAGCCCCAATGAAAGCTACTTTTATTGCTCCTCTAAAAATGGGTTGCCCTGTAAATTTACTTTTAAACCCTCCGAAAATTAATAAGCATATAATGGTGATAACGGCTGATATTTTTAATCCTTCATGTGGGTGGGTAGTAAAAAAGTAGGGAACCAAAGGAATAAATCCGCCCACTACATACGAAAGCCCAATGTTCAATGCACTTTTAGTGGCTCTTTTAGGGTCGGGTTCATCCAAAGCCAATTCATATTTCATCATAAACTTTACCCACTTGTCCTTATCCTTTGCTAATTCATCAGCCAATAAATTTTGAGAGGCTTCGCTAAAACCATATTCTGCAAACAACTCCCTTACTTCTTCTTTTTCCTTTTCAGGTATGGTCGCTACTTCTGCATATTCTTTAGCTAATTCAGATTTATAGTGGTCAGTTTCTGTTTGTCCGGCTAAAAATCCACCTAAACCCATTGCAATGCTGCCGGCAATAATTTCTGCAAGCCCAGCTGTAATTACTATGTGATTGTCGGCAACTGCACCACTTAATCCGGCTGCTAAAGCAAAAGGAACAGTAAGCCCATCTGACATACCTATTACAACGTCTTTTATAAGGTCGGAAGATGAAAAATGCTTTTCAAGGTGGGAAGCTGCATTCATGATTGATATTTTATTTTAAAACATTGAAAGTAAGGAGTAAAATAATTATCAAAATCCCAATCAGAGAAATTATAAAAAAGTATTCAGCAATTGTCTCAAACCTTTCTTCCCTGGATTTGTTTTTGGTGCGAATGGAATAGAACGAAAAAAAACAGGAGAATGTCAACAGCAGTGCGATAATTGAGGTAAACTCATCTATAAAGTATGCTTTAGTGTGATTGGCGATGTGTAAGGATGAAATAACAAAAAGGCAAAACCCCAGCAGGGTTGCCGAGGTATTTAGTATGTGTTGAGACGTAGTATTTGCCATTTCTAAAAGTAGTCTTAAAAGTCAGTAAATGTCGAATGGTTAAAATCAGCACACTGTTGTCGGTTAATATTACTGTCGCAATAGAGTTGCCGATAACGGAGAAGGGATTAGATGCACCCGTGTTTGATTACGCTACACTGTTTGTTAGAAGCTCAACTCTTTGATTACTTAACAAAGTCCTTCTTTTTTTTATTTCTTTTAATCTTTATGTTATGCGGTCGTGCTACTCTTGCCACGAAGATGTGTTATTCAATATTTGCAGTCATTCTCTCAAATTGCTATTTTAAGTAAGCCGAATACATCCACACTAATTTTTCCTGCTCACGGATGTAATCACTCATGAGTGCATTTGTACCTTCATCTCCTGTTTCGGCAGAAAGGTTGAGCAGTTCTCTTTGTTCAATGATAAGGATTTCAAACGCCTCTAAAATTGTTTTAACGCCTTGTTTTCCCTCAGAAACATTTTTTATACTCTTGATTTTTGCTGTGCTTTTGTAATCGTCAAAAGTGTGAAGTGGTGTTACACCCAATGTCAAAATTCTTTCTGCCACTTCATCCACTTTCAATAGAAGATTGGTGTAGAGTTCTTCAAACTTTAAGTGAAGTTCAAAAAACTTATCGCCTTTGATGTTCCAATGCAACCCTCTGGTGTTTTGGTAGAACATCATATAGTCAGCTAAAAGATTATTCAAATTGTCTGCTAACTGTTTACTTTTTGTTTTGTCAAGTCCTATTCGATTTTTAGTTGCCATTTTATTTTTTTTAATATAGTCAAAATTTAATTTTTTCTGTTTATTTCTTGCAGTCAGTTTAAAGTTAGAACTGTCGCCATAGGGTTGCAGCTTACGTTCAGGGCTTTCTGCTGTGCTGGTATTCATTGAATGTCCAGCCCGGTACCGAAGCCCAATTGAAAAACCGAAGTTGAAGTTAACAACAAAAAGCTAAATAGAATTACGTCAAGCCCGATAATAGATGATAGCGATTTGCAGCTCATTGTTACTACGTCTGCCAGCATAGCAGAAAACCCAATCCTATGTTGTATGTTCGCCCTTCTTTTTCTGTCGGTTTGTCGTCATATCAATGTCAGCAAGTGACCAATTAGTGACCCACCCAAAACTATAAATGCACTATTTATTTTCTTATATCCAAACGTCAGGATTATACTCAAAACTGCAATTGTAATTGTCCGCCAGTCAGTAATGGTGTCTTTGCCCATAGAAAAGCAAACTGAAACAATAATTGCAACAGAAGCTACATTTACAGCGTCAAGAAATGCAGAAAATAGTTTTGAGTTTCGCATTTTCTTTACAAGCGGATTAAGCAATGCAACAAATAAAAATGATGGCAGAAAAATTCCGATTGTAGAAACGATTGCCCCTGTTAGTCCGTTGATTTGATAACCAATAAAAGTTACCGAAGAAAATACAGGGCCAGGTGTAAACTGTCCTACTGCAATTGCATCAATTAGTTGTTGTCTACTTAAAAGTCCTGTCGAAACTAATTCTGTGTCGAGAAATGCAAATAGTACGTAACCGCTACCATAAAGTATTGCCCCAATTTTTAGAAAAATCCAAAACAGGTTTAAGTTAGTTGCTGAAATAAGTGTTGTGCCTGTAACTTGTAAGAAGGGAAATGGTAAAAAGCCATTTATGTTTTTGTTGTTTTTCAATGAAGTCAAAAGCAAAGTGATAATACCTGCACCAAACATCAAATATATTTCATTGAAGCTAAGCAAGGAACAAGCTAAAACTATAATGCCAATAATTACCAGTTCTAAAGTCTTTAATGATTTTTTTGCCAATGGAAAAATGGCCCCGAGTATTATGGCAATGATTGCAGGTTTAATACCATAAACAAAAGGTTGCACTTCGGGAAGTTGACCGTATAATTTGTAAAGCCAGGCAAATATACCTGTGATAAAAACGGCAGGAAGAATAAAACAAAGTCCAGCGACAATTAAACCTTTCCAACCTCCTTTTTCGTGTCCGATATGAATTGCCATTTCGGTGCTGTTTGGGCCGGGTATTAAATTTGTTGCACCAACTAAGTCAAGGAAGTGCTGTTCGGTCAGCCATTTTCTTTTTGTAACTACTTCTTCCTGCATCATTGCAATATGAGCCGCAGGACCACCAAAACCAATAATACCAAGTTTTAGAAAAAGTTTTGCTATGTCTTTTAGGTCAGTGTTACTTTTCATTCTTCATCATCCTTTTGTCAAGCGACCAAAAGCCACCGCCTTTTATTAAAAGATAAATACTTCCCAAAAGCATTGCCCAGTCTGTTCTGCTTCCGTGAAGCATTTCCCAAAAGCCTTTGTCGGCTAATACTTCTGCCTTTGTGGTTGCAATAGCAACAAGCATAATAACGATTAATGGAATACTGGCTAATCTTGTGAGTAACCCAAGTAAAACTAATGCTCCACAAAGTATTTCAAATGAGCCAACGAAACTTCCTAAGAACTCAGGTGAAGGCAAACCGATTTTTGCAAATCGTCCTGCTCCAAGTGTGTCGGGGAACAAAAACTTTTGAATACCTTCTGAAAGAAAAACAGCACCAACCAGTAGCCGGATAAGAATGGTTGCTTTTGAATTGTCAGTACTTAGAATATTTTTGAGCATCATTTATTTATTTTGAAATCCTGATTGCTAAACGGTTGTGTATCGGGAATTTTAACAACATTAAAATCAAAGTTGGCAGCACGATGGCAATTGTTGCAGGTGTTTGTCAGCAATATGTAACTGCTTTTGAATAGTGTAGGGTTTTTCTGCTGAATAGCAGTATTGATGCTGTCCAATGCAGGATTTATCATTCCTACCATCTGGCTTTCCTTTCTTTCAGTTTGGAATTTCTGAATGTCTTCAATGGCTTCCATTATTTCGTGAACTTCAAAGTGTGCAAGTTTCCAGTTTTCGTTTTGTCCTGCAAACCATAGTTTAGAGTGATGTGCTTGTATACCACTCATAAATTCTCCAAAGCCAGGTTTGTAGCTTTCGTCTAATTTGGCTTGCAAACTGTCAATGCGGCTTTGTAAAATTTGAGTACCATCAGTTCGCTGATTGCAAGCTGAAAGCAAAACAGCAGCGATTATAAACGGAAAGTACTTCATACTACTTTTATTTTATTGAACTTTATTCTGGCTTACAAAGCTGATACAATAAAAACAATAAGTTGCGGTATATTTGAAAATAGTATGGTATAGCCTATAAACTGCGAAAGGCTTGCGGCGTTTGTCTTGTATATCGTTTGAAGTATTTTACAAAATGCGAAGCGTCAGCAAAACCTAATGAAAAAGAAATTTCAGAAACAGTGTTGTTGGTGTAAATCAACAATCGTTTGGCTTCGCTGATGATATATTCTGCTAAGATTTCGGTTGCAGATTGATTAACGGATTTCCGGCAAATTGCATTTAGGTTTTGCGGTGTAGTATTTAATAAACCTGCATAATTGGCAACGCTGTTTTTAAGTTCGTCCGTTTTACTCAACAAGTCTTTAAATGACTGAAAAAGATTGTTTGTTATTTTTGTTTTGTTCGATATTGGTTTTGATGTTTCAAGGATTTTTGCAAATAAGGCTTTCAGCAAGCCCTCTACCACCGTAAAATTGTTTTCCTTTATTAGCAATTCAAAAATTTGTTCAATGGTTGTGGGTTCTTTTAATTGTAACTTAATAAGTCCGCTAAGTTTTGAAAGCAAGTTTTTAAGTTCGCTGTCGTAACTTTTCTCAGCAAAATCTTTTTTTAAAATTACAACATATCCTTTCGGAGATCTTACAATGTTCCAATGGTGAACTTGCTCCTTTCTGATAAAGAAAATGACAGGCGGTTGAATTTGAAACTCATTTTGGTCTATGCTGTGAGTGCCTTTACCCTTTGAAAGGTAAATGATTTCAAAATAGTTGCTGTGCTTATGCGGTTCGGTCTTGCGAATTTCTTTTCTGAATGGTGAAACTTTAATAAAGTTGTCTGTTTCACTTTTATCTTTTATGTTAATTGTGGAAGTCAAATTTGTCATGAATTGTTTATCTGCTCAATGTATGCACTGTCGCCGATAGGGTGACGCATAACGTTTTGCAGCTTGGCGAAGTGGCGGATTTAGAAGCGCTTACTTTCAATTTAGCACTAATGTTTATTTGAAAACCGAATGTTCAATTTAGCACTGAACCCGCCATTTTGCCAAACTGCTGTTGTGCGTTCGTATTTCTTAAAATCGCTTTTCAAATGTCTTTCCGTTAAACTTAAATATATTTCCGTCTGCCATTCCAAAAAGCAAATTGTTTTTGTTGTCTTTATAAATAGTCCAAATCATTGGTTTAGATAATTTGTCACTAATTGAATAGTTTGTCAAAGTTTTGCCGTCATATTTCCAAGCTCCTGTATCTCTATCTCCAAACCAAATATTACCTTCTGAATCTTCTTCAATAGCAAAAACGTGTTCAAGTGTACCTGGTTTTGATTTATCTCCTCTTCTTGTGCTTGTTGGATGGATTAAATTATTCTTTTCAGAAAAATTAATTATTGAATTACCTTCCATTAGCAAAACACCAATTCCATTATTTCCTATCCAAATTTGTCCTTTTGAATCTGCTAATACACTTCTTATATGCAAAAGCTTATTATCTTTTAGGTTTAATTTTTCATTATCAAAGATATTTACCATTTTACCATCATAGTTGAATAGTGCTGAATAAGTCGCAATCCAAACTTTACCGTCTTTATCTTTTGAAATATCAGTTACGCCATAAGTATTATCAGGATTTTCATTTTTGGGTTTTGGGAAAATTAAATAGTTCATATTTATTCCGTCAAAACGATTTATTCCGTCTTCTTCACCAGCATAAAACCATAAATCTCCATTGGTTCCATTCCATTCATATCTTGGATTATTAAAATTTGTTGAATAGGTGGTAAACTTTCCTTTGTCATATACACTTATTCCTTTTGAAGTTCCAAACCAAATTTTTCCATTCTTGTCTTCTTGGATTGAACGGATTTGATTGTCGGATAAACCTTGATTGCTTGTAAAGTATTCAAATGTTTTTCCATTATAAAAACTTACACCTTCATTATGACTTCCAAACCAATAATTGCCTTTACTGTCCTGAAAGATAGCACGTATTCCAGAAGTAAAGTTTAAGGTGTCAGCTTTTAAAGTAATTACTAATTCAGAGTTCTTAACTTCTTTTTCGGTCGATTTCTTCTCAACACAAGAAAAGTTTAGTGTCAATATCAGTAGTATGTAAATCATTTTCAATTTCTTGTTCATTTCGGGTTTCTCTAATATGACGCATAATCAAATATATGCGAAAGTTTCTATGCCCCATAACCCTACGACAATTTTAAAGGAGGGCTTAATATCAAGGTCTTAATAAAAAAAGCGAAAGTTTTTGTGAGGTCAAAGACTTTCGCAAATACAACCAGACAACGCTTCAATAAAAAACGTTCGCTAATGATCCACACTCACAATCCTTGTAATCTTCCAACCTTCTTCTGTTCTCTTCCATATATGAATGAACTTAAAAGTGCCGCAATCAAGCTTTCCGTTTTCGGTATGGCAAAAACGATGAGAAGCAATCTGCACCGCTCCATAATTGGGAACAGGAAAAACCTCCATGCTTTCTTTGATAAGGGTTCTTGTTAAATCACCAGCACGGGCAAAATTTGTTTTGAACACTTCCATATTGTATGCATAAACAGTAAGCCCGGTTTTATCGTGATAAAACTCAAGGTCTTTGCTGAAGAACTTTTTTATTTCTTCCGGGTTTTTTTCGTTGAAGGCTTTGAAGAGAGAACTGTCGAGCTGAAAAATGGTATCATATAATTCTTTTGATACCGGCGGTTTCTTTTCATGTGCAGATTGAGCAAATGAGAAAGTAAAGCTGAAAACAATTGCTGCGGAAAACAGGAAGGAAAATTTGAAAGGAGACAAAAAGAAAATTTTATAAATGAAAGAAAGGTTACCAAACCCACCCCTAAGTCCCCTCCCGGGAGGGGAGAAAAAAGCCCCGCCGTTTCTTTCAAAACATTGGGGCCGTTGGCTGTTCCAACTTTAACCACGGTGCTTACAGTGCATTTACCGTTATTGGTATAAACGGACTGTCACTGCCTGTATTCAGTTTCTGCACAATTTGCTTTGTGTTTTTCTCAGGTGCTTTTGGTGAAGCAGGGGTATAACGGTAGCGATTGGTATCGGTATTGTTTTTCTTTTGCTGCAACTCCTGTTCTTTTCTTTCTAATTCTTTCTTTTGTTCCTGGATGTTTTTCATTTCTTCATTTACATCCTGCTCATTGTAGTTTTTTGATTTGTACTTTCCGTCAACTCTTTGCAAGCCATCCGATGTCATGATATAATCTGTATCTGCATCATAATCAAAAGACATATCAACATCAAAGTCAAAATCGCCTTCATCTTTCCAATAGCGGCGGTGACCGGGATTGATGCGAATGTTAAACGGATACAACTTGTTTGAAAGTGATTTATCAAAACGGATCTTACTGCCAACAGGAACCGAAACAAGCACCAATACTTTCTGTCCACGGAATTTGCTTTCTTTGTCAATAGCAATACCGTTTCCTAGATCAAGCACACTGTCTTTATAGTTGCTGTTGAATTTTATTTTACCGGCTTTTGTTTCGGCATCTTTCCTGTTTTGTCCGTAACTGTAACGGATGGTTTTTACACTGTAAGAAGAGTCTGCACTTTTTTCAACACGTACCTTAATGTTGCTGATCCACAAAGTATCATCATTAATATCCCATCCATTGTTATCGCTGTCGTTATCAATCCACCAGTAATGGCCACTGTAACGCAATGCCGGTTCTGAAACCTTTACCAGTATATTTTTTGAAAGAGGCTGCGTAACAGGAACGGTTTGTTCAACTTCTTCATAAGACCTGAAGTTTTTAAATATGCTTGATACAAGCATAATTGCACAGACCCATCCAATTGTCCAAAGACTTCCAAATATCCAGCCGAGGTAACTGTTTTTTGAACGGATGTTGAAAATCCTTCGGATCGTCCATATAAAAAAACCAACAACAGGAACAAACAGGAAGAAGATAAGTGTTCCCCATACAGAAAAGTTTTGAACAGCACCTTCAAAGTAAAAATCTTTCAAAGGCCAAACAGCAATGCCTCCGAGTGTAACAGCAAACAATACCATCAGCAAAGCAAAAGCAATGATACCGGCAATAAACAAAAAGAACGCTTTGAATAAAATACCAATGGCATTGCCAATTCCGCTTCCTGCACTTTTTGCAACAGGACCGGCTTCTACTGCAAAAGCTTTGCTTTTTGAACTGATCTCGGCACCTACACGTTGTGCGCCTTCACTAATAGTGGTGCCTATTTTCTGTGCACCTTCTTTCAACTCTTCGCCCATTTGTGCGGCACGTTCTTTTACAGTACTGCCCAACTCTTCCTGCACGGCATTTTTAATACTGTTCACATCAATCTTTTCACCACGCATCTGTAATTTATCAGTAGCGCTGCTGGCCAATGGTAATACAATCCACAAAACAATGTATGTTAAGAACAGGGTGCCGCCAAATCCGCCCGTAAAAAATAAAGGACCGGGATGAAAATCAAAATCGCCCCACCACATATTGCGGAAGACAGATGAAAAAACTCCAAGGATTAGAGGCAACAGAAATATTACACGGGGTAGCCAAACAGGAATAGCAAAGTATTTAGCAATACCACTTGCAACACCACCAATTACTTTATCATCGGGATTGCGGAAAAGACGTTTGCGGATATTTGTTTTGAGATCTTTGACCGGCAGAATGATCCACATAATAATATATACCAACACACCTGCACCAAAGCCACCCAATGTAATCAACGCAAATAAAATGCGAACGATTGTAGGATCAATCTTTAAATAATTGGCTAAGCCGCTGCACACACCACCCAGGATTTTATCATTTCCATTGCGGCTTAAATTTCCACGTACTTCTTCTGCAGTTGCAGAAGCAGACGGGGATGATGAAGATGAACTGCTGTGACCGTTTGTTGTTGTGGCTCCTTCATTATCCATTTGCTCAAAATCTTCAACGCTGCCCATGCTGGCTGTAACGTTGCTAACACTTGCATCGGTAATACAGGTTGCACCTTTTTTCAGTTCTTCATCAAAGAGTTCTGCAATGCGATCTTCAATGTCGTTGATGATTTCATCACGGCCTTCTTCATTGGCAAAGTAGCGGCGCAGGCTCTCAGTATATTTTTGTAATTGTTCAAAAGCCGTTTCCTCTATTGGAATTATCCGGCCCTTGAAATTTATATTAATGACCTTTTTCATAATAATAACAGTTTAATGGTTAAAGTGGATTTTCATTTTCCGTTGACGGGTGAACTTTTATTGTTTCGCCGGTTACAACTGCATTTGACCTTCCGTTCTGTTTGGTTACAGCTTGTACGGCGCTGGCCATTTCGTTCCAGGTTTGTTCCAGCTCTTTATAAAAAGCTGCGCCCTTTTCGGTTAATGAAAAATATTTGCGGGGAGGCCCGCTGCTGCTTTCAATCCAACGATAGGTAAGGAAATCGGCGTTTTTCAAACGGGTAAGAAGCGGATACAGGGTTCCTTCGAGGATGTTAAGGTTTGCCTTTTTCATTTCCTCAATAATATCACTGGGGTAAACTTCGCCCCGCTTGATAACGGAGAGAATGCAAAACTCCAGTACTCCCTTGCGCATCTGACTTTGTGTGTTTTCGATATTCATAAACTGAGGAGTTTGTTTTAAATATGAGTGATGAGTAGTGAATGATGAGAAGGGAGCTCAACCCGCTTATCAATTCTCTGCTTTTCACTGATCATAATTTCATTGACAAGACAAAGCTAAGTATAAATTCAGTACTATGCAACACAAAGTACCATCTTTTTTTTAGTAGCTGGCAGAAAACGATAGCTATTTTTTATAAATACACTGAAAATCAATGGCTTGATTTTGAAAAATTATTTTCATAATAGTAGAAATTTTCATGAAATAAGGAAGCCCCGACCATTTTCTGGCGAGATCATGGCTAAAGCCATAGCTTTTCATACTATAACCCAAGCCTTAAGGCTTGGGTTAAATGATTTAAGAAGGAACGGCTTTAGCCATGATTTATAAAGTAGATTAAATAAAAAATGAATCAAAATAATCTGCTTTCTTAATGATTTACATTGTAATCATATTGCCAGCTTGCTTACTTCTCTAATTTTCCAAATGGCTTTTTCAGCAGCATCAGCACATCTTCATCTTTCTCTTCAGGATAGTAGCGATCAAGGCCGTATCGCACTTCTTTTATATTTAAACTTTTAAATGTACCCAGCAACCGGTCCCAGATTGAAAACACAGCGCCATAGTTACTATCGGTATAAGGTTGTTTCCAATGATGATGCACTTTATGCATGTTGGGAGAAATCAAAAAATAACTCAACGCTTTGTCAAGCGATACCGGTAAACGCATATTAGCATGTGTAAATGCGGTAGCAACAATAACCAGCGTTTGGTACATCATTACACTGTACATAGGTGCTCCTGAAATAAAGATCAACAGCAGAAAAAAGATTCCCCGCAATAAACTGTCACCGGGGTGGTGGCGCAAGCCGGTAGTTACATCCACATTAGTATCGCTGTGATGAATGAGATGAAAGCGCCACAACAAAGGAACCTTGTGCATGATCAAATGCACCAACCAACTGCTGAAGTCAAGCGCCAGTACAGCAATGAAAATAGTTGCAACAATGTTAGCACTGAACCAATACACCAAACCAAAACTGTTATGCAAACACCAGTCAGACAGTTGAATAATAAATATTGCAAGAAAGGTATGAATGATGAGATGTATAACTGTAAATACAAAGTTGACGCCTGCATGGCGCAGCTTAGTTTTTTTATACTTGAGCGGAAATAAAGGAATAGCGCCTTCAATGATCCAGAAGAAGAGCAAGCCGCCAACAAGAATGGCCATCCGCTCCAGCGGACGCTGTTCCAGTGTTTGAAAATATTCAAGTATGTTTTGCCACATGGTAAATGATTTCGGCAAAAGTTACGAAGGAAAATGAAAACGCCGGGAGGATTTCAATTTTTTGGTTTAACACTTCATGGCTAAAGCCGGTAATGAAATTTTGTTTGAGGCTGTCTCAAAGGTTGATAAAGGGGGAACACAACGAACACAAAGAATGACACGAAGAACACAACGTATTGATTATGAAAAATAACTTCTTCGTGTCCTTTGTGTTTTCTTAGAGTCCTTTGTGTTACTTACTACTTTT
>CAMTVU010000017.1:0-101959 GCA_947085245.1 uncultured Chitinophagaceae bacterium | reverse complement strand
TTTATGCAAACCGGCGGCAAAGAAGGAATGCATACTGAACACCTGGGTTTTATTTTAACAGAGCTGCAATATCTGCAAAAAACTTACCCGGAAAGTCAATGGTAAAAATCATGAACACAGCAATTGATAAAAAAATTCTTTACGCTTATCTGGAAGAAATAAAAGATCCGGAAGTTCCGGTTTTAAGCATTATTGATCTTGGAATAGTTCGTGACATAAAAATAAAAGATGATGAGCTTGAAATTGTCATCACTTCCACTTATACAGGTTGCCCTGCAATGGATATGATTGCTGCTGATATCCGTACTGAATTAACTACTCTTGGCTTTAAAAAAATAAAAATCACACAATCTCTTTCTCCCCCATGGACAACCGACTGGATGAGTGAGGAAGGAAAACGAAAATTGAAAGAATACGGCATTGCTCCGCCGCAGTATTCGTCAGGCCACTCCAAGTGGCCAGACGATGAAGTACCATGCCCGCATTGTAACTCAAACAATACAAGAATGATCAGTGAATTTGGATCAACAGCATGCAAATCTTTGTTTCAATGTAATGATTGCAAAGAGCCGTTCGATTATTTTAAATGTCATTAAATTAAGGGTTTATATTACTGCTGCAGGTATGCCATCACGCCATCAAGCGTGATGACATACCTGTTAGCTTGCACAACTCTTCATTTAATGACATTGCCCTAAAGGGGAATCTGTACTTTCGTAAAAAATAATGATGACTTCCATTTTATTTGAAATAAAAAACTCCATTGCTTTTATTACGCTCAATCGTCCTGATAAATTCAATGCATTTAACCGTGAAATGGCTTTACTGCTGCAAAATAAATTAGATGAATGTGCATCGCTGCATGAAATTCGTTGTGTATATATCACAGGCGCAGGCAAAGCTTTCAGTGCCGGACAGGATATTAGCGAGCTGGTTGGAAATGATAAACCAACTATGACACAGATCCTGGCAGAGCACTATAACCCCATTGTAAAACGCATCCGCAATTTACCCAAGCCTGTTATAGCTGCGGTAAACGGAGTGGCTGCAGGTGCAGGTGCAAACATTGCCTTGTGTTGTGATATTATTGTAGCGGCTGAATCAGCCTCTTTCATTCAGGCATTCTCAAAAATTGGTTTAATACCAGATAGTGGCGGAACATTTACACTGCCCCGTTTAATTGGCTGGCAAAAAGCAAGTGCATTGATGATGACAGGCGATAAAGTTTCCGCCAACGAAGCCGAACGCCTGGGAATGATTTATAAAGTTTTTGCCGATGTACCATTTGAAGAAGAAAGTAAAAAAATGGCACACACATTGGCTAACATGCCCACCAAAGGATTAGCCTATACCAAACACGCATTGAATCATTCGTTCAGCAATACATGGGAAGAACAATTGAATATGGAAGATCAGTTTCAGCAAAAAGCAGCTTCCACATACGATTATCATGAAGGTATTGCTGCATTCTTAGAGAAAAGAAAAGCTGATTTTAAAGGAGAATAAATAAAAAGCCCGCCACAAATCATGCAGCAGGCTTTGGTTTTTCTAAAATTATTTTCAGTTCGTTTTAATAAACCGGAATGTTTGTTTGTTTCCTGAATCATCATTCAGGGTAAGGATGTATAATCCTGCAGACAACGGACTAAGATCAAGATTCATTCTGTTATTTCCTTTATCATAATGCCCGCTGTACTTATAAACCAGCATTCCCGAGGCATCGGTTATAATTGCAGCCACTAAAGATGAACGTTGTAAAGTAAAGTTGAGTGTAGTTTTGTCTTGTACCGGGTTTGGATAAAGTGCTGTAAATCCAAATACAGTAACGTTAATACGAATTACTTTTGAGTAAGCAGCCCTGCCATCAACATCAACTTGTTTAATGCGATAGTAGTAAGACTGCCCGTTAATATTATAATGAATAAAGTTGTACGCTTGTACGCTGTTGCTGTTCCCAGCACCGGCAAATTTTCCAACTTCTGTAAATGTTGTTCCGTTTACCGAAGCTTCAATTGAGAAGTAAGCATTATTTATTTCTGTTGCTGTTGACCAGGTGATATGATTTTTATTCCCATTATTCTTACCGGATAATTCTAACCAGGTTACCGGTAATACAGCCATATTCATAGCTACACCAAACGGTGAAAAGCTGGTAATGCCGGAACGGGTAACCGTATAAGGATTTGCTCCCGAAGCAGCAATATCAATCAACCCATATTCCCATGCACCTGATGTGTAATGTGCCACCCTGCTGTATGTTCTGTTGAAACCGGTTAGTTCCAGTGAAAGAGGCCATTGAAGAGTAAGGCTTGCATCAGAACCGCCAGTTACATTTTCTGCAATCATCCATGTTGCACCTGCGACATTTGAATTAATTACCGAACCGGTTGTGCCCTGAGAATAAAATGCTGTCAGCATTCTTATACTAAACACATCAGTTGTTGACCCCCCAGTTAAAGCTATTGTTGCAGGCATGTAAGCAGAAGATGTACCAACAGGAAATGTTTTTGAACCGGCAGCAACAACTTGTTGATTCAAGGTTCCTGTTCCGGTTGCAATTATATAATTGGTTGCGTTTGCATTTGTAATACTTCCGCTATTGCCAATGGTTAAATTATTATTTCCCATTGAAATTTTTCCGGAAGTTAAATTGAGCGTTGCATTAACAGTTACAGCCGATCCAAGATTCACCAGGCCTGAAGCTTTATTAACTGTAAGGTTTACAAGGTTGCTTAATAAAGTAAGTGTTTGATCAGCGGTTCCGTTTAAAACATAAGTACTCGTTGTTCCTGATAAAGCGCCACCTGACATTATAAAATCTCCTGCAATGCTATGCGTAACCGTTACGGTAGAAGTAGCTAATGTTCCTGCAGAAATTGTAAGATTACCCAAAACAGTTAAAGCTACCAATGCATTTTTATTTCCTGTAGCAGTAATAAGTAAATTGCCATAGTTGGCAGCATTACCCACTGTTTGAGTAGTACCGGCATAATCCACATTACTGTTTACATCCAAACCATATCCGCTGAAACCGGGCAATGAGTTAGTACCGCCAAGCCTTAGTGTAGCTCCATCATTAATAACGAGGATTCCACCGCCGGCATCCTGTGTAATTGTTCTGGTTGATGTAAATAATACACCACTGAAAATATTCAGGAATAAAACATTGCTCAAGTTTACATTCTGCGTTACAATAGCACCGCCCGTTTTTTCTACAGTAAGCTGTGCAATTGGTGAAGGTGTTGTTGTGCCGCCAATTGAGGCTGCGCTACTTCCTGTCATAACCAATACACCTATCGTTCCATCATACGTGCCATTATTGGTAAAGTTTCCTGCTACCCTGAAATCAGTTTGCGGTGTAATTGTTCCGCCAACAGTAAAATGGTTAAACTCTGTTGTTGAACTTGCTGTTACCTCTCCGGCTGACGAACTCATACTGAATGTTGACGTTCCCCCATTCAACGTTCCATCACTTTCAATATTACCCCCTATTGAATAGCTGTATGATCCTGCATGGAAAATGGAAGTACTTGTAACAATAAAGTTTGAATCAATTATCCAGTTCGTAGCTGGAGATACACCTGCACTGTTTGTATTGGAAATAATTACATTGGTTAATAAAGTTGGAGTTCCGGCAATAGTTAACAACCCCGATCCGCCAAATTTTACTGTACCACTACTGCTGAAACCGGCAGTTCCCAGGTTGACCGCTTTTGCTGAAGTTGGAATAAAGTTGATGGTTCCTGTACTTGTTATAGTTCCACTGTTTGCAAACGATCCATAAATATTATGTGCAGAAAGGCCTCCGTTGAATATACCTCCGCTGTTTACATTCATGGCAACAAAAACAGTCCAGCTAACACTTGGGTTGATGCCTGCTGTGTTATTAATATTTAATGTGGCAAATTGCGGTGATGAAGTAGAGTTCATTACCGGTGAAATGTTACCGTTAAAGTTTACAATACCCGTTGATGAAGAGCTGAGTGCATTAACAAGGCGCAGTGTTTGCACAACAGTTCCTGTAAAGTTTGTAGTGCCTGTACTTGTTAATGATCCTGCATTGGTTAAATCGCCGCTTACTGTAGCTATTCCGCTTCCGGCTGCATACGATCCTGTACTTGTTACCTGCAAATGACCATTATAAGTAATATCACTTCCTGCTACTGTATAACTTCCATTTACAGTAAGATGATTGAAAATGGTATTTCCTGTTACTGTTTTAGAAGCGCCATTCAGTATTACTGTTCCGGTTGATGGAGTAAACGTTCCGCTGTTGGTCCAGTTACCGGATAACCCGATGCTGTATCCACCGGAATGGAAAGTAGCGCCGCTGCTGATTGTTATATCACCTGCTGCAGTTGTATTTGTTAAAAGTGTTTTTGCATTTGCGCCTCCGTTACTTAAACTCAGATTTCCATAAGTTAACCCGGCTACCGATTGAATACCCGTTCCGTTATAATGAACAAGACTAGTTGCATGAATTGACTGGGCAGTATATCCCGATGGGAAATTATCAGTTCCGCCCACCAATACTGTTGCCCCGCCTGAAATAGTTATTGAGCCGCCGCTTGACCCCCTGTTGGCAGTAAAAGTTGCAAGATCAAAGCTGCCCGATTGTACAGTGAGGTTTCCTTCTAAAATATTATTTCCTGCAAGCGTTACTGTTCCGGAAGATTTATTAATGATAAGATGATTAAAATTACCGGCAGATATTGATTGGGCTCCTGTACCATTCATGTTCACTGTACCTGAAGTAGCTATATAAGTTCCGCTGTTGGACCAGTTACCCGCAACATTTAAAGTTACTCCATCACAATCCAATGTAGCGCCACTGCTGATAGTTACATTTCCACTAACGTTTAAAGAAAAGGCATCCACATTGAACAACCCTGTTAAAACAGAAAGGTTTCCTGTAACAGAAACAATATTTGCCAGTGTTGCAATACCTGCAGACTTAACGATTGCCAGGTTATTATATGTTACTGCTGCTGTTGTTTGTGCGCCCGTTCCGTTATAAGTAACAGTTCCGCTTCCGGCGGTGAATGTTCCTGATGTATAGTTATAATTACCGGCAATATTCAATGCCCCTGCACCTGCGAAAGTGATAACAGCATTACCCGATTGGATTAGCTGGCCGGTTACAGCTACTGTACCTGTACCAATGCTTAGATCAATAGATTGATTGTTTGTACCATTACTTACTATAAGATTTCCATTTACTGTAAGGTTCTGGTTTCCTGAATTAATTGTATGCACAGCATTGCCCGACCATGAACCACTGATATTACCATTTGCAGTTAAAGAACCACCGGAAGCAATTGTTAATGTAGCTGCCTGCGCACTTCCAAAACTGATGCTTTTTACAGTAACAACATTTGAAATGGTTGGATTATTTGTGAAAGCCGCAGTACCTATCTGTACAATATCTGTTGATGAAGGAGGTGCAGAAGGAGATCCTGCAACTGTTGTCCAGTTGGCAGCCGTATTCCAGTTTGAACTTACAGAACCATTCCATCTGATAACACCCGGAGTTTCTGAACAGGTCCATCTGTATGCAATATTTGTTAGCCCGCTTTGTTCAGCAAAATTGGAAGTAGTACTGTTGCCGGTTTTACCATATTCGCTCCATGCCCCGGCAGAATAATTCCAGAGAGTGATCAGCGATTCATCATTACCATTCAGTTCCGCATCTTCATAATGCAAACGGAGTGTTGCATTATACGTTCCTGCAGGAACATCAATATTATATTCCCTGTTGATAGCTGCCCCGTTGGAAAAATCACTGATGTTTCCAATAGTAACTGTAACCGTAACGGATGTTACTCCTGATACAGATGAAAATGTAATTGTATTATCAGGCCCCTCAAAAGCATAAGCCACGCCGGTAGTATATGAGTGTGTCCTGGTAATGGTTCCTAATATAATACCATTGCCGGTTCGGGTATTGGTAATTGTAAGAGAATTGTTACCGGTAAGGATAGTACCGGTTGTCATATTTACTGTTGCAGCAGTAATATTATTCAACAGTGAAAGTGTGGTTGTTGATGCTGATTTATTTACTGTTACTGTACTGAACGAAGTTGCACCTGTAACGGTAGCATTACCGGCGCCTGTAAATTCAACTGTTCCGGTAGATGCATTATAGGTTCCGCTGTTACTCCAGTTTCTTAATATGCTATGGGTATATGATCCGCCATTGAATGTGGTAGAAGATGCAATTGTAAGATTACCATTTACAGTTATACCACCTGCTGCTGCTTTTGTGTTTCCGTTAGAAAGTGTAAGATGGTGATAAGTGATGGCATTAACTGATTGTGCCCCGGTTCCATTGAAGTTTACAGTATTAGGTGCAGTTGATGTTACATTCAGCGTTCCTGCTGTTATGGTAAATGTATTGGCTATCCCAAGAACAGATGAAGAAGATAACTGCAATGAAGTTCCGTTGATGGTAACATTATAAAGATTGGCAGTACCCGTTAATGCTGATGAGCCTGTAAACGTTGCAGTACCTGCTGTTGCAGAAAAAGTACCGCTTATGTCCAACAATAAAGAAACAGAAAAACTGCTTGCCGTTGTTATACTTCCGGTAATTGCCAATGCGCTGAAACCAATTGTACCTGCTCCGCTGATTGTTTTAGATGTGCCCGGCATTGTTACAGTACCTGAGCTTGCGCTGAAAGAACCCGATACTGCCAGGTTACTGTTTACTGTAAAGGAAGCATTTGTTGTAACAGTGCCGCTTACAGTAAGATCATTTAAAATAATTCCGGTTCCGGTTATTGTTTTAGATGAACCGGTCATTGTAAGTAATCCACCAGTATTATGAGTGAACTGCCCGGCTCCTGTAGTTGTAAGATTTCCCGAAACATTAATTGTTGTGCTGGCGGCTGCAGTAATTCCTGTTGAAGAAAATGTAAGATTATTAAAATTGTGTGTGCCCGATCCGCTGATACCTGTGCTTGCTCCATCAAAAATTACAGTACCTGTGCTTCCTGTATAGGTTCCGTTATTAATCCAGCTTCCTCTTACGGTATGAGAATTGCTGCTTCCATTAAAAGTAGTAGAGGCCCCTATGGTTACAGTGCCATTAATAATTATATTGGAAGCTGAAGTGAATGAAACAGATGTTCCCGATCCAATACTGCTTGTAAAGTTTCCTTCAATCGTAAAAGCAGTGCCGGGCATGGTTTTAGTTACTGCCCCTGATGAACTGCTTAATATTAAATTACCATAAGTAAGAGCCGTAACTGTTTGATTGGTTCCATTATATTCAACAGTGCTGTTGAGGTTCAGCGTTTTTGTATTGTAATTAGAAGGAAATGTATTTGTTCCTCCAATCTTCAGTGTTGCACTATTGGCTACATTAATTTCTCCGCCAACAACAGTTGTGCCCCGGTTAGCTGTAAAAGTTAACAGGTCAAAGACCCCGCTGTTTACTAAAATGTTTCCGGAGGTAGATAGAGTAGCGTTTAATGAAGGTAAATTCCCTGCCAATGATTTTGTTCCTGTACCACTGATAATAAGAGTGGAATAGGTATAACTGTTACTAACCGTTTGATTTACGGTAGTTGAAGAATATTCAACAATACATCCTGCACTGAAAGTAACAGTACCGGATAAAATATAATTACCGGCAATAGTAGAAGCATTTACTTTAATTTTTCCATTACTGTAAATGCGGAACAGAACAGTGGAAGTAACAGAATAGGTTGGCGATTCACCCGGATTTAAAACTCCGTAAACATACAGATAACTGTTACTGCCGGTTGCGGTGATATTATTTGAAAGGGTAACTGTACTTCCTGTATTGATAACAATTCTGCGGAAGGTAGTAGTTGTTGATCCCCCAATGCTTTGCGTAACACCACCAAAAACTACTCTTGCACTGCCGCTTGTTGTTGTATAAGTTCCGTTATTTGTCCAGTTGCCGGAAAGTGTAAGGGCTGAGGCCGGATGTGTTATTGTTCCATTTGAATTGATTGTTACATTTCCTGAAACAACCAGATTTTTTGTTAAAGTAAGAGTTGTTGCAACTGTTCCCCCAACTGATAAAGATTTACATGAAGCTGATGCATTTACAGAAGGTTGATTGACACCTGTAAAACTGGCATCACCCAAAAGAGCATCTGTTGTAGAATTTGGCACTCCGGCAGTCCAGTTACTGGCTGTTGACCAGTTTGTACTGGTAGTTCCTTTCCAACTTGTTTGTGCAGAAATATGGAATGCAAAACAGATAAATAAAACTGTTCCTGTAAGAATACGGATAATGGGGTACATTGGTATTGGATTATTTCTTTATCAATATATGCTGAAAGCTTTAAACAGTAAGAGTTTCAGAAAATTTTGTGACAATAATATATACTTATATAACATCTATCTAAGTATAAACACTTATACAAGTTGCAAACAAATCTATATCAACCTGCAATGTATATCCCGATTTAACTGTATCTAATTCTGCAGATGCTATTAAGCTTTGGCTTAAAATATTAACTTGTAAATAAATCATTACACTGTTTCTGACTAAATAAATCCTATAAAATTATGAATAATGATCTTCCGCAACAAGTAGTTAGCCACATGATGCAAAATGATTTCTTCAGTCAATGGCTGGGCATTGAAATCATTAAGATCAAAGAAGGTTACAGTAAAATAAAAATGACCGTCCGCAAGGAAATGCTCAATGGCCTGGGCATTGTGCATGGCGGCATTGCCTTTTCCTTGGCCGACAGCGCTTTTGCCTTTGCCTGTAACAATCGCAATAATTTATCTGTGGCATTGGACACATCTATCAACTTTATAAAACCCGTTCATGTTGCTGATATATTAACTGCTGAAGCAAAGGAATTACACAATGGAAAATCAACGGGTTTGTATTATATTACTATTACCAATCAAAAAAATCATGAAGTGGCTGTCTTTAAAGGATTGTGTTATCGCACAAACAAGAAGTTGATAGGTAAATAAGGTATATAAAGTACATAGAGTTTATACAGTAAATAGCGTTTTATGAATAATGAGAATTTTGGGTTTAAAGAATTAGAGTTGTGGAAAAAGGCAAGAGGCTCATTAACAGAAACCATCAACCATGTGATTGATGCATTAGATGAAGATTATATTTCAGAGCAACAGTTGTTTTTATTTAAACAAAAAAGGAAGTAACTGGAAAGATTATTAAACGGCTATTTAATTTTTCTTCGCAAAAAAAGAGATGAACCAAAATAAGCCTGGCTAAAATCATTAAACGTCTTCTATACTTTATTACACTTATTTACTTTATTTACCACCACCAAATGATCTACTCTTTCAAAAATTTCATCCCTGTTGTACACGAAACATCATTTGTACATCCGCAAGCTGCAGTAACAGGCAATGTAATCATTGGTAAACATTGTTACATTGGGCCCGGCGCTGCATTGCGTGGCGATTGGGGCGCTATTATTTTAGAAGATGGATGCAATGTGCAGGAAAACTGTACCATTCACATGTTTCCCGGCGTAACAGTTTTATTAAAAGCAGGCGCTCATATTGGTCATGGTGCAGTAATACATGGCGCAACAATTGGTAAGAATTGTTTGGTGGGAATGAATAGTGTACTCATGGATCATGTTGTGCTGGGCAATGAATGTATTGTGGGCGCTTTGAGTTTTATAAAAGCCGATGAAGTGTTTGAAGCAAGGAGTTTAATTGTTGGCAACCCTGCCCAAAAAATAAAAGAAGTAAGTGATGAAATGATTGAATGGAAAACCAGGGGCACCACTTTGTATCAATCATTACCCAAAGAAATGTTTGAAGAATGGATAGCATGCAAACCGCTGAGAGAAGTTCCTGCTGACAGACCAGCGCAGGAAAAGCTATATGAAATATGGAAGAAGAGCAAAGATCAATAGCTGATATATTTTCAATGAAGAAGAGTATGGCCTGGCGCTATGAAAACGGAACGATGAAACGAGCGTGGCAACCGGTGTTTAACAGAAATTCTACAGCTCACTCTCAAAAAACTATCTTTGCCGCCAGGCATGGAAAAAAACTTCATTGATTATATACGTGTGTTTTGCCGCAGCGGTCATGGCGGCCCCGGTATTAAACATTTTATGCGCAACAAAATGACGGCTATGGGTGGCCCCGATGGTGGCGATGGCGGCCGTGGCGCTCATATTATTTTAAGGGGCAGCTCTCAACTCTGGACTTTACTCCACCTCCGTTATTATAAAAATGTGTTGGCCGAAGATGGCATACCCGGCGGTAAAAACAACATGACCGGCAGAGATGGAAAAGACATTATCATTGAAGTTCCTTTGGGCACCATTGCAAGAGATGAAATAACCGGTGAAGTAGAAGCCGAAATATTGGAAGACGGCCAGCAGGTTATTTTATTAAAAGGAGGTCGTGGCGGTTTGGGTAATGCCAACTTTGCAACACCCACCAACCAGGCGCCGGATCATGCACAACCCGGTGAACCCGGCAGTGAAGGCTGGAAAGTGCTTGAATTGAAAGTGCTGGCCGATGTAGGTTTGGTAGGATTTCCCAATGCAGGTAAATCAACTTTACTGAGCAGCATTACAGCAGCCAAACCAAAAATTGCCGATTACGCTTTTACTACACTCATCCCGCAGCTGGGCATGGTTGAATACCGTGATGGAAAAAGTTTTTGTATTGCAGATTTGCCGGGCATAATTGAAGGCGCTGCAGAAGGAAAAGGGCTGGGGCATCGTTTTCTCCGGCATATTGAACGCAATGCAGTTTTACTTTTTTTAATTCCTGCTGACAGTAATGATCATAAGAAAGAATTTGAAATACTTCATAAAGAACTGGAAGAGTACAATCCTGAAATGCTGCAGAAAGAATTCATTATTGCCATCAGCAAAAGTGATATGCTGGATGATGAACTGAAAGCTGCCATTGAAAAAGAATTGCCCAAAAATATTCCGCATGTATTTATTTCAGCAATTACAGGGCAGGGCCTCACAGATCTGAAAGATATCCTGTGGCAGAAGTTGAATTCTTAAAAAGAGGATAGTATCTTTCGGCTGAACTTATAATCTTGAGAAAATTTCTTGCAATAACTGTAACAGACCTGCTGCAAACTTTTTCATTGAAAAAATATGCCATTGCGCTTGCAATCATTCTCACAACTTGTTTTATAAATTATTACAGTGGTTTTCGGTTTTGGCTGAAAGGTGAGCCTTTTCTGTTTTCCCTTGCATGGTACATAACTTTGTTCTTTTCGTTTTTGTTTGCCGGCATTTTAATTGAAACAGGAACACTGGTTTTTAAGAAACGTACATTGCATTTTATTTTACTAACTGCTCCTTTACTTTTTGCATTAAAAGTTACGATCCCTTTTAAAAACTTACTGCCTGATGCAATTTCCCATTTATATAAACAAGCCTTTCAACAACCTGCCGCATGGTTGGGAGGAGTAGTGTTTATATCGCTTTCGCTTTTATTCATACACCGCTTAACAGAAGGCAAATGGAGTTTATACGGAATAAAAAGAACAGGTTCGCTGCGTCCTTATTTTTTTCTGATTGTATTGATGATTCCTCTTCTTGCCTGGGCTTCGCTGCAAAAAGATTTTTCATTGGTATATCCAAAAGCGAAAGCAATTGCAGAAAGCGCAGGTAACAATGCCGGGCCCCTGCATTATTTTTTGTTTGAAGCAGCTTATGCTTCAGATTTTATTACCATTGAATTATTCTTCCGTGGTTTTCTCATTGCTGTTTTAGGTAAGCTGCTGGGAAGACAATGTATTCTTCCCATTGCTTTGTTTTATTTTTCCATTCATCTCGGCAAGCCGATGTTTGAAGCCATCAGCAGTTTTTTTGGAGGAATGATTCTTGGAACTATATCTTATCATACCAAAAGTATCTGGGGCGGATGGCTGGTACATGTAAGCATTGCTTTGTTGATGGAGTTGTTTGGTTATTTACTGCGTACTGCATAGCCGGAGGCGAAGAAGTATTTTAACAAGCTGATGTATTTCCATTCTTTAATTTTAATCTGTCGTGCTATTAAAATATAGTACAACTACAGTCGCTCTTGTGTACTTTGTACATACTTTGCTTTCTTTGTGTTACTCCTTTTCTTTAAAGATGTTTTTGGTAGCGCTAAAAACACGAAGATTTACACTAAGTTCACAAGGCAATTATTGACACGCACTTAACATTAACAGCACAACACAAAATTAAATTCAATTAATACCAATGAAAAGAATCTTGTTTTGTTACTTTCTGCTTTTTACTTTTTACGTTTCACTTCCTGCACAAACGCTGAGGCAATTGCGTAAATCGGTTGAATTGAAAATGCCAAAAGGACCGGGCGAAAACGGTGGCACTGTTGCCATTAATACAAAAAACAGGTATTACTATGCAACCATTGCCGGTAATAAAACTTACAGCATGGCTTATTTTAATGTTGTTGGTGAAATGATGTCGCCCCCTGATCTTTCTTTATTGGCAGATGTGCGTGGTTTATGGTACAGCCCTGCCCTGAAAACCATGCAGGGCAATGGTTTTGGGAATATTGGCTGGGTGAGTTATGTGTTGGATGAGGGTGGTGTGCCTTACGATGTAAGGCCTTTTTTGAGCGGACAGTTACAACCTTTTCCCAATTCTGTAGGACAATACAATCAGCGGGAAAATCTTGTTCACTTTTTAAAAGGCTCATCAGTTGCAGCGTATGATGCAGCAACCGGAAAAGAAATAAAAGAAAAAAAGATCTTATTAAAAACAGGCTATTCAAAGAAAGTACCCCCGCCTGCAGGATTGGTAATTGATTCAGGTAAAGTATTACCCCAATACAATTCCACTACGGTAATTTATACAGGCATCAGCAATGCAGAATTTGGTTTACTGAATGTGCAAACCAATGAAATTGAACTGTACAGCAAAGCCGATGGTTTAATGACACAGAAATTAAAACTTCCTGCTGATGCAAAACCCAATGACAAGCTGAACTTCAGCTACTGCAACAATGTTTACTTCATCTATGATGTTTCAAAACGTTCGTGGATCGGGTACAGGTAGTACTTTAAATTGTTCTTAATTTCAGTTGATGCAACAATGCTTTTTCTGTGGCCATCATGTTCAACTGGTGCATGTACATGGCCATTACCAATGCCCGGTTTGTTTTACCAATGTATTGCCTTGCTGCGATGGAGACAACTGCCACACAAACCTGTACTTTGATGAAAAATCTTCAGCAGCCCACAAAAAGCTGAGCATGGCTTCCCCTGCCCCAGTGTGCGACGCCAATGCAGCACAATAACCTGCCGCTGCCAGTAACATAATCCTGATCCTTCTTTACAATCTGTTTTTCCCGTAGGTTTGCTGCCTCAAATAATAGTCATATGAAAAAAATTCTTGTAACGATTGTATTAGCGTTTTCACTTTTACGCAGCTATGCCGATGAAGGAATGTGGCTGCCGCTTTTATTGGGTGAGCAGGTATATGCAGACATGCAAAAGAAAGGACTGAAGCTTACCAAAGAGCAACTCTACAATATCAACAAAGCCTCCCTGAAAGATGCCATCCTTATTTTTGGCAACGGGTGCACAGGTGAAATTGTAAGCAGCCAGGGTTTAATTTTTACCAATCATCATTGCGGGTATGATGCCATTGCTACTGCATCAAGTGTAGAAAACAATTATTTACGTGATGGTTTTTATGCAAAGAGCCAGAAAGAAGAAATACGTTCTGCATTAACTGTACAGTTTTTATTACGCATTGAAGATGTTACAAAAGAAGTAAATGATTCCCTTGGAACATTACTGGGTAAGGCAAGGGCCGAAAAACAAGCGGCTGTACTGGCTGCCATCAACAAACGTTTTTTAAATGCAGAGAGTTTTATTGAATGCCGTGTGAGCCCTTTATTTAAAGGCAACCAGTTTCTTGCATTTATTTACCAGCGTTACCGTGATATTCGTTTGGTTGGTGCGCCTCCGGAAAGTGTAGGTAAATTTGGCGGAGATACTGATAACTGGGAATGGCCACGCCACACCGGCGATTTCAGTGTGTTTCGGGTTTACATGAGTAAAGATGGAAAACCTGCTGAATACAATGAAGCGAATGTTCCGCTGAAACCAAAATATTTTTTACCTGTTTCTCTTAAAGGTTTGAAAGATGGTGATTTTGCCATGACATGGGGCTACCCCGGCAGTACCAACCGCTATGAAACTTCATTGGGTGTAAAACTTTCTATTGATATCAACAACCCAACATTGGTGAAGCTGCGTGATGTGCGTTTGAAATACATGTTTGCTGAAATGCAGAAAGATGCGGGTACCAAACTGAAACTTGCAAGCAATTATGCAAGCATTGCCAACTACTGGAAGTTTTTTGATGGTGAAACAAAACAGTTGCTGAAGTATGATGTGTTTGGCCAGAAACAAAAAGCAGAAGCTGATTTCATGAAATGGGCGAAAGACAAACCTGACTATGCTGCTGTTTTTCCTGAATGGGAAAAAGTATATACAGCATGGAGGCCTTATGCAATGCACCGTATGTATATGAATGAAGGAATCTTTGGCTCGCCTCTTATAGCATATTCTGCCAGTTTAATACAGCTTGAAGCTGCACTGGTAAAAACAAATGCAACAAAGGAAGATGTTACAAAAGCCATGAATGCTGCAGTTGCTGCACGCAAAGAGTTTTTAGCAGAACATGATGCAGCCAGTGATCAGAATATAGTAGGCACCGTACTGATGATGTATTATAAAGACATCCCGAAAGAGCAACATCCTATCAGCTATTTTGAAAACGTAAAAGGAAGTTTTGGTGATTTGAAAGAAGAAGCAACCTGGAAAAAATATGCTGCTGCTGTTTTTGCCAATACCATGATTTTAAATGAAGATAAATGGAATGCCTTTGTTGCAAACCCCGATGGCGTAAAGCTTCAGGAAGATCCTGCTTTCAGTATTGCAAGTGCTTTCTTTAAAAACTACAGCGTTAAATTTCTTCCCCGTTTCCAGGAATTCACTGTTAAAAATAATGACCTGGGTCGTTTGTATCTGAAAGGAATCATGGAAATGAATCCATCAAAATCAAAGAAGATGTATCCGGATGCAACATTTACCATGCGTGTTTCTTACGGTAATGTAAAAAGTTATGTGCCCAGAGATGGTGTGAAGTACGATATTGTAACAACTTCAAAAGGGTTACTGGAAAAATACAAAGCAGGTGATTATGAATTTGATCTGCCATCAAAACAAATAGAGTTGTTGAAGAAAAGAGATTTTGGTCAGTACATTGATAAAGGCCGCAACGACCTGGTGATTGGTTTCATTACCACCAATGATATTACAGGTGGCAATAGCGGATCGCCTGTATTGAATGGCAATGGTGAATTAATTGGTTTGGCTTTTGATGGCAACTATGAAGCATTAAGTCATAAAATGGCTTTTGATAAAGACCTCAACCGCACCATTTGTGTAGATGTTCGTTATGTATTGTGGTGCATTGATAAGCTGGGCGGCGCTTCCAATTTAATTAAAGAGTTGAAGCTGGTAAAATAAAAACTGCTGACAATGATCCTGAAAAGAGCTCCGCAGTACGGGGTTCTTTTTTTCTTTTTACTTTCTGAGGTTTAATCAGCAGGAGTTTTAACAGTTTGATTTTACTATTTATAATTTTTGTAGTTTCCTTTTTCAAAATTTCTGTTTATGCATAAGTCATTATTTGTTTTTGGTTTTTGTATTTCTGTATTTGCTGTTACAGCGCAGCAGAATGATAGTATTACAAAAGAAGATGTAAGGATTGCAGCTAAAGTGATTGGTTTAAATTTTACTGAGCCGGAGAGAGACAGTATGATGAGAGATGTAAGAGAGAATTACAAAGACTATAATAAAATGCGGAGCATTCCGCTAAACAATAATGTACCTATGAGCTTATGGCAAAGCCCTGTGTTGCCGGGAATGAAATTTGAGCAAATACAAAAGCCGGTGCAATGGGCAATTTCTGCTAATGTGTCTCTTCCCAAAAATAAAAATGACCTGGCATTTTTTAATATCCTTCAATTAGCATCGCTGATCAAAAACAAAAAGATCACATCTGTTGAGCTGACTAAGTTTTTTATTGCCCGGATTAAAAAATATGGCGACAGTTTGCAGTGTGTTATTTCCATTACAGAAGAAATTGCAATGCAACAGGCCAGGCTGGCTGATGAAGAAATTGCAAAAGGAAAATACAGGGGCCCGTTACATGGCATTCCGTATGGATTGAAAGATTTGTTTGCTGTAAAAGGAACGAAAACAACATGGGGTGCTGCACCTTACAAAGACCAGGTGATTGATGCAGACAGTTATGTTTATACAAAACTGAAAGATGCAGGCGCCGTATTGATTGCCAAATTTACATTGGGTTCACTGGCGATGGGAGATTGGTGGTATGCTGGCCGAACAAAAAATCCGTGGAATTTAACTGTTGGGTCATCCGGTTCATCTGCAGGTTCTGCCTCTGCAACGGTTGCGGGCCTTGTTCCATTTGCAATTGGTACTGAAACGTATGGTTCTATTGTATCGCCATCACATACATGTGGTGCAACGGGATTGAGACCAACGTTTGGATCTGTAAGCCGCACCGGCGCAATGACACTTTGCTGGAGTTTGGATAAAGTTGGTCCTCTTTGCAGAAGCGCTGAAGATGCAGCTGTTGTGTTCTATTCTATCAAAGGAACAGATGGTAAAGATGCCGGCGCTGTGAACATGCCGTTCAACTATTCAACGAAAACAGATGCAAAAAAATTACGCATAGGGTATGCAAAGAATTATTTCGATAAAATAAAAGATACAAGTGCCAATGAATGGAAGGTGTTGAAAGCTTTTGAACGAATGGGTGTACAGTTAGTGCCCGTTGTATTTCCTGATAGCACAGTTTACAACTTTGATATGATTGGAATTACCGTTGCGGCTGAAAGCGCCGCTGCATTTGATGAGTTAACAAGAACGGACATGGATGATCTGCTGACAAGACAAAATAAAAACGACTGGCCCAACTTTTTTCGTACAGCAAGATTGATTCCTGCTGTTGAATACATCAATACTACAAGGCATCGCTACCTGCTGATGCAGCAAATGAAAGTATTTTTTGAAACGGTTGATGTTGTTATTACTCCAACATTTGGCGGAAACCAGTTGGCTATTACAAATTTAACGGGGCACCCGGCATTGTGTATGCCAACGGGATTTAATCAACGTGGATTACCAACAAGCATTACATTGATAGGAAGATTGTATGGTGAGGCAAGATTATTAAGTGTAGGGAAAGCTTTACAACAGTCAACAGATTGGGAGGATGTACACCCTGAAATGTTTTTGAAATAGTTTGTACATGCTGGTATGGCAATCAACAAAAACTTTCTTACTTATTCAAAAGAATTGCTTCTTCTTTTTTTAATTGCTTATCATATACAAATGTTCCAAGTGGTAACCATGCAGCAACAAAAGCAAACAGAAATTTTTTGAATTGCCAGTTGTACGTTTCTTTTACAAACCAGGCAAGTGCCACATAAGTAACAAATAATAATCCATGCGCCCATCCCACATACTTTACCGCTAAAGGAAAATCAAACAGATATTTCAATGGCATAGCAATTAAAAGGAGTACAAGAAAAGAAATGCCTTCTGCTATTCCTGTTTTACGTAAGAGTTGAAGTGGTTTGAGATTCATTTAGTGAAGCGATGTTTTAGTGATAAATTAAGTGATGTTGTACAAGAGTGTGAGAGCGCTCGTCTTATGCCTGCTGTAAACTTCTGCATGCAAAACAAAAAAAATTATAGCAGCTTTGTTGTTGAGCCATGATGTTATTCATGGTTACAGCCTTTCACATGGCAATGACCTGTTTTTTTGCAAAGCCTGTGATTTAATAAATGAGCGCTTACAACTGCTGTAGCAGCGGGGATAACAAATACAAAAGAAGAATAAGGAAAATGAACAAACTGGTTGATGGTAAATAAAATCATTCCCGCAGAAAACGGAATTAATGTTGCCCAATGATGATGGTGTTTCTTATACCCGTGCCATAGAGTTTTGAAACCAATTACAAAGGCAGAGCCAAGCAACAGGATTTCAATGAACATGTTATGGACAAGGTTTACTCCAAAAAGCGGAAGGCTTGTAATAAGCAGTGGCACCACGGCACAGTGAATGGCACAGGCTACGGATGCTGCAATACCCAGGGCTTCCCAATTAATACGTAAATTCATAAAGGACAGCAAAAGTACAAATATGCAATCATGTTGCAAATTTTATTTTCAATTGAATTTCACCCCTATCCCCTTCGTACCTTTGCGCTTCATATTATAGCTATGTCGAAAAAGTTGTGGTTTTATCTTGTCTTTTTTGTTGTGTTACTGGGTGTTTTTTACCTGGTCTTGTTTTGGGGAACAGATTTGTGGCGAAAAAAATTACCGGTGATGAATGAAGTAAAAGAGTTTGCTTTTGTAAACCAGTTAGGCGATACAGTTACCAATCGTGATGTTGCAGGGAAAGTAAACGTAGTAGAGTTTTTCTTTACAACCTGCAAAGGCATTTGCCCAAGAATGAATACCAACATGGCGGTCATTGCTTCAGATTTTGCAAACGAAGATGATTTTATGATCCTGAGTTATACGGTTGACCCGGAGAAGGATTCTGTTGGCAGATTAAAATATTATGCTGATTCATTAAAGATTGATGGAAGCAGGTGGATGCTGTTAACTGGAACCAAAGAAAAGTTGTACGAAACAGCAAGAAAAAGTTATCTGCTCGATGATCAGAATAATAGTAAAGATGCAATTGAAGATCAGTTCATCCATACACAATTGTTCGCATTGGTTGACAGAGCGGGAAGAGTGCGTGGTATTTATGACGGATTGAATAAAAAAGAACTGGCAAAATTAGATGATGATATTCGGCTCATTTTAAGAGAGAGTTATGATGGCCCCCGTTTTGTAAACGGAATTTTTCAGAATAACCCCAATTAATTAATTTACAGTTATGAGTGAAGTTATCCGTGATCTGCTGAAAAAAAATCACATGAGTGTAACTGATAGCCGGTTGCAGATACTGGATCTGTTTTATCATGCGCCGGGTGCGCTGGCCCATGCGGATATTGAAAAGAAAGCCAGTGATAAAATTGACCGGGTAACCATTTACCGTACGCTCCAGACTTTTGAAGAAAAAGGAATTATTCATACCATCCCCACTGCAGATAATTCAGTGAAATATGCTTTGTGTAAAGATCAGTGTGCAGACGGTCATCATCATGATAACCATGTGCATTTTGTTTGTGATAACTGTGGTAAAACCATTTGCCTGGAAGATGTGCTGGTACCCGAAGTAAAATTGCCGAAAGGTTTTAAGCCGCATCAAAGCAATATGGTGGTGAATGGATTGTGTAATGATTGTAAATAGAGCTAAGAGTTAAAGAAGGAGGGCTAAGAGTACGAAAGAGAAAAAGAGTTGAAGGAGAAGTGGGCTAAGAGATCAAAGGAGGAAAAGAAACTGAAAGAGAAGCTTATCATAAAGCTTCTCTTTTTTATATTATCGTTCTCAATTCAAATCGTGTATTGGCGAAAGCGTTGCGTTAATAATTATACCTTTAAATTTCATGCATTCCTCCTTTGAACTCTTAGCCCCCAAAAAAAGGCCCTCCCGTAGAAACGAAAGGGCATGATTAATGTTCTGATTTAGCTGTACAAATATCGGTATTAATTCAAATTATCCATTTCTGTTTTTACAAAATCCATCAGAGTTTTAATATGGGTTGGTGAAAAATCAAAACGTAAACCTGCTGCTTCGTATAACTGCGGCAAAGTCTTAGTACCACCTAAACTCAATGCATTGATATAATTATTCAAAGCTTCCTGTGGATCTTTTTTAAACTGCATCCACAAGCCAATAGCGCCAAGTTGTGCAATGCCGTATTCAATATAATAGAAAGGCACTTCAAACAAATGCAATTGGCGTTGCCACTCGTAGGGTCGGTATTGTTCCAATCCTGTATAATCAATCATTCCTGTACTGTATTCATTGGCAAGTAACAACCACTTTACTCCTCTTTCTTCAACGTTATGTGTTGGGTTTTCATAAATCCAATGTTGAAACGCATCCACACGTGCAATCCATGGCAAGATGGTGAGCACCCGTTCTAATTGTTTGAATTTTGCACGGCTCAATTCTTCTGCATCTTTAAAAAAAATATTCCAATGCTCCATACTGAACAGTTCCATAGCCATGCTTGCTACTTCTGCAATCTCAGCGCCGTATTCTTTAAAACCAGTCAGTTCTAAATTGTGTGTAAGAAAAGAATGAACGGCATGACCGCCTTCGTGTACCATGGTTGTTACATCATCTAAAGTTCCTGCAGCATTCATAAAAATAAATGGAGCACCTGTTTCAGCCAGGGGCATGTTATAACCGCCGGGAGATTTTCCTTTGCGGCTATCCAAATCAAAACGTTTCAATTCATTCATCTTCTTTAAGCAATCGGCAAAGAAGGGATTGAGCTGTTCAAAACATTCAATGGTTTTTTCGGTTAACTCTTTCCCGTTTGTGAATGGTTGCAGCGGCTGAATACCTTCCGGTTCTGCATCCATATCCCATGGGCGTAATACATCTACAGCAATTGCTTTGCGTTGCTGTTCATAAATGATCTTTACCAATGGAACAATATGTTGCTTCACTGCTTCATGAAAATTGAAACAATCCTGTGGCGTATAATCAAAGCGGCCAAGTTCTTTAAATTTATAATCACGGTAATTGGCAAAATCTGTATTCAGTGCAATCTGGTGACGTTTCTCAACCAATTTATTAAAGAGTTCATTCAATACGTCTCTATCCTGATAACGACGGTTCTGTATTTTGAAATATACTTCTTCACGCAATTTGCGATCCGGGCTTTCTAAAAATTTCCCGGCTTGCTGCAAAGTGAATTCTTTGCCATTTACTTCAACAGTCATCTTGCCTCCAATTTGACCAAATTGTTGCTGCATCACATTCAACTCAGCCATGAGTGGAATGTTTGCTTCACGGAACAGTTCAATGCTTCTCTTTATAGAACGCAGATAGGTAAAATATTTTTCTGTCTCTAATTCTTTTGTAAAAGAACACTCAACTAATTTACGGTTAAGCTTATCTGCATAAGGCTGCATTTTTGGTGCAATCTCCGTGTAGAAATAATTGAACGCTTCTTCTAATTGTTTGTTTTCTGTATCGCAGGTCATGCGAACCTGCCGCCAGCAGGCATCTTCACTCACAACGGCTTCCAATTCACTGCTGTTTTTTAACCATTGTTCCAGGTCTTGTTTATTGCTGATGGGTTGATCAAGCAATGATTTAAAAAACGGTTCTAAAGAATCCCAAGTTGAAATTGAAAAATCTTTTGGTAAAAATTTCCGTTCAATGGGTTGAATGTTTGCACTCAGCATAATCGTGTTTTAAAAATGAGCATACTACTTCGCTCATTGGGTTGACGACATGTTTTAACATTAATCACCTGCTTTGTATTGTTATATTGTCAATCAACTTGCCGTATGAGCTATGTAGTACACAGTAAAAAGAACGTCACTTCGATGAAGGAGCAGTCTCACTTCATTCAGTTTATTTGAATAGCGGGAGATGTCTCGTACCTCGACATGACGTTCTTAAAATATAACGTAACGAAATAAATTAATCTTCTTTTTTCTTTTTTGCAGCTTTTTTCTTAGGTGCTTCTTCAGCATCTTTTGGCTCTTCTGTTTTCCCTGCCTTAGGCTGGTCAGGCTTCGCAGTCTTTTTTGCCGGTTTTTTTTCTTCCACTTCATCAACCTCTTCTATCACTTCTTCTTCAACAGGCTGTTCACTTAATTTAATTTCAATACCCTTTGCTTTAATGATGCTGTACCATTTCACCATCTTTTTCATGTCGCTTGTATAAACTCTTTCAAAATCCAGATCGGGAAACACTTTCTCAAAATAAGATTTGATGGCCTTGGCATCTTTTTCATCAGGCAACTTTCCACCATCAGCTTCCATGGCTTTTAATACTTCCGTAAGATTTGCATTATCACGAACAGTATAAACTTCAATACTTTCCAGGTGCGAAAACTGGTGCTGACGGGTAGAAGCAAATTTGGTTGAGTTATCATCCAATGAACGCACAATAGCTCCATCGGTTTTGCTGCTTACCAATTCATATAAACCGGGCATTCCGGTTACTGCGATTAATTTTCCGTATTCCATATAATTATTAATTCAAGGGCTGCAAGTTAAGTGATTTCGGGAAACTGATTTTATTATTCAATCTTGTTGAAGTAGCTTCGGAACAAATCACATTTTGTTATGATCCGCAGCTTTTTTCTTTTGCTTTTCTCTCTTCAAAGCCTGTGTTTGCCTGCCCAGGATGGTTTAGGCGCCTATAAAAGTTTCAAACAGGAAACAGGAAAAGTGGTTGTAACCACTACAACCGGCCGGCTTATTTTCCAGGCTTATCCCAACGGAATTTTACAAACCACATTTGAGGCAAATGAATATAAAGGTGAGCAGGTGAGCAATGCGGTAATTCAAAAATCAAACGCCGGTATTCAACTGATTAAAAATGAAACCGGTATTCTGCAACTGATGCTGGGGAAAACGGTTGTTACCATTCAAAAAGATCCGGTTCAGGTTTTCTATACCAATCAAGACAGGGGATTTGTTTTTACTGATTATGAGTTGAAGAATGAAACTCATACATTGCAATTTTCTGTTGATTCAACTGAACAGTTTTTTGGAAGTGGTTCCCGTTCTATTCCACTGAATAAAAAAGGATACAAAGTTGAACTCAACAATAATCCCCGGTATGGTTACAGCAGCAATGCCGATAATCTGAATTATTCTGTTCCCTTTTTTCAATCAAGTAACGGCTATGCGTTGTTTATTGATAACCCTTCAAGGGGGTATATTGATTTTGAAAAAGCAAATGAAAAAACAATTGAGGTTGGATTAAAAGCAGGCAAGCTGCAGTTCTATACTTTTTTTGGAAACAATGCAAGTGAAATCATTCAACAGTTTACATCTCTTGTTGGCCGCATGCCCATGCCGCCACGCTGGGCTATGGGAAATTTTATGAGCCGCTTTGGTTACAGAACACAGGATGAAGTAATGAGTATTGCACAGAAGATGAAAGAGCAGCAGTTCCCTTTTGATGCAGTGATCATTGATCTGTTCTGGTTTGGTGATGCCGTGCATGGTGCATGGAACATTGGTAATCTCGACTGGAACAAGCAACGTTTTCCGCAACCTGAAAAAATGATCGCTGATTTAAAAAAACAAAATATCAAAACCATTTTAATTACTGAACCTTTTGTTTTATCTGAATCGTTCAACTATCAATACACACAGCAGAATAAATTAAATGCTGTTGATAAAAATGGTGATACAGTTGGTATTAAAGAATTTTATTTCGGACATACAGGACTGCTGGATATTTTTCAAAACAAAACAAGAAATTGGTACTGGAGTAAATATGATGCACAAATTAAAAAAGGTGTGGCCGGCTGGTGGGGCGATTTAGGTGAGCCGGAAAAACATCCCAACTATGTATATCATAATTTAAAAGACCTGGGACAAAAACGTTTGTTCAATGCAGATGAAGTACATAATATATATGGTCATGCATGGAGCCAGATGCTGTTTAAAAAATATGCAACAAATTATCCGCAACAACGGTTGTTTCATTTAAACCGCAGTGGTTTTGCAGGAACATGGCGCTATGGTTCTTTTCCCTGGAGTGGCGATGTTGACAGAAGCTGGAATGGCCTGGGTGCACAGTTGCCCATTATGCAAAGTATGAGTTTAAGTGGTGTGCCAACCATGCATAGCGATGCAGGTGGTTTTGCCATGGGGCAGCGTGATCCTGAATTGTACAGGCGTTGGTTGCAGATGGCGGTATTCACTCCCATATTTCGCCCGCATGGAAGTGTGAATGCTCCTGATCCAAAAATTGCACAGATTGAAAGTGAACCGGTATTTTATGATGAACCCGATAAAAGTATTTTAAGAAAATTTGTACAGTTGCGTTATCAACTCATGCCTTATATATATACACTCGCTTATGAAGCTGCAACCAAAGGCGCTCCATTCGTAAGGCCGATGTTTTATAATGATAACACCGACAGTAATCTGTATAAAGCCAATGACCAGTATATGTTTGGCGATGCGTTATTGATTGCACCTGTTTTAGAAAAAGGCGCAACAAAAAGAAAATTGTATTTACCGAAAGGTGAATGGTATAATTTCTGGAACCCATCGGAAAAACGAAATGGTGGTGAATGGATTGAAGTGAATGTGAATGCAGAAAGTATTCCCGTGTTTGTAAAAGCTGGGAGTGTAATTCCCATGAAGCCTTTGTTTGATAATACAGCCAACTATCCAAAAGATAAAATCATTCTGCATTATTATGCAGCAGATGGTAATCAGCAAACACTCATGTATGAAGATGATGGAACCACCAATAAGGCGAATGAAAAAAATCAGTTTGAACTCATCCGCTTTTTTACTTCAACAAAAGATGGCAAAGTAAATTTCTCCATCAACAGTAATAACGGGCAATACAAAGGCAAACCGCAACAACGGCAGATTGAATTATATGTTCATGGAATTGCTGCGGCTAAACAAGTGTTGATTGATGGAAAAATTTTCAACAAATGGATGCAGCATGAAGACTTGGTGCATATACCCATGTTGATGTGGGGGAAGGGACTTAAGAAGGTGGAGATAAAATAGGGGTTAACACAGAGGAAATGAAATACAGAGATTCACAGAGAATTCAGTGTTACACTTCAACCCTGTTTCTTGGTGATGTAAAAATAAAAAAAGCCCCGACTGAAACGTCAGGGCTTTACTATTTCAATAATATGATTACGCCATCTGTGCACTCATCGCCTTCGATTGTTTCTTTCTTTCATCTTCATCCAATATTACTTTGCGCATACGGATGTTGTTGGGTGTAACTTCAATACATTCATCAAACTGAATATATTCCATACACTCTTCCAGAGTCATCAAGGTTTTTGGCGCCATACGTGTGGCATCATCGGTTCCGCTTGCACGGTGGTTGGTTAATTTTTTTGGTTCAGTTGCGTTTACAACCAGATCACCCGGTTTAATATTTTCTGCAATGATTTGTCCTGCATAAACTTCTTCAGCCGGATCAACAAAGAAAGTACCACGGTCCTGTAATTTATCAATGGAGTAACCGGTTGTTTTAGCTGAATTTTTTGAAAGCAATACACCATTATTTCTTCCGGGTATATTTCCTTTCCATGGTTTGTATTCATTAAAACGATGTGCCATAACTGCTTCACCTGTTGTAGCAGTGAGCATTGTTGTACGCAAACCAATCAACCCTCTTGAAGGAATTTCAAATTCAAGATGCTGCATTTCACCTTTGGTTTCCATAATGAGCATCTCACCTTTACGACGGGTTACAAGATCAATTACTTTACTTGCAAACTCCTGTGGTACATCTACCACTAATATTTCATAAGGCTCACATTTCTTACCATTGATTTCTTTGGTAATTACCTGTGGCTGACCAACCGTTAATTCATATCCTTCCCTCCGCATGGTTTCAATTAAGATTCCAAGGTGCAGAATACCACGGCCATAAACCATGAGGCTATCGCCATCTTCGCTATCTGTTACACGAAGAGCAAGATTTTTTTCTGTTTCTTTCATCAACCTGTCACGCAGGTGACGACTGGTAACAAACTTTCCATCTCTGCCAAAGAAAGGAGAATTGTTTACACTGAACAGCATATTCATTGTTGGCTCATCTACACTTATCACCGGTAATGCTTCCGGATTATCAACATCAGCAAGTGTATCACCAATATTAAAATCTTCCACACCAACTACGGCGCAAAGATCACCGGCAATAACTTCAGTAACTTTCTTCTTGCCCATTCCTTCAAACACATACAGCTCTTTTACTTTCAGTTTCCGGATAGTTCCATCGGCCTGCATCAATGCTACCTGCTGACTTTCTTTAATTACACCACGGCTTACTTTACCAATAGCAATACGGCCTAAGAAAGAAGAATAATCCAAAGAAGTTAACTGCATCTGTAACGGACCTTCCGCCACTTTAGGTGGTGGAACGTATTTGATGATGCCATCTAACAATGGAAATATATTATCAATTTCAGTTAATGAATCATTAAACCATCCGTGTTTTCCGCTACCATAAAATGTAGGGAAATCCAATTGTTCTTCTGTTGCATCGAGGTTGAAGAAAAGTTCAAAAATTGCATCATGCACTTCATCGGGTCTGCAGTTTGGTTTATCAACTTTATTGATAACAACTATAGGTTTCAGATTTAAATGCAATGCTTTCTGCAACACAAAACGTGTTTGCGGCATGGGTCCTTCAAACGCATCTACCAACAGAATTACGCCGTCGGCCATTTTCAAAACACGTTCTACCTCACCACCAAAATCGGCGTGACCGGGGGTGTCAATTACGTTAATTTTTACATCATTATATACTACGGCTGCGTTTTTTGAAAAGATGGTAATGCCACGCTCTTTTTCAAGATCGTTACTATCCATAATCAGGTCACCGGTATCCTGATTGTCACGAAACACCTTGGTAGCGTGTAAGATTTTATCTACCAAGGTTGTTTTACCATGATCTACGTGTGCAATAATTGCTATGTTGCGAATATTCATAAACCCCTCCCGTCCCCTAAAGGGGATGCTTTTACGTTTAATAAAAAAATTACCCCGTCAAATACTCCCCCTTTAGGGGGTTGGGGGGCTTTTAAGTCGGCAAAGGTACGTTATTTAAGCGGGGTGGCAAGAAGAAAAGCAGGTTAATATTGGGTTATGGGTTGGGGCCGCAAAGGCACGAAGGGGCAAAGAAACACCAGGAAAATTTTGTGGCCTTTCTGTCTTTGAGTCTTTGTGGCAAATAAAAAAGTAGTCTTGGATAGTGAGTTTACTGCAACACTGTTTCCCGAAATTTCTGCACCGCTCTTTCGCCACGTTTAATGGCTAAATGCTTTTTGTAGTTGAACCATTTCTGGCCACGCAGTTTAAACATGATGTCATCAAATTTTCGTTGCAAGCTTACATTCCAGATGCCACTTAAGATAGTTCCAAAAGTAGCGCCCAATGTACGTACAGACAAACCAAATCCACCTTCTGTGTATTCAATATGATGCCAGTAACCGCTTGGCATAAAGAGTGTATCGCCATATTGGAGTTCGGTACTGCAACCTTTTGCATATTGCATGGCAGGATAGGTTTCAAAGTCGGGTTTATCAATATCAACCAAAGCGTGCACGTTGAATGGAAGACGGTATAAATAATTGCTTTGATCAGGAGGGAATAATACAACACGGCGTTTGCCTGCAAACTGTGTTAAGAACACATTGCTCATATCAATGTCCATGTGCATACGTGTTACCGAATTTTTCGGACCAAAGAAAATAAAGGGTAACTTGATATAACGACCGGTAATTTTCGGATAACCAAAATCTTTAAGCAGGCCGGGTTTGTGTTTGAACACAGGGAACAAAAACAAACGCAGATCAGTTGGTTCTGTTTCAATCATCTTAAGGTATTCGCTGAACTTCATTTTTGCATGCGGCACACTGAGTGTTTCACTGGGATTCGCTTTTTGGGTACTGAAAAGATTTACTTCAATATCACCCATTGATTTTTTGAAATAATCCAACGTCCATTTTTCAAACGCCGGATATTGTTTCCATAAACCCCGAAGCACAACAGGCTTCTGCGGTTTCAGATATATTTCCGTAAACTCTTTACGTGTAATAGCAGTGCCGTCAATGATAGGAATAGGAGTATCAATATTCATCTTCATACCTGTAATTTTTAAAACAAAGAATTCGGATGGCGTTTGTTTTAAGAAGCACAAATTTATATTAATTCATCAATAAGAACTTAAAAACAGGAATGATAAAACCCTGATGTTTTGAAACCTATAATTCTTCCCACACCTGTTTTGCAAACTGTTCAAGCCCCGGATCACGGGCACCCATTAATAATAAAACGCAGTCTTTTGTAAAGTGGGAACGCATGGCGAAAAGCAGATCGTTCCTGTTTTCAACAAAAAAGGCCTGCTTGCCCAATGCAGTTATATCTTCTATCAAATCGTTGGCTGAAATATCTTTAACAGCCGTACCTCCTGCATAAAAAATTTCACTCATCCATATTTCATCCTGCGGCCTCAGTGCTTTGGCAATCTCCTGTACAAAATCATTTTTCAAAAAACGGGTTGGGCCATACCCATGCGGCTGAAACCAGGCAATCACTTTTGGCGCAATGGGCTGACAGGCTTCAATACTTGCCGCACACTTGGCAGGGTTGTGTGCATAATCATCAATCAACCAAATACCATTCTTTTGCCCAATGATCTGATGACGGCGGTAAATACCTTCATATTGTTTTAATGCTGCTGCTGATGTTTCAAGCGAAACACTAATTAAGCTGGCAACCGTTGCTGCTGCCAATGCATTTTCCATGCTGTGTTTGCCTACACTGTTCAATTGAAACGGAACGCTGTTGATGCGGAAAGAAATGCTGAATCCTTTTTGCTGAAAATCGGTTGCATGAAAAGCCGCATCATCATTTTTATCAACAGAAAAATTGTGCTGCGGATTGTGCGAAAGCTGGCCTGCAATGCTGTGCGATTGGTTCACCACAAAAAATTTTTTGCTGTTTATTTTGAACTGATGAAAGATATCAATCAATGCGTCCACTTCTTTATGATCTTTTTCAATATTGAGCAGTAACCCAATTTCAGGTGTGTAGTTTACAATGGAGCCGTCGCTTTCATCGGCTTCAATCACCAGCCATTCACCGGTTCCTACTTTTGCATTGCCAATTTTATTCTCTTTAATGATGCTCGCCAACCCGGCGCCGCTGATGATGCTGGGTTGCAATCCGGCATATTGCAAAATGTCAAATAGCATAGCGCTGGTTGTTGATTTGCCGCTTGTGCCGCCAACTGCAATTGTTTTTTTACTGCGTGCAATTAATGCCAGCAGTTCGGCACGCTTGATGACGGGAATGTTGAGTTGTTTGGCTTTGATCACCTCTTCTACCGTGTCTTCCACTGCTGTTGATACAACAACCAAATCTGTTTCATTGGCAATTCCTTCTCCGTTTTGTAAAAAGCAAAGAATCCCTTCGGCTTCTAATTTTTCTTTTGTTTCATTGGGTTCGCCCGGATGAAAATAACGATCACTGCCGCTTACATTTTTGCCCACTCCTTTTAAATATTGAGCAATGGCACTCATGCCCGTGCCGGCAATACCAATGAAAAAAATGTTTTGAAAATCGTTGATAGATTTTATCATAGAAATGTAAAAGTAATTCAAACTGAGAAGTGAAACAGGATTCTCTACCTTTGGCACATTCAAAATTTGCCATAAATGAAATTAGTTTCTTATCTCAAAGATGAACACGAACAGTTGGGCGTTTTACTTGACGGAATTGTGTATGACATGGACACATTACATCCTGACCTGCCAAGCAGCATGAGTATGTTTTTAAATTACTGGGAAGATTCATTACCTGTTGCATTGGTTGGTATGAGTTCAATTAATGAAGGCCGACTCATGCCGAGAGGAACACAACGTATTGAAGATATTCAACTGCTGGCGCCGGTTCCTTTACCCACCAGTTGCAGAGATGGTTATGCATTTCGGCAGCATGTAGCAGCTGCAAGAAGAAACCGGAAGGCAGATATGATTGCTGAATTTGATCAGTACCCCATTTTTTATTTCACCAATCATCATAGCATACAGGGGCCAGGCAATATCAAATGCATGCCCGATCATTTTGAGAAACTTGATTTTGAACTGGAAGTGGCCATTGTTATTTGCAAACAGGGAACAAACATCCGTGCAGAAGAAGCAGATGAATACATTGGCGGCTTAATGATCATGAATGATATGAGTGCAAGGCGTTTGCAGATGGAAGAAATGCTGCTGAATCTTGGTCCGGCAAAAGGAAAAGATTTTTCAACAGTAATTGGCCCGTGGTTGGTTACGTTAGATGAACTGCAGCAATTTGTTGTACCTGCCAAAGAAAATCATGTGGGCTTGAACTGGAATTTGAATATGAAATGTTTTGTAAACAGTGTACAGGTGAGTGCAGGAAATGTTGCAGATATGGATTGGACTTTTGCAGAAATTATTGAACGTGCCAGTTATGGTGTTGATCTTTACCCCGGTGATGTGATAGGCAGCGGCACGGTGGGTACAGGATGTTTTTTAGAATTGAACGGCACTGGCAAACTCACCGATCCAAACTATACAGAACAATGGCTGCAGGAAGGAGATGTGGTGGAAATGGAAATTGACGGGTTGGGAAGACTGAACAATACTATTGTGGCAGAGGAAAGTGATTGGAGCATTTTAAAGTTGAAAAAAGGATAGAACGCAGATTGTTATGATTTTTATGAATAACGCAGATAAATCATAACTAATCTTAATTATCATGAAAATCTGCGTTCTGTCAAATTATGATAATAGATTTAAAAGATTTAAACCCCACCGAAAAGCAATATTACCTGCAGCATGTAGTAGCGCCACGACCGATTTGTTTTGCCAGTACAGTTGATAAAAAAGGGAATGTCAATCTCAGTCCGTTCAGTTTTTTCAATTTGTTTTCAACCAACCCTCCCATTGTCATCTTTTCTCCGGCAAGAAGGATGAGAGATAATACAACAAAACACACATTGGAGAATGTATTGGAAGTGCCTGAGGTAGTTATCAATATTGTTGATTATGATATGGTGCAGCAGGTAAGTTTAAGCAGCTGCGAATTTCCAAAAGGAGTGAATGAATTTATCCGAGCAGGATTTACACAAGAGCCTGCCACTTTGATAAAACCGCCCATGGTGAAAGAAAGTAAAGTGAAGATGGAATGTAAAGTACTTGAAGTAAAACCATTGGGAACTGAAGGTGGCGCAGGTAATCTTGTCATCTGTGAAGTGTTACGTATGCATATTGATGACTCATTGTTTGATGAAAATAATAAAATAGATCAGCGAAAAATTCATCATGTAGCAAGGCTTGGCGGCGACTGGTATTGCAAAGTGGATGAAACAAATTTATTTGTGGTTGAAAAACCAAATGTAAAGCTGGGTATTGGCATTGATGCGTTGCCAGAAACGATCCGTAACAGTAAAATACTAACGGGAAATAATCTTGGTCAACTGGCCAATGTGCACGACTATCCTGCTGTGGATGCAACTTTCTATGATGAGCGATTGAAAAATATCATCCGGTATTTTTCAATTAACCCCGATGAGATGGATGAGGAATTGCATCAATATGCAAAAGAGTTACTTGATAAAGGAATGGTGAAGGAAGCCTGGCAGGTATTACTGGCAGATAATTAAAGAATGACGAATTAACAGAGAAATCGGCTATACAATTACAGTTTTAACAAGGGAACAGATCAACCCATTTAATCTACCAGACAAATTATTTTATGAACAAAGAAATTTATACTCTCATTACAGGTGCCAGCACTGGCTTTGGTAAATCACTGGCGCTTGAATGTGCTTCAAGAAAAATGAACCTGGTAATTGTTGCACTTCCGGGGCCTGAATTAAATGAACTTGCAGATTTTATAAGATCAACGTATGCAGTTAAAGTATTCACATTTGCAAAAGATCTTTCCCTTGAAAGCGAATGCTTCAAACTTCATTCAGAAATTACAGCATTGAACCTTTCAATCAACACGCTTATCAATAATGCAGGCATGGTAAGTACTTATATTTTTCATGAAGGTGAAATTGCATTTATTGAAAAGCAAATTAAACTCAATGTGCTGTCAATCACTTTGCTCAGCCATTTGTTTCTTGAAAAACTGAAGCAATGCAGCCAGTCATATATTTTGAATGTAAGCAGCCTGTCAACCTTTTATTACCTGCCCCACAAATCGGTTTACGCCGCATCAAAAGCCTATGTTTATTCTTTGTCAAAAACAATACGGAAAGAATTAAAACCTTTCGGTATTTCGGTTTCTGTTATTTGCCCCGGCGGAATGAATACCAATGCCGATATAATAAAAGTAAATAAAAGAGGTTCGTGGTTTGTTCAACAATCAGTAATGAATCCCGACAAGGTGGCGCCCATTGCAATTGATGGCATGCTCAAAGGAAAAGAAGTAATTATACCGGGTAAACTGAACAACTTTTTTAAACTGCTTGATTTTATCCTTCCTTCATCATTAAAAAAAATCATCATCCGCTCTCAAATGAAAAAGCTGTACAGGAAGTGAGTACAAAGCAATTGTTTTAACAATATAAAAAGGAAATAAAAAAATCATCTCCTTTCTGTTTACTAAAGGTTTGCCTATTCAAATTTGTAAGAAGTGATCTTGATATAAACAGTTCCGCTGCAATTTCTGTCGAAGCCCCAGTTATACTTTATTCTTTTGGGAAATGTAAGTTTCCCAAAACTTCATCCCTCATTCCCGGCAAAGATTCAATGTGGTAAATTTTAGTATCGTCTGAATCTAAAAAAACACCACCACAACAGGCGCAAAGTCGTGGATCAAAACCGGTTAATGTCCCTGAATCAGAATAAGTGGTTGCATGTTTCCTGCAACCACTCACTGTAATAAAAACGAATAATATGATGAATACAAGTTTCATTCAGAAGTTCGTTTAATAAGACACCCGAATGAATTACTCCGCTGCTTCTTACTTCCACACCGCACCAAATACTTTCTTCAAAATTTCTGTTGTTCGCTTAATTGGGTTTTCTCTTATCTCCAGTTCTTCTTTTGCTATCTGATCAAACAGGGCATCAACTGTTTTTCCTACAACATAAGAAGTAAGATCGGGGTTGATTTTGTTTCTTGTAGTTGGGAATGCATTATAAGTGTTGATCACATCACCATAATATTTGGTGGCTTCAACTTTATCCAATGAGTTTTTTACAACAGGCGAAAATGCTTCAACTAATGCAGCCGTTGTTTTTTCACGGAAATAATTGGTAGCTCCATCTTTGGGTCCACGGATAATATTGATGGCATCCCTGATGCTCATTTGTTTAATGGCATTCACAAAAATGGGAGCGGCATAACCTACTGCATCTTCAGCGCCACGGTTAATTTGCAGAATAGCCTTATCAACCGTTTTGCCCAAACCAATTCGCCGCAAAGTTGCTTCAGCTTTCTGTGCATCGGGCGGGAGCAATAATTTATAAAACTGGCTGCCGAAAAACCCATCGGTCACATTCAAATTCTGAACAGCACGGGTTAAGCCCTGGCCCAATGCTTCTTTTATTCCTTCCCCGGCTTCGGCTTCGGTTACAGTGTTTCCGGTACCTGCGGGCAATTGGCTTAATACATCGCAGGAAGAAAAAAGCAGGGAAACAGTTACTAACAGGAGGATACGTTTCATCATAAATTAATGTTTACTTTATTAAACGGTTTTACACCCTAAACAGTTGCATACATCATGCCGAAGATACTGCCTTTGTTCGTCTGCTTCACTTACGGTAATTTTGCGACCTGTTAAAATTGAAGCCGGCCGGATTCATCTTTCCGGTTAAGCTTCAACCAACCAACGTTTTATTATTATGAGTACACATTTGTCTGAACAGGAAATCATCCGCAGAGAGAAATTGGCAGAGCTGAACAAATTAGGTATTGATGCCTACCCTGCTCCGCTGTATCCCGTTTCACATTATTCAACTGCCATCAAAGCGGGTTTTCATGAAGAAACCAAAGATCATTATAAAGATGTATGTATTGCCGGGCGTATCATGAGTGTTCGTGATATGGGGAAAGCATGCTTTGCCGTGTTACAGGACAGCCATGGCCGGTTACAGATTTATGTGAAGAGAGATGAACTTTGTCCGGGTGAGGATAAAACTTTGTATGATGTGGTGTTTAAAAAGCTATTGGATATTGGTGATATCATTGGTGTAAAAGGATATGTGTTCACCACCAAAACAGGCGAAACAAGTTTGCATGTGAGTGAATTAACAGTGCTTACAAAATCATTGAAACCGCTGCCTGTTGTAAAAGAAGCCGAAGGGCAAACCTTTGATGCGGTTACCGATCCTGAATTCAAATACCGCCAGCGTTATGCCGATCTCATCATCAACCCGCAGTTGAAAGATGTATTTGTGAAACGCACTGTTATGATCAATACCATCCGTGAATATTTAAATGACCATGGCGCACTGGAAGTGGATACACCTGTGTTGCAAAATATCCCCGGCGGTGCAATAGCAAGGCCCTTCACTACGCATCATAACGCATTGGATGTACCCATGTACATGCGTATTGCAAACGAGTTATATTTAAAACGTTTGATTGTTGGCGGGTTTGATTGGGTGTATGAGTTCAGCCGCAACTTCCGTAATGAAGGAATGGACAGAACGCACAATCCTGAGTTCACCATCCTGGAATGGTACACAGCATACAAAGATTATTTCTGGATGATGAACGTAACAGAAAATTTATTGGAAAGAGTAGCCATTGCATTACTTGGTGGTACAGATGTGCCGGTGGGTGATAAGATCCTCAGCTTTAAAACCCCGTTCAAACGCATTTCCATTTTTGATGCCATTAAAGAAAATACCGGTATTGATGTTAGTGAAATGAATGAAGAACAGTTGGCAACTGTTTGCAGGCAATTAAATATTCCTGTTGACGGAACAATGGGTAAAGGAAAGCTGATTGATGAACTCTTCAGTGAAACATCCGAATCAAAATATATTCAGCCCACATTCATTATTGACTACCCGGTGGAGATGAGCCCGCTCACTAAAAAGCACCGCAGCAAACCCGGACTGGTAGAGCGTTTTGAATTGATGATTAATGGCAAAGAAGTAGCCAATGCTTACAGCGAGTTGAACGATCCTCTTGATCAGCGTGCACGTTTTGAAGAACAGGTGAAGCTGAAAGAACGGGGTGATGATGAGGCAATGTTTATTGATTATGATTTTTTACGTGCACTGGAATATGGTATGCCACCAACAAGTGGAATAGGCATTGGCATTGATCGTTTGTGTATGCTCATGACCAATCAGCCAAGCATACAGGATGTACTGTTGTTTCCGATGATGAGGCCGGAAAAAATGGAAGATTAAAAAAATTATAATTATATGTAAGCCGCAAATTTGTTGCGGCTTTTTATTTCCATTCCTCCAAATCAATCTTCCAGTTTCAACAAAAAAATTATCTTCACCTGCTATTAATATCAGAAACATGAGAAAAGCAGGATTGCTTATTTTATCAGTTGTTGTTTCCTTTGCAGCCTTTGCCCAGCAAAAAGATTTTACCATAGAGCAGATGCTCAAGGGCGCTCCGCATAAAGTAACCAAACCCCTGCCGCAGTTTGTAAAGTGGATTGATGATAACCGGTTTGTATTGCGTTGTGATGAAAAGAACTACCTGGTGAATTGCAAAACAGGAAAAGAAACAGAATATGCAGCCCCTGTTCCGCCTATAGTTCAGTTGGTATTTTCAGAAATCATCAGCAAGAATAATGATCTCTATCTCAAACTGGGAAACGAAGAAACAAGACTCACCAATAATAAAGACATCGAAAAAAACCCAACACTTTCGCCCGATAAAAGTTATGTTGCCTTTACCCGTAATAACAACCTGTTTACAATTAACCTCAGCAATAAAAAAGAAATACAACTAACCAATGATGGAAGTGATGTGATCCTCAACGGTTATGCAAGCTGGGTATATTACGAAGAAATTTTTGGCCGGTCAACACACTACCAATCTTTCTGGTGGAGCCCCGACAGCAAACACATTGCTTACATGCGCATGGATGAAAGTGCCGTTCCGGTATTCTCTCTCTATAACGAAGAAGGACAAAATGGAATTATTGAACAAACACGCTATCCTAAAGCAGGTGATAAAAATCCGGAAGTGAAAGTGGGAGTGGCGAGTGCAGAAGGCGGCGCAACCTTGTGGGCCGCCTTTAATGAAAAAGAGGATCAGTATTTTGGTGTGCCTTACTGGAAACCCGATGGCAGCTCTTTATGGATTCAGTGGATGCCACGCAGCCAGGATAATTTAAAAATTTATGAAATGAACCTGGCTGATGGAAGCAGGAAAGAAGTTTATGATGAAAAACAAAAAACATGGATTGAGTTGGGTGATGAAGGCCGCCGCATTACTTTTTTAAACAACGGGAAGAACTTCATCATCCAAAGCGATGAAAGCGGATGGAATCATTTGTACCTGCATGATATGAATGGCAAACGCATCAACGCCATCACCAGCGGAAATTATACCGTAACCGATATTAATTTCGTTGATGAAAAAAATCAAACTGTTTATTTCATCTGCCGCAAAGACAACAGTGCAAGATTTGATCTGTACAAAGTGAACCTTAACGGAACCGGTTTACAGCGTTTAACTTTTGGTGATTACACACACACAAGTATCAGGTTTTCGCCCAATGCCGTTAATTTCATTACTACGTTTTCAAATACGGCAACACCCGATGTAATGACATTGGTGAATAACAAAGGAAAAATTGTGAAAGAACTAGGCAACGCCATGGGTGAAGATTTTTATAACAATGTAATTGCAAAATCAGAATTGATACGTGTAAAAAGTGAAGATGGAAAATATGATCTTCCTTTTCGTATTGTGTGGCCCGTTAATTTTAATAAGAACAGGAAATATCCTGTAATGATCAATATATATGGCGGCCCCAATGCAGGTACCGTGTATGATGGCTGGCAGTTGAATATGCAGCAGCAATGGTGGGCAAGGCAGGGTCTCATCCAGGTTACAATGGACCACCGTGGCAGCGGGCATTTTGGAAAAGAAGGCATGAACTATCTGCATCGCAATTTGGGTTACTGGGAAATGAAAGACTGGATTACCATTGTAAAATGGCTGATTGAAAATGCAAGTGTTGATAAGAACAAGGTTGCCATCAGCGGTTCCAGCTATGGTGGTTATATGAGTTGCTATGCATTAACTTATGGTGCAGATTATTTCACGCATGGTATTGCCGGCAGCAGTGTTACCGACTGGAGTTTGTACGACACTCATTACACCGAACGTTTCATGGATACACCTGCAGAAAACCCGGAAGGATATAAAACATCTTCTGTATTAAACTATGTTGACAGGTACAAAGGATTGTTGCGAATTTATCATGGAACAATGGATGATAATGTGCACCTGCAAAACAGCATACATCTCATTAAAAAATTACAGGAAAAGAAAAAACATTTTGAGTTCATGCTCTATCCAGGCGAAAGACATGGCTGGGGAGGAAATCAAAAGGCACATTCTCAAAATGAGATTGCTCTCTTCATTTATAAATACCTGTTGGAAAAAGAAATTCCGAAAGAAGTGTTGAGATAGTCATTCGGTGGGTCGTCCGCCAACTGGCGGATGGCTCACCGGAAGTATAAAAGAAAACCAGGTCTCATCATCTTGATTTTTTTTACCAATTAAAAAAGATTGTATTTACATTGCAGTTACTATTTTTGTTTAGCAATTAACTAATATGAAAAAAACTTTTGTCTTGCTTTCTTTTTCCCTTTCGTTATCATTTGCACAGAAAAATTTTCAACGAAACAGTTTTTACCTTGAAGCCTTTGGCAGCGGATTGTTTGGTTCATTGAATTATGAACGACAGCTTACAAAGAAACCCGGTATCGGATTGAGAATCGGTGCTGGTTTTTATACAGAGAATGCATTTTACCTTACTCTTCCCGTTGGTGTTAATTATCTGTTCCCATTGAAAAAGGAAAACAGGTTTATTGATGCAGGGTTTATAGTTTCACCAGCTTTAAGAGATGCCAACTTTCGTTCCAAGGGTGATAACAAATTGACAAACTTTGTTCCTTCCATTGGATACAGAGCACATACGAAAAAAGATTGGATGTGGCGAATTGCTGTAAGCCCTGTTATTAACCGGCTTGCATTTACACCATCAGCAGGATTTTCTTTTGGGAAAGTGTTTTGATTTTGATTGTTGGTATGACACTTCTTAGAATCCCTTTGCGACTTTGTTCCATAGTGACAAAAAAATATTATAATAAAATTTCCGGTGAGCCATCCGCCAGTTGGCGGACGACCCACCGCATTCCTCTTTCATCTCTTTCTCTCTTTAAAACTTTAATCAACAAACAAATCTTTAAACAACTGCCCACCCGGCACTACGCTGTATTTGCCAAGGTCAGTAATTCCTTCTGCAGCAAACACATTTTCATCTACAAATAAATTACCTGTGCATTCTGTTGATGATTTGCTTAAGATAATATGTGCAGCATCTGCAAGAATATCAACCGTACGACTCATATTCGCTAATGCTTCACCACCCAATAAATTCCGTACAGCAGCCGTATCAATTGTTGTACGTGGCCACAATGCATTGGCAGCAATGCCATCTTTCTTTAATTCTGCTGCCCATCCCAAAGTCATCATGCTCATGTTATACTTGGTAATTGTATAAGCAATATATCCGGCCAGCCATTTGGGTTGTAAATTAACCGGCGGTGATAAGGTGAGTATATGCGGGTTTTTTCCTTTCCGTAAATAAGGTATGCATGCTTTCGTCATTAAAAACGTACCCCGCACATTAATGCTGTGCATCAAATCAAAACGTTTGGTATCTGTTTGTTCGGTGGGCGTAAGTGAAATAGCCGAAGCATTGTTGATAAGAATATCAATGCCTCCGAATGTTGCAACGGTTTTATCAACAGCGGCCTGTATCTGGTCTTCAAACCGAATGTCTAACTGAATGGCTAACCCTTTCCCGCCTGCTGCATCCATTTCTTCAGCAGCAGAAAAAATAGTCCCGCCAAGTTTTGGATTTTCTTCTACACTTTTTGCAGCAACCACTACATTGGCGCCTTCTTTTGCTAAACGTAAGCCCATTGCTTTGCCAATACCACGACTGGCACCTGTAATAAAAACTGTTTTTCCTTTGAATGACATAAGTTGAGTTTATAAATTGAAAGTTAGTGAAAGGGGCGGAACGGGAGTAAAAGAATTTGTGTTTTTAAAACTAAACTTTAAAGCTGATGTGCAAAAAAGGAAAAGAAGTGAGCTAAAAGATGAAAAGAGGGAAAAGAGATAAAAGGAAATGCTAAAGTATTTCTTCCCTGCCTTTATTATTAAACACTCTGTATATGCCATCTCTCAATAAAGGCACCTTAAAGTTAATAATCATTCCATGTTTCAAATTCAAAAGAGAAAAATGTGTTTTCAGTTGATTAAAATATACAGGCGGCAAAGGATAAATAGATTTCAATTCTACAATCAACTTATCATCAATCAATAAATCAAGTTTATAGGCATTCTCAATATGGAGTTCCTCATAATCTATTGGCATCAGTAATTGTCTTTGTACTTTAACACCTGATTTAAGCAATTCGAAATATAAAATCTCCTCATAAACTTTTTCAAAGCAACCCGGCCCAACCCGGGAATGGATTTTGATGCCCGTGCTAATAACATAGCTGGTTAGCTCATCAATGTGCATAATTAAAAATTTAATGCAATTATTTTAAAAGGAACTCTGCAGGATTTTCCTTTTTTAACCTCTGCTCTTAACTACTCTTTTCCCCTTTTGAACTCTTAGCTACCATGATCATGCGGATTATCCACTGCATGTATCGGCCCGAATTCGCTGGTATAAATTTTAAACAGCAGCATAAAATAACTGATCAGCAGTGGCCCGAAAATAAATCCCCAGAAACCAAACAAACTCAAACCAACAATTACACCCAGCACTGTTACTATAGGATGAACATCGCCCAGCTTTCGCATTAATGTAATACGGGCCAGGTAATCAACATTGCCTGTAATAATTAAACTGTAAATTAATAATCCGGCGCCCTGCCCCGAGTGTCCCTGGGAGAAGAGATATACAACCAACGGCGCCCAGATAAGGGTTGTGCCTACAATGGGGAAGAAAGCAAACACGCCTGTAATAAAACCCCACAGCACAAATTCATTCACGCCAAAAATCCAGTAACCAATCGTTGCAAATACACCTTGTATAAAAGAAATGAGCGGAATACCAATTGCATTGGCTCTTACAACGCTGATGGTTTCTTTTCCAAGTATATCAATATTTTTTTCATGCAGGGGAAGAAAGTAATCAAAGGATTGTTCCATTTCTTTCCAGTAAGTAAGCATAAAGAAATACAAAAACAGCAGCATAGCCAGGTTAGAAAGAATCAAAGCCGTGCTGCTGAGAAAAGCAGGAAAGAAATTGGCAATGCGGTTTTGCAGATCAGCTACATTACTGTCGGTAAACAATTCCTGCCCTGTCCAGTCTTTTACCTGTGCCGAAACAGATTTCAATCCAGCTATCACTTCATCTGAATGAGTGAAAATCTGGTTGATCTTTGGCGACAATAATGTGATGATATAATAAACGGGTAACCCAATCATCACCAGAAATCCCAGCAGAAAAACAGTAGCAGTTAAATTTTTATTCCATCTCTTTTGCATGGTTAAGTAACGGTAAGAACCCCGGCTGAGAATATACAATGTAACGGCTCCTAAAAAACCCGGAAAAAAAATATAGAGTTCTTTCATCAGTAATAAACCAAGTGCGGTTAATGCAATGAGCAAGAGAACCTGACGTAAGCGGTTGCTGAAGGATGCCATGAGATGAAATTACGAAAAGTGAGCAGTGAATGGTGAATAGTGAAATGGTATTTTTGAAACTACATAGTTAGTACTTCGTATCTCTTACCTGGCTTAATCTTCCCACACCTTCAACCCTTCACTGCAGTTGGCGCAGATGTCAATATTCTTGCGGCTGGTCATTAGTTCTTTGCGGAACTGTTTATAGTTGTCGTTATTCCAGGCCTGTTTAAAGGATTGCATTTTCAAATTTCCCAGTTGATGCGTGGCATCTTTATCAAAACAACAGGGCACTACCAGCCCATCCCAGGTAATCACATTGGCATGCCACAGTTTCCAGCAATGGTTCTGCAATTTGTTTTTGGGTGAATAAGAACCATCTGCATTCTTTTTATAGCGACTGTATTTATTTAAGGAAGGAATGAGTTGATTGGGATCCTTTTCATAATCATACACCTGTGCAGTTTTAAACCACACATCATCCACACCAATTTCTTTGGCTAATTGTTTTACATCTTCCAGTTGATGTTCATTGGGCTTCACCACCAAAAACTGAAACACTACCAGAGGTGTTTTACTTTTCAGTTCTTTTTTCCATTTCACAATATTTTTTGCGCCTTCTATTACTTTATTTAACTGTCCGCCTACACGATATTGCCGGTAAACATCCTGTGTTGTTCCATCAATGGAAATAATTAAACGATCTAATCCGCTTTCAACCGTTTGCTTAGCTTTTTCTTCAGTGAGGTAATGTGCATTGGTTGATGTAGCAGTATAGATTTTTTTCTGCGAAGCATAGTTCACCATCGGCAAAAACTCCGGATTAAGATAGGGCTCACCCTGAAAATAGAAAATAAGATAGAGCAGCTCTTTGTGAATATCATCAATCGTCTGTTCAAAAAAACTTTTCTCCAGCATGCCTGTAGGTCTTGTAAATTCTCTCAAGCCACTCGGGCATTCCGGGCAACGGAGGTTACAACTGGTTGTTGGTTCAAATGATATGGAGATGGGATAACCCCACTGAATGGGTTTATTTAGCAAACGGCTCAACTGATAACTACTCCAAACCTTACCGGCATTCACAGCCCTGCGAAAGGTAAGCTTGGAAAAAAGGTTCAGAATATCGCTGTGGTGTAATTGAGCCATCGGACATCAAAGATAAACTGCAAACCCTCAGTAAAGCAATTGCGTTTAATACCGCCTGTTAACAAAATATTCTTACGGTAAACACCGGTTTTCTAAAAAAGAATCCTTAGTTTTGAGTAGTTGCATAAACAACTATATGCCAAACAACCAATTCAGAAAAGGCGAGATATACAGCTTTATGACGGGCAAAGCCAGCACGGCAATAGCCAGGCGCTTGCAAAAGAATTTTAAACAAGGCGGCGCTGAAATAACTGTTGAACAATGGAGTGTGCTGTATCATTTGTGGAAGAGTGATGGCTTGAGTCAGCAGGATTTATGTAATGCCACTTTCAGAGACAAACCAAGTATTACAAGATTGGTTGATAACCTTGAAAAGTTGAAACTCGTAAAACGTGTAGCCAGCAAAAATGATCGTCGCATCAACCAGGTGTTTCTTACAGAGCAGGGCAAACAGTTGGAAGAAGAAACAATGGCGCTGGCAAACACTACATTAAATGAAGCATTGATTGGAGTACCGGCTGACAGAATTGATATCTGTAAAGAAGTATTACAGGTAGTGTATGATAATTTGAAGTGAGAAACGGCCCCCTCTAACTCCCCGCCAGTTGGCGGGGGAGAATACCGAGGCACAGCCCTTGCTTTTTTAAGTGGTTGATTATGAAGTTAGAGATTGAGATATGATGATAAAAGAACGAATGTTGATTTGGTAGAACGAATGAATGGTAAAGTGTTACAGTACCGCTCCTTCTCTACCGGAGAAGGAGATGGAGGATGAGGCCTTTAAACTTTTAAATTTAAATATATGAGCACCGCAACGATTGCTGCAACAACACTTAAAGGTGGCGAATGGCTGATTAAAAAAAGCACCCCACAGGATACTTTCATTCCTGAAAATTTTAATGAGGAACAACAGATGGTGAAGGATATGTGTTCAACATTTATTGACACAGAGGTGCTGCCGGTTATTGCCCGTCTTGATAAGATGGAGCCGGGCCTCATGCCATCCTTATTAGATAAAGCCGGTGAACAGGGTTTGCTTGGCACTTCATTACCCGAAGAGTATGGTGGTTTGGGAAAAGATTTTATCACTTCCACACTTGTGAACGAAGCATTGGGAGGTGGCTTTTCATTTTCAGTGGCAGTAGCAGCACACACAGGCATCGGTACTTTACCTATTTTATATTTCGGCACACCGGAACAAAAAACAAAATATATTCCCAAACTTTCAACGGGTGAATGGAAAGCTTCTTACGGACTAACGGAGCCAAACAGCGGCAGTGATGCGTTGAGTGCAAAAACAACAGCTAAGCTGAGTGATGATGGCAAGTATTACATTTTGAATGGACAGAAATGCTGGATCACCAACGGTGGTTTTGCTGATATATATACTGTGTTTGCAAAGATTGATGGTAAAGAATTTACCGGGTTTGTTGTAGAACGTGGTATGGAAGGATTTACACAGGGACCCGAAGAACATAAGATGGGTATTAAAGGTTCATCAACCGTTCAGTTGTATTTCCAGGATTGTAAAGTGCCTGTAGAAAATTTATTGGGCGAAATTGGAAAAGGGCATGTAATTGCTTTCAACATTTTAAATATCGGTCGTTTGAAATTAGCGGCTGCTGCTTTGGGCGGTTCCAAACGTTCATTGAATGTAGCGCTAACGTATGCTGTAACAAGAGAGCAGTTTCAAACTGCCATTATCAACTTTGGTGCAATACAGCACAAGCTGGCAGAAATGGCAACCCGTATATGGGTTTGCGAAAGCGCATTGTACAGAACGGCCAAGTGGATTGATGAGAAAGAACATGAATTGATTGCTGCAGGCAAACCCTTCAATGAAGCATTACTTGGCGCTGCTGAAGAATTTGCCATTGAATGTGCCATGCTGAAAGTGGATGGCAGCGAAGCGCTTGATTATGTGGTGGATGAAGGTGTACAAATTCATGGTGGTAACGGATACAGTGATGAGTATGAAATTTCAAGAGCATACAGGGATAGCCGCATCAACCGTATTTATGAAGGTACAAATGAGATCAACAGATTATTAACTGTTGATATGGTATTGAAACGTGCCATGAAAGGACGTTTGGATATTATGGGCCCAGCAATGGCTGTACAAAAAGAACTGATGAGCATTCCTGAATTTGACAATGATGATGAAACGCCTTTTGCAAAAGAATTTAAAGCTATCGCCAATTTTAAAAAAGCAATTATGATGACTGCCGGCGCTGCTGTGCAAAAGCTTATGATGAAGATTGATCAGGAACAGGAGATATTGATGAATATTGCCGATATGTCTATCCAAACCTTTAATGCAGAAAGCGCTTTACTGCGTGCAGCAAAGTTGGTTGAACAAAAAGGCGAGGCAGCCTGCCGGTTTGAACTGGATATGATGCATACGTATTTGTATGATGCGGCAGACCGCATCAACAAGTTTGGCAAAGATGCCATCAACGCATTTGCCGATGGTGATGAACACAGAATGATGCTGCTTGGATTAAAGCGCTTCACCAAAGTAGATCCTTTCAACAGCAAAGAAGCAAGAAGAAGAATTACAGCGAAGCTGCGGAATGACGGAAAGTATCCTTTATAATTTTAGCCTGCAGAGGTGACAGCTTTTAGAAAGCTGTCACCTCTTATAAAATCCTTTGCATAATTTGCAAAGGATTTTTTATTTCAGCTTAACCTTTTTTTATGCGACTTCATTTCCTGCTTTTAAGTTTACTCTTTATCAATATTGTAAATGCACAGGCTGTTTTTCTGAAACTCGTTACACCATCACAAAATCAAAACATTGTAACAACAGCCCGCCGTTTTATTACAGGAGTTACCTGTAAAGAATGCAGCTTAACAATGAACGGAGCTGAAGTAAAAGTATGGTCAACCGGAGCATTTGCTGCAGAAGTGAATTTGAAATTGGGTGATACCAGTTTTCAAATAGCTGCAACAGATAAAAAAGGTTACAAGGAAACACAGAAATTATTTTACAGCTATCAGTTACCGGCCAAAGAAAAAGAAGTAACAACCAACACGGTTGAATACTGGCGCATTGAACCACAGGGCGATCTGCTCTTGAAACCGGGAGACCGGTTGAAGATGACACTCAAAACAGTACCCGGCTCTGTTGTAAAACTTGAAAGTGGTTTTGAGTTGATGGAAGTGCCGCTTAAAGATTCAAACAGCATCAAAGGCATTTACAAAGCAGAGTATGTTGTGAAAGAAAAAGATAATTTATTTACAGCAACAAAATCAACCCTGAAAGTAATTATACAAACAAAAGAAGAACTTCAAATTGAAGCATCAACCAAAAACTCATTTGCATTAATGCCTCAAACAATCATCTTACAAACAAAAGGTAAGCTTCCGTATTTATTGATTGGCTTGGGCGAAGACAGGTTAGGCGGAACAAAGATGGGCTATCTTGATTCGTTGGTGAAACTACATGCTGTAAGCAAAGTGGGTGATAAATATTGTGTGCAACTGAGTAAAAACCGCCAGGCTTATATTGAAGAGCAACATGCAGATGTGATTCAGAACGGAAGTTTTTCTCCGGCATCACTCACCGGCAGCATGAGGGTTTGGGGCGACAGTGCTTTTGATTATGTATCGCTTATGCTTAATGACAAACTTCCGTATCAATCCTTCCAGGAAATCAATCCCTCAAAAATTGTTATAGATGTATTTGGCGCAACTTCTAATACTAACTGGTTAACACAAATGAGTACGATGACAGAAATCAAAAATGTATATTATACCCAGGTTGATGAAGATGTCTTTCGTATTACCATTGAATTAAATCATGAGCAGCATTGGGGGCATCGTATTTATTACAACGGTACTGATTTAATAATTCGTGTGAAGCACCAGCCACAAAAACTTACATTAAAAGATTTGGTGATTGCTGTTGATGCGGGCCATGGCGGTACTAACAAAGGTGCATTCGGTTTAACAGGCCTCATGGAAAAAGATATGAATCTGCTCATTGCAAAAGAATTGCAGCAGGTTTTGGAAGCAGAAGGAGCAACCGTAATTATGACCCGTACAAAAGATACAACGTATGATAATCACGACCGCTTCACTTTTTTCAAAGAAAAAAATCCTGATCTGCTGCTGAGTATTCATTTAAACAGCAGTGCCGATCCCATCCGCATCAAAGGTGTAAGCACCTATTATAAATACATCGGCTATCGGCCGCTTACACAAACTATCTTAACCCGCATGCTCAGCATGGGATTAAAAGAATTTGGCAATGTGGGCAACTTCAATTTTATTTTAAATGGATTCACTGAATTTCCAAACGTATTGGTTGAAACATTATTCATCAGCAATCCCGAAGATGAAATGAATGTGCTCAACCAGGGTTATCGCAAACAAATAGCCGATCAGATTGTACTGGGAATTAAAGATTGGCTGGAGAATTGTAAAAAAAAATAAGCAGATAAGAGTTGCCAACTTTTTGAAAGTTGGCAACTCTGTGTGCAGAGGTGACACCTTTTCTCAAAGGTGTCACCTCTGCACACTTTTAATATTTACTTTTGCAGCTCAATAATAAAATTGCAAGAAAATGAACAAAGGTCCGGTTTCACAATTTGTACAGCATCATTACCGTCACTTCAACGCTGCGGCTTTAGTGGATGCAGCCAAAGGATATGAAACACATTTAAAGGAAGGTGGTAAAATGATGATCACCCTCGCAGGCGCAATGAGTACTGCGGAGTTGGGATTAAGTTTGGCAGAAATGATCCGCCAGGATAAAGTGCAGATCATCAGTTGTACAGGTGCCAACCTGGAAGAAGATGTGATGAATCTTGTTGCACACAGTCATTACAAGCGAGTGCCCAACTACCGTGATCTTACACCGCAGGATGAATGGGATTTATTAGAAAAACATTATAACCGTGTAACCGACACCTGTATCCCTGAAGAAGAAGCCTTTCGTCGTTTACAAAAACATTTGGTGAAACAATGGAAAGATGCAGAGGCAAAAGGTGAACGTTATTTTCCGCATGAGTTTTTATACAAAACGGTTTTAAGCGGAGAGTTGAAACAGTATTATGAAATTGATCCTGAGAACAGTTGGATTATAGCAGCAGCAGAAAAAAACATTCCCATTGTTGTGCCGGGTTGGGAAGACAGTACAACCGGTAACATCTTTGCAAGCTATGTAGTTAAAGGAGAATTAAAAGCAAGCACAGTGAAGAGTGGTATTGAATATATGGTGTGGCTTACTGATTGGTACAGGAACAACAGCAGTGGAAAGGGTGTTGGCTTTTTCCAGATAGGCGGCGGTATTGCCGGCGACTTTCCTATTTGCGTTGTACCTATGATGTACCAGGATCTGGAGTGGCATGATGTTCCTTTCTGGAGTTATTTCTGCCAGATCTCTGATTCAACAACTTCGTATGGTTCTTACAGCGGTGCAGTACCCAACGAAAAAATAACATGGGGCAAGTTAGATATCAACACACCAAAGTTTATTGTAGAGAGTGATGCAACTATTGTAGCACCGCTCATCTTCGCATGGGTGCTTGGATGGTAAACTAACAAATGATCTTTTAAAAAAGGTGCCTGTCTCAAAAGTCGTTAAACGTCTTTGCGAGGGAGGAACGACCGAAGCAATCTATTTGCTTATCAATTGATGAGTTTTTGCAGATTGCTTCACTTTGTTCGCAATGACGACTTTTGAAACAGGCTCTTTTTTTATTGGGTAGAAATTTAATTACTGAAAATCTTTTTTTACATTCTTTACAATAAAAAGTATAAGGAAGAAGCTGGAATTTTTTATAATAACTGTTTGCCGAAAGTAAAAAAGATGATTTTCGTTAGTTGATAAACCGGGAATGGCTGATACTTTTGCATTTATTATGAATTGGTTCATTAAATTACTTACAGAAGAAAGCATTCCCCAGGCAGTTATCATTTACGGTTTAGTGATAGCTGTTGGCGTTTTGCTTGGTCGGTTAAAGATCTTTGGCATTTCATTGGGTGTTACCTGGGTTTTGTTTATGGGTCTTGCCCTTTCCTATTTTGGAATGAGTGTAAACAAGGAAACAGAACATTTTCTCAAAGAATTCGGGTTGATTCTTTTTGTTTACTCCATCGGCCTGCAGGTAGGCCCCGGCTTTTTTGCATCTTTAAAAAAGAATGCCATCGTTACCAATGGTCTTGCTGCATCCATTGTAGCAATGGGCGTATTGATTACTGTATTATTTTTCTATTTCACCGGCACATCCATAACAACGTTAACTGGTATTATGAGCGGCGCCGTAACCAATACGCCGGGTATGGGTGCAGCACAGGCAGCTGCAAAAGATTTGCAGCTCTCAGCAAATGACTCTTCTTTTATCACACTTGCTTATGCAGTTGTTTATCCTTTTGGTGTGTTTGGTATCATTGCCGCAATCCTTATTTTAAAACAAATATTTGGAGTAAATCTTGAAAAAGAAAGAGAGCTGCACCGCAAGCTGGATGTACTCAAATCAAACCGCCCTGTTTCCATACATCTTAAATTAGAGAACAAACAGTTGATCGGCAAACATCTCCGTGATGTTTTTGAATTGCTGAAAGAACCAATCGTTGTATCAAGGATGTATCATAACGGAACAATATTTACACCTACTCCTCATACCATATTGCATGAAAATGATGTGCTGCTGATTGTTGCACATAAAGATCAGCTGCAGATGCTGAAGATGATCATTGGTGAAGAAAGTGAAATGAACCTGAAAGAAGCGCCGCAAAGTGAATTGCTGTCGAGGATCATTGTAGTTTCTCAACCCGATGTAACACACAGAAGGCTTGGCGATATTACATCACTTCATCAACACGATTTTACATTAACAAGATTAAGCAGGGCCGGTGTAGAAATGGTACCACATGGTGATATTATTTTACAATTGGGCGATCATTTAAAAGTTGTAGGTACAAAAGAAGGAGTGGATGTTGTTATTAAAACTGTAGGCAATGAAATGAAGCGGCTGGATGTGCCTGATATTGCTCCTATCTTCTTTGGAATTGTTTTAGGTGTATTGCTGGGAAGTATTCCCATGTACTTTTTTAATATGCCTGTTGCGGTTAAAATTGGATTGGCAGGTGGCCCGTTGATTGTTGCATTATTACTGAGCAGGTATGGAAATAAACTTTATCTAAACCAGTTTACAACATACAGTGCCAACCTGATGTTGCGGGAGCTGGGCATTACACTCTTCCTGGCAAGTGTTGGGTTAAGCAGTGGCAGTAACCTGCATCATGCTTTTGAAGGAGGCAATGCATGGTGGTGGATTTCAATGGGACTTACTATCACAATCGTTCCGTTATTGATTGTTGGTTTGATAGCACACTACTTTTTCAGAAAAACATATTTTGAAGTTTGTGGTTTGCTGGCAGGAGCCAGTACCGATCCGCCGGCGCTTGCATTTTCTTCTCAGCTTGCAAAAAGTGAGGTGGCGTCTGTTACGTACGCTACCGTTTATCCGCTTACCATGATCCTGCGGATTATTGCGGCGCAATTATTAATTCTGTTTCTTTCCTGATTTTTAGAGCAGAGAACAGGAGTTGCATAAGTTTTTGCAGAGAGAGGATTTATCTCACACAAAAATTTTCAATGGTAGAAATCACAGTTCCCTGTGTTACTGTTGGTTTGAGATCATTTTTAACCACAAGCTATTTTCTGCACTCTTCTGTCGTGGCGGCCTCCTTCAAATTCAGAGATCATAAAAGTTTCCACCATTTTTTCTGCATCCCCTTCACGTACAAAACGTGCAGGAATACAAATTACATTGGCATTGTTATGACCTCTTGCAAGCTGAGCCAATTCTTCGCCCCAGCAAATTGCAGCACGTACGCCCTGGTGCTTATTGGCTGTAATAGCTACACCATTTGCGCTGCCGCATAATAAAATTCCAAATGCAGCTTCGCCTTTTTCAACTGAGATGGCAACCGGATGTGCAAAATCGGCGTAATCAACCGAATCGGTTGAATAAGTACCAAAGTCTTTGAACGCAATTCCTTTTCCTTCCAAAAAAGAAATGAGGTCTTCTTTGTATTCAAACCCTGCATGATCACAACCAATGGCAACGGGTTTGCTCATATCAAATGGAGAATGCATAACAGAAAATTTATAATGAATAATTTATAATGGATAGTTGTGAGTACAAAGTTAGCACTTAGGATTGAGCCTCTGCTAAATTATCATTTATCCATTCTCCCTCAACTCCACTCTTCCTCTTCTTTTTTTATCTGCTTCCGGTGGATACGCATACTGAGAAAAATGCTGAATTCGTACAAACCATAAAGGGGAATAGTTACCAATGCCAGGCTGAAAGGATCGGTGGATGGAGTAATGACAGCAGCCAGGATGATGATTACCACAAAAGCATACTTGCGGATGCGGCGTAAGGTAATGGGTGTAAGAATGCCAACCCTTGTGAGCAACATCACTACAACAGGCAACTGGAATAATAATCCTATGCCAACGGTTAAATAAATGAGGTTTTCAAAGTAATCACTGATGGTGGGCTTAAATTCAATAAGCGGACTTAATGAATAGGTTGAATAGAAATTTACCATGAAAGGAGTGAGTACAAAATATCCAAATGCCACACCCAGAAAAAACAAAATTGAAATCCATGCAATGATGCCGGTTGTTCCTCTCTTTTCTTTATCGCTCAATGCCGGACGAATAAACTTCCAGATCTCCCAAAACACAAACGGAAATGCAAGAATAAAACCACCCGTAAAACCAACAGAGAAGGTGGTGAGAAACTGCTCTGTCATGGCATTGCTTTGAAATTTGATGGAGAAGTTTTCCAAACATAACTGATCAACCTTCAGCCACCTGCCAACACTGCAAAGCCATTTATAAGTAATGAAATCATTATGCGCCGGACCCATAAAGATCTTATTAACCACATACGTGATATTAAATAACACAATACCCGATCCGATGACCACAGCAATCAATGCACGGATCACATGCCAGCGCAATTCTTCCAGGTGATCAATAAAAGTCATCTCCGCCTTTTCATCGGCCGACTTGCCCCGGATGCGTTTAAAAATAGACCGACGTTCAGATTGTGTTTCTGCCACAGTTAATAATTTCAGCTGCAAATGTAATCCGAAATAAATGAGCAGAAAAAAGAAGGCTGCTTAAACAGGAAGAGGCTGTCTCAAAGGTTGATAAAGGGGGGACACAACGAACACAAAGAATGACACGAAGAACACAACGTATTGATTATGAAAAATAACTTCTTCGTGTCCTTTGTGTTTTCTTAGAGTCCTTTGTGTTACTTACTACTTTTGAGACAGCCTTTTGGTAATTATTTAATGAAAAACTATTTTATTGCCAATGCAGTATCAATCATAAAGATCAACATGCCACGATGGGCTTTTGTTGATTCATTGGGCGATGCAGCAGTTGCCAGCATGCTTCTGATCTTCTTCAATGTATTGTATGCCCCGCTTTTTGAAGCATTATCGTAACCTGTTTTTGCTTCAACAATGGAAATAACTCCTTTTACAAACTCGCTTTGTAAATTCTGACGGTAAATATTTACAGCTCCACCAATATCTGCTTTAAAAATGGCCGTTGTCATATCATTCATTACATCAGCTACCGTGTATGTATTGCCATACAAACCGCTGTTGTTGATGCGGCGCAAAGTTGTTGGGTGCAACAACACAGCAAGGATATTGTTCTGAAAATTCTGTACAACCGATGTGTGCTTGGGGTCTTCAGGTGTACCAAAGAAATTATAACCACGGCGCTGCACCTGCAAATAAGGGAGCACCTGCAAATCTGCATCAAACGCATTGGGTGCAAATACATATTTACTTATAAAGGCCATTGCTTTCTTTTGATAAGCAACAGGAGTAATAACAAATGGTTTGCTGCCGGGGTTTTGACCGGGGAAACTTCTGTCAACCTGTACACCACCAATATAACGGCTGATGGCATTTGCCATTGAAAACCGCTGGCCATTTAAAACATTGTAACGGATCTGAACTTCCTGGTATGATTTATCGCCTTTTGCATATTTGGTAACTAATTTGCTCATGGCATTGTTTACAAATTTGAAACGGTCTTCGCCATATACAACCATATCATTACTCATATCATTGATCATAACACGGGGATCAATTCCATTACCGGGGCTGCGCATATCATCTGCATCATTTCCAAATGCAAGATTGGGTTCATGGCTGCGGCGAAGCAATGCATTCAATCCGCTTTGTTCCTGTCCTTCAGGAAATTCACGATAACCAAATTCAATGGCCCACAAATCATAGGGGCCTGGTTTCATGGTATAATAATCACCCTGCTTGCTTCTGTCGCTGTTGATGTTGATTGCGGGATAATCCATTACAGATCCCTGCAATCCCATTTTTTGTGTGATGGCTTTATTATGTACTTCCACCGGGCTTAACATTTGGGTTGCTTTCATATTATGGTTCAAACCAAGTGTATGACCCATTTCATGCAAGACTAAGTAATAGAGAAACTGTTCATGTGCAAGTCTTACTTCAGCTTCTGCACCATCAGTTGCACTTGTAGTGATGAGTGTTGCACCTGCCATGTATTGTTTGGCCAGTTCATTTCCAATTGCACAGTTAACCCAATGCTTACGCATTTGTGCAGGAAACATTTCCATCATATTCTTTGGCTGTGCATTTACTGAAGAGGCTGTATTATTATCTTCTGTAACATCTAAGAAAGGGGTTTCGGCCCCGCTGCCCCATTCAATGGTAATGTCACTTCCAAGAATTTGTCCTGTTATGGGGTTTGCAAACCTTGGCCCAATGGCCCCGTAATACTGATTGGCCGATGATACCCAGCGGATGACATTGTAGCGGATATCTGCAGGATCCCATGTTGCGGTATCGGGCATAATCTTCATTACCACTGCATTTTTAAACCCTGCTTTTTCAAACGCTTCATTCCAGCGCTCACCGGCAGCTTTTACAATGTTGCGGTATTCAACCGGAGTTGTGTTTTCAACCCAGAATGTAATGGGTTCAACGGGTTCGCTTAAAGCAGCAGAAGGATCTTTTTTCTTTAAATGCCAGCGGTTTATCATATCACGGTAGTTGGTAACTTCATTTGAAGTAAGATCATCCACTTCATTCGTAAAGTAACCAATACGGGGATCATCCATTCTTGGTTTATAATCGTTCACCGGCACTTCTATAAATGAGTGCTGCAGTTTTACACGAACATAACGGGCATCTGTAATATCTTTTCCGCCACCATTGTACGGGGCAGGATTGTCGTAAGCCAGATCAACAATTACATCGGTATTATTGGGGTAAGAACGTACGTTACTTACTTTACTTTTTGATGGATTGTACCCTCCTAAATTAAAAAACAAAAACGAAGGAATGGTTGGTGGTAATAATGGTTTTACAGGGTCTAATTTTTCACTCATGAACAACTGATCTGCACTGATGAGATAGCCGGTTGAATCTTCCACTGAAAATTTATCGGTATAAAACACAGCTTCTGCCACATCTGCATTGGCCGATTTGCTTACTGCATTTTTCGGATCGTAATAAAAGCTGGTATTCACCTGTGCAAACTCAATTTTATCATACGATTTTTTTATTTGAAATACAGCCGTTGCACGGTGCATGCTTTGATTGAGAAACAAACTTACGGGGCCGCTTATTGAAAAACTCTGGTAAATAAAATCTTTGTTCAACTGATCCTTGCGTACATACATCTGCACACTGCCTGTAACGGTATCCTGATAAATTGTAAAAAGTCCCGTATGCTTTTTACTGGTTTTTACTTTCTCGGCCACTCCTGGTTTTGGCGGTACTTTTTTGCTTGTATCTGCTGTTGGTGTATTTACAACGGCAGGTTTGTTCTGGGCAAATGTTTCGGCTCCAAGGAACAGGCAGGCTGCTGAAAAGGCTACTGCAATCTTCTTCATAAATTGGTGATTTGGTTTTTTGATAATATGAAAAGGTATAATAAAGTTTTTGTATGCTGTAACGCTTTGTATAAACGGAGCAGGCAGATTGTAACTGGTTATACCAAGTGAAAGAATTATTTAGTCCAATAGCGCCTGTCAAAATTTCATACTTGTATAATACCGCCCTCAGTAAATGATTGGACTAAAATGTATTTCAAAGCGGTATTATAACTGAGTAGCTATAGTCTTGCAGTAAAAAGAACAGTTAGCGAAGTATTTTCATTTTCACTGTTTCAATCCTGGTTTCATTTACCGTGAGGATATCAAACTCATAGTCGTCAATAATAATGCGTTCTTTTGTTTTTGGTATGGTTTCATGATGTTCAACAATATAACCCGATAAAGTTTCAACATTTGTATCATCTTTAAACTCCAGCTTGTATTTCTCGGTTAAATAGTCCAGCTCCAATCGTCCGCTGAAAATAAATTCACCTTCTGCAATTTCTTTTTCTACAAATTCTTCGGTATCATATTCATCCTGTATTTCACCAAAGATTTCTTCCAGCAAATCTTCCATGGTTACAATGCCGCTGGTGCCTCCAAACTCATCTACCACCCATGCAATGCTTTTGCGTTCTTTGGTGAACTGGTTGATGAGATCGGTTATACCCATGCTTTCCGGTACAGCAGGGATGGGCAGTAAGATTGATTTAATATCGGATGGTTTACGAAACAGATCGAGGTGGTGTGCATAGCCGAGAATATTATCAATATTACCATCATACACAATCAACTTGCTCATCTGGGTTTCAATAAACTTTTGTTTGAGGTCGTTGATGGAGGAGCCGGCTTCCACTCCAATGATTTCTTTTCGGGGTATTAAACATTCACGCACTTTTACACCGGGCAGCGACAATGCATTTTCAAACAACTCTTCATTGAGATCCTGTGTTTCTTCATTGTTCTCTTTGCTTTGCTGTATGAAATATTCCACATCCACCCGGTTGAAGGCTTCTTTCTTTTCATTCATCCTTACATCAAACAAATATTTCAATATCCATTCTGCCAGGTTTACAAACAAAGAAGCTATGGGCGCAAACAAGTTGTGAAAAACAAGAATAACCCTTGCAAAGAATGAAAGAACAGAATTGCTCCTTGCCCGGAAGATGGCTTTGAAAATTATTTGCACCAGTAAAATAACAAGCGCTGTAATAATCACTTCAAGAATAATACGCAGCGATGAATTTTGAATAACCGAAGGCATTTTTTCCCACAGCGGATCAAAAAAACGATTTGCCAGCAATACAAATATCACCAATGCCAGGTTTACACCCACAAGAATGGCGCCTATAAAACGGCTTTGTTCTTCAATAAAACCGCTGAGGATACGGCCACTGGTAAGCCCCTGTTTTTTCTTGAGCTCCACCGAAAAACGGTTCAGCGTACCAAACGCTGTTTGCAGCCCTCCAAAAAAACCTACAAACAGAATACTGATGCCAATGCCTATAAGTAGATACCAGTTCATCTTTAAAAATAGTGCTTTTGTAAGAAAATGCAAATGGGATTATTACTGTGCAGAAAGAAAAGCTGCTACTACCTGTTCAGCATCTGCACAGGCTTTTTGCAACTCATCATTAATTATCACTTTGCCAAAGGAATGTTTGAATGATATTTCGTACGCTGCTTTGTTGAGGCGTGCCTGCAGGGTTTCAGCAGTTTCTGTGCCACGGCTTTGCAGCCTGCGCTTCAGTTCTTCAATGGAAGGTGGTTCAATGAAAAGAGAAAGTGTTTGTTTTGGATAAAGGCCCTGCACATGAATAGCGCCTTTTACATCAATATCCAGTATGGGTGTTTGCTGCCTGTTCCAGATGCGCTGCATTTCACTTTTAAGGGTGCCGTAATATTTTCCTTCGTACACCATTTCCCATTCTACAAATTCATTGTTCTGAATTTTTTGCTGAAAATCGGCAATGCTCATGAAGTAATAATCAACCCCGTCTTTTTCATATTCCCTTGGCTGCCTTGTTGCGGCAGAAATAGAAAAAGCAAGCTGGGGAAACCTCTTCATGAGGTGTTTGGTGATGGATGTTTTCCCTGCACCCGATGGCGCTGTTATAATGAGCAGCTTATTTCCTGTATGTTCCATAAATATGGGCTCAAAATTATAGATTAACCTGTTGCAGAAATAAAAATATTCGCCACCAGGGCACGAAGGCTCTAAGTAACACTAAGAAAACAAGGCCAACCTCGTAAAGACATCAGACATCTTTTTATTAAATAAATAAAATTAAATTGATCTCTCTGTGCCTCTGCGTGCCAATAGCTTTTTTCTTTGCGTCTTTATGCCTTTGCGGTAAAAAAATCAATGCCTGTTTAAATGATTCCTGACATTAGCATGCAATTCATTAATGGCTTTTGTGTGCAGGAAAGGATACAGCACTTTGTCTCTGAAACGGGAACCGCTTTTATAAATGGTATGATGGGTGATTTCTGTAAAACCATCTTTACAGGTCTTTAACCGTATTTGCTGGCTGCCCAATGATTTGCCTTTGAGCAGGTAGGAGGTTTCTAAATATTTTTCATCTTCATTCACAGCAGTTATTTCATGGCCTACTGCAATATTGGCCAGCCCGCCTAACACTTTTACACGTATGAAAACAATCTGCCCAACTGCAGCTCCTTTGTATTCATCATCCACGTAAGCCAGTGTGTTTTGATTACGGCAGTATTGCAAACCAAACTGCAGCATATTGCCGCACCATATATTTTTGGGTGGGATATTTTTATACGCCTCCCACACTTCTTCCAGCGGTTTTTGAATATGAAATGTTTTGATGTGATGATGAAATGCATCAATATCAGGATGGTTGCGTGAAAAAGATTCCAGATCAGCAAAGTCTTTTAACCGATAGAGTTTGTTACGATGTATAAACGAAACAACATGCTTGTTCGGGATACGGCTGAGGTCTATTTCGTGAACGGATTGAGGCAAGTAATGTGGTTTGTTTTTTCTGTGTCAACGAAAATAAGATGTTCGGACCGATTGGCAAGGATTAAAGAAGACCTGATTTGGATGAGAATTAAAGCCCTGTTGTTTTAAATGAATACTGTTGGAAAGACAGAAAAAGAAGGTTACACAAGGAAACATCTTCTGCTTTTTTAAATGGTTCGCTTTACCAGGTTTTCTTTCACATCGCCAAACCATTCATTTTTCAAAATGCTTAATACAATACTGTCTCTTCTGCCGCCTGCTTCAATGGTCATACTGCTGCGGAGGATTCCTTCCACAGTGCAACCAATGGCTTTCATAGCATTGATGGATGCTTCATTATTTGCATCGGCTCTGAATTCAACACGTTGCAGCTTCCATTCTTCAAATGCAAAAGAAAGCAGGAGTAATTTGCAGTGCCTGTTTAGCCCGCTGCGCTGAAAGGCTTTGCCATACCAGGTATATCCCAACTGTGTTGTTAAATTGTTTGGCTGAATATCATAAAACCTGGTACTGCCTGCATAACTGTTGGCTTGTTTATCAAACACAATAAAAGGATATTCATTTCCTGCAGCTTTGTTTTGTAAAGTGGCGTTGAGATAATTTTTCATTCCTTCTTCACCGGCAGGACTTATCAATGAATATTTCCACAGATCTGCTTCGTTCAAAGCAAACGGAAGTAAATGTTCAATGTCTGTTGCAACCAATGGCCGCAACAAAACCCGTTCATCTTCCAATATAATTTCTTTTTGTGTGATGTTGGTGATCATCCTTCAATACGTTTAATGTCGGCTCCTAAATTTCTTAAGCGCTCATCAATGTATTGATAGCCCCGGTCAATCTGTTCAATGTTTTGAATAATGCTTTTTCCTTCTGCACTTAAAGCAGCAATGAGCAATGCTTGCCCGGCACGTATATCGGGGCTGCTCATGGTAATGCCTCGCAGCTTTTGCTCCCGTTCCAATCCTATAACAACAGCACGGTGCGGATCGCACAAAATAATCTGTGCCCCCATGTCAATGAGCTTATCTACAAAGAACAAACGGCTCTCAAACATTTTCTGGTGAATGAGTACACTTCCCTTTGCCTGGATAGCTGTTACTAAAACAATACTTAACAGATCGGGAGTAAAACCGGGCCATGGATGATCAGAGATAGTGAGTACACCACCATCGAAATAACGTTGTACTTCATAAAATTCCTGTTCAGGTATATGAATGTCATCACCTGTAATAATAACCTGTATTCCTAACTGGCGAAATTTTTCAGGAATAATTCCCAAATGCTCAACACCTGCACCTTTAATCGTAATGTCGCTTTGTGTCATGGCAGCCAAACCTATGAAAGAACCCACTTCAATCATATCAGGTAATATGCGATGTGTTGTTCCACTTAAACTATTCACACCTTCAATGCTTAACAGGTTGCTGCCAATGCCATTAATTTTTGCACCCATGCGGTTGAGCATGTTACACAATTGCTGAATGTATGGTTCGCATGCTGCATTGTAAATGGTTGTAACACCGCTGGCCATACTTGCTGCCATCACAATATTGGCAGTACCGGTTACCGATGGTTCATCAAGCAACATATCCACACCTTTTAACTGCGGCGTGGTTAAATGAAAAAATCCATCTTCGGGATGATACTGAAATGCAGCGCCTAATTTTTCAAAACCAATAATATGTGTATCCAATCTTCTTCTGCCAATTTTATCGCCGCCCGGTTTTGGAATAAATGCTTTTCGGAAGCGTGCAAGCATGGGCCCGGCCAGCATTACAGAGCCACGCAGCCTTCCGCTTTTTTTTCTGAAAGTTTCACTGTGCAGGTAATCAATATTTACATCGTTGGCCTGGAAAATACAGATATTTCTCTGCGGCCTTTCAATCTTCACATTCATATCGCTCAGTAATTCAATGAGCAGGTTCACATCTACAATGTCGGGGATATTGGTAACCGTTATTTTTTCAGGTGTAAGTAATACGGCACTGATAATTTGTAATGCTTCGTTCTTGGCGCCCTGCGGAACAATTTCGCCTTTTAATTTTTTACCGCCTCTTACTTCAAATGAATGCATGGTTTATTTTTTTCTTATACGAAAGTAGGGATAACAAAAATCCCTCTTACTGTAAAAGCAAGAGGGATGTAACCTATTTTTCTTAAAGATCAGTAACGCTTTTTAAATTTTCCGCCACCGCCACGGGGGTCCCGATCTCCACCACGGGGATCTCTTCCACCACCTCGGGGGTCTCTTCCGCCACCACTGCCGCTGCCACCTCTCTGCTGAAAATGTTTTTTGAATTTCCCACCACGACCATCCCGTTCCCTGAAATCATCGCTGGGTTTGTATTGCCGTACAAAAGGCCGGTTGTTGAATTCAAGTTCACCTTTGGTAATAGCGCTCAACTCAGCCTGGATGGCATCGTCGTGAATATTTTCTTTGTGCCAGTTGTTATAAGAAAGTTTCATGTAATAAGCAATGGCATTGGCAAAACCCTGTTTCTTTTCGGGGTTCTCTTCCTTCAATGCTTTATCAATTACCACTTCAATATTTTTACCCAGGTGGTTGTACCGGGGGTAGCGTTTGGGATAAGGCAAACGCTGAGGTTTTGCTTTTAATGTTTCCCTGGTGGGGATGGGATAGGGACTGTCCACATCCAGTTTAAAATCTGCAATTAAGAACAAATGATCCCATAATTTATGCCTGAAATCTTCCACATTCTTTAAATGAGGATTGAGAAAGCCCATCAGCTCAATGACCACCTGCGCCTGCTCCTGGCGTTTTTTTCTGTCTTCAATGGTAAGGATATGATCCACCATTTTCTGGATATGTCTTCCGTATTCACGAATGGTTAAATGATTTCTTGTAGTATTATATTCCATACTCCCTTCAAAATTTGTCATATACAAAGGTAAGCAAAGGGTTTGTATAAAGAAAACTGCCCTTAAAAAAGGGCAGAGGTTAACAAAGGTGAGCTAAGAGTGTTTCGAAGGTTATTTATTGTTTTACTATTTTTTCGGTTGAAACTTCTGAACCATCAATGATTTGCAGCAAATACATGCCGTTTGCAAAGTTTGCGTTGATGTGGTTATAGCCGGTACTCATTTTGCCGTTTGTCAGGGTGCGGCCGTTCATATCAACCAATCTCCAGTTGTAATTACCGTTGCTGTTAACAGCAATGGAATTGCCATGAACCAGGTTGCTAACCAGGTTGTATTTATTTCCTGCTTTTACTTCACGCAATGAAATAACATTGGAGTAGTATTTTAATTGTGATATAGTTACTACATGCAGCCTGTAAAAAACGGTTCCCTTTTCAACAGGTTGATAGTTGAATTTTCGGGTAGTGCCGCTTACCTCCTGCAGGTTGGTAAAATTTTTACCGTCAGCAGATGTTTCAACAGTAATAATTTCAATGGGCTCGTCTGCAACGATGTTCCAGTTCAGTTCATGTTTGCTGTTTGCAGCAGCGCCGTTCAGCTTAAGACTGTAAACAGGCAAGGTAGCACCGGCAAGGAAAGTTCCGTTAATAGAATAACTGCCCAGCATTCCGTAGTTGCTTGTGTTGGTATTGCTTGTATTATTTACCTGTATATAATAAGTTCCGGCGTCAAAAGTGCTGTCAATAACTGCTTGAACTAATGTACTTGGATTGTATTGCTTAATTAAAGTTCCGCCGCTGTTCAGAATATCAACTTTTACATCAACATTTGCTGCCTGGTATCCATTGGCAGTGTTAAAAGGGATTGTGCTTAATGTTAAACGGCCCCTATCGGGCAAAACAATTTTAAACATATCAGCATCGGAAGCGGTGTTGATTATGCCGCTTGTTGAGAGGCTTTGTCCATTAATAGGCAGGTTGCTGGCTGTTCTGGTGGTAGCTGCAATATCATCGGCTCTGTAACCAAAACCATTGCTATTGCCGGCTATAATAGAAAGATCATTTTGTGAGGAGTTGCACCCTGCGTTTGTAGTTCCGTTATGCCAAAGTGATAAATTTTTTGAATAACTATTACCCATGATCGGCGCCCAGCCTATCTCGCCTGTTCCTGCTCCGGGATTGTATTCATACTGGAAATTGCAGTTTGCATCATATTTCGATTGATGATTTAAACCAAGGGTATGCCCTGTTTCATGTGATGATGCATCGGCAACATATTTTGGGTTGTTTCCAAGTAAACTGCTGAATACAAAACCGGGAACTTCCAATCCCCAGGTAAAAGATCCAATGTAAGCTACACCACCTGCATTTCCATACCAGGAACTGTAGGCAGTAACGATGATCCTTTGTCTTTTTGTGCTTGGGGCAGCAAAATAAACAGTTGAGTCAGTTGTAATATTCAGGTTAAATGGCCTGAAGTCTTCAGCAACCTGGTTAAATAAAGTTGTTATCTGTTCGTTTGTAAAGACTGCTGGAGTACAATAGAAAGGCGTTCCTCCGTTCCAATAGGGTGAGTTTACTGTTTGGCCATCAAAATCTAAGAAAATGGTGGCTGTTGCAGCAGGGTAACTGCTAAGTTTTGGAACCTGAGCTGAAGTTTTAACAGCTGATGTTGCAAACAGGGCAACAAGGGATAGGATTAAAAAGCGGGTCATGGTATTGGATTTAAATAGGGATATGAATTTATAACAACGGTTTAAAAGCCGGTGTACTTAATCGGAAATCATATTTGAAACTTGTTTTTTATTCCAGTTATAATTACCGGTTACAGGGTCTTTTTCCAGCATCAGCATGTCGCTATGCCTGGTACTGATAACAATTCCACGGTAAACAGTTGTTTTGTCTGGCAGAACTAATCTTGACACAGATAAAACCATTCCTTTTGTTTCGGAAGATTGTATAGTAACTGTTGTTAAACCGGGGGCATCATTTGTAACAGAGGATACAGTTCCTTTAAATCTGAACCCGGAGGTTACTGAAATATCAACCTGTTGTTTTAACTGAAAATTCATCACATCTTCAGTGAAACCTGAAATGGTTGAAGATCTTTGAGAAACTGCAGGAAACATCTGTGGTTTTGCATCATGCTTACTGCGGCCTGATTCAAATTGAAGTTCCTGTGAAAAGGAAATAAAAGCTGATGTACTGAACAGAAGTACAAAGACGAGCTTTTTCATAGTTTACGGTTTTAGGATATAGAGATATTAGAAATTCATAACAAATTTATAGCAATCATTTAAAATACACAATAGGTATAAATGCTTAAAATGAATTGACCCCGCTGGAAAGCGGGGTCGTTTACCCAAAATCCACATTGTAAAACCATCAATGTATCCTGACTCTTACCTGTTGAAACGTTTAATGTTTATAACCTGTAAAGCGTTAAAAAACATTGCTTTGCCATCATTCTTTGTTTTTCAAGCTCTTCTTAATTTAGCAATTACTGTTCCAAATAATATGATTCCCAAATAATTTTTTGAAGCCTTAATGAATTTTCAGTTTTTAAGGGAAAATGCTTATTGAACGCATATCGTAAAAACCACATTTACCGCTATATATAATCCAGCTTAAAAAACTATTCTTTTTTAATACTGTAAAATTAGTTTGAACAGTTGCTTTTTGCAATCGTATTTCCTTTGAATAAATGCTAAGGAAATCAACGGCAATTCCCTGCGCTGTTTTCTGCAATTGAAGCAATCTTGTCTCCCATTTGTTCAACTATTTCTTTCTCCTGTTTTTTGAACATTTCACACCTACCTTTGCAGCCACTTTTTTACATGGTTATTGCAGTTAATACAAGAGCGTTGCTTCCGGGAAAAATGGAAGGATACGGATATTTTATTGAAGAGGTTTTTTCACGCATTGCCCGGAATAATCCTCAACATGAGTTTTATTTCTTTTTTGACAGATCTTTTTCAGATGAATTCATTTATTCAACCAATGTAAAGCCTGTTATTATTAAGCCCCAGGCAAGATTGCCTTTTTTATGGAATATCTGGTATAACTGGCAGGTTCCGCTTGTCTTAAAAAAAATTAAAGCAGATGTGTTTGTAAGTCCAGATGGTTTTTGTTCACTCCAAACAAAAGTTCCTCAATGCTTAGTGGTGCACGATCTTGCTTTTTTACACCATCCTGATTTTTTATTGCAATCGCATTTGAAGTTTTATAAAAAGTACACCCCGAAATTTCTTGCAAAGGCAAAAGTAATTGCAACCGTTTCTGAATTTTCAAAACAGGATATCTGCAAGCAGTATAAAATTGACAGCGAAAAAATTCATGTAACCTATAATGCAACGAATGCGGCTTTTCAACCTTTGGAGTCTGCTGAAAAAGAAAAAGTGAAGCAACAGTATTCAAATGGGTGTGAATACTTTCTTTATACAGGAACCATTCATCCAAGAAAAAATCTTATCAATCTCTTAAAGGCTTTCTCTTTATTCAAGAAAAAACAAAACAGCAATATGAAACTTGTTATTACCGGCCGCATGGCCTGGAAAACAGACGGGTTTCTGAAACTGCTCAACACATTTAAGTTTAGAAATGATGTGCGGCTAACAGGGTATGTTTCAAAAGAAGAGTTGGTTCGTCTTATTGCATCCGCTTATGCAATGGTGTATCCTTCTTGTTTTGAAGGCTTTGGTGTACCACCGCTTGAAGCGTTACAATGCCTTGTGCCTGCAATTGTATCAAACACAAGTGCAATGCCCGAAGTTGGTGGTGATGCTTATTTATATGTCAACCCCGATAGTTTTGAAGATATTGCTGAAAAAATGATGTTGCTGTACAAAGATGAAACACTGAGAAATAAACTGATCAAAAACGGTGAAAAGCGACTGCAGCTTTTTTCATGGGACGAAACGGCAAAAAAAATGTGGGATTGTATTAAGCTGGCTGCCGCCACCGAATAACTTACCTTCGCAAAATAAATTTTTATGCATAAAAGTAATATTTCAATTGACGTTTACCTGGATGATAATAAAGTGCCTGAAGTAATTAAATGGAAGGCGAGTGACAGCAATGCTGATATGGAACAGCAGGCCAAAGCCATGATGGTTTCGTTTTGGGATGGTGCTGATAAATCTGCATTACGGATTGACTTGTGGACCAAGGATATGATGGTTGATGAAATGGGTGATTTCTATTACCAGCTGTTAATGACTATGGCAGATACCTTTAGCCGTGCCACCAATCAACCGGAGCTTACAACAGACATGAAACAGTTTGCAAAGGATTTTATGAAGAAATTCAAAGCCTTACAATTAAAAGAAAATTTGTAATACTATTATGAATCTTGAACAACAAACCATGGCTCAACTGAAAGATGCCATGAAAGCAAAAGATGAAGCTGCCTTGCGTGGTTTAAGAGCAATCAAGGCTGCTATTTTATTGGCCAAAACATCGGGCATAAGTGGTGAGCTTACAACTGATGATGAAATGAAGTTGCTGCAAAAATTAGTGAAACAACGCAGAGATTCACTTGAAATTTTTCAGCAGCAAAACAGAACCGATCTTGCTAAAAAAGAAGAAGAAGAAATTGCTGTAATTGAAAAATTTATGCCCAAACAATTGGGTGCCGATGAATTGAAATCAATCATTGCAACTATCATTACCCGGGTTGGAGCCTCCTCTCCTGCTGATATGGGCAAGGTAATGGGTGTTGCAAGTAAGCAACTGGTTGGGCAGGCCGATGGAAAAACAATCAGCACTGTTGTAAAAGAATTATTAAGCAAGTAAAATGATCATTGATATTATTTTTCTGGTCTTTATCGTTCTGGCCGTTTTTAAGGGGTTTCAGAAAGGGTTAATCATTGCTGTATTTTCAATTGCCGCATTTATTATTGGTCTTGCTGCCGCATTAAAACTCAGTGCACTGGTAGCAGAATGGCTGGGGGCATCAACCAACATCAACACAAAGTGGTTGCCTTTCATTGCCTTTGTAATTGTGTTTTTTGCGGTAGCGTTAATTATAAGATGGGGGGCAAAGCTTATTGAAAAAGCAGTTGAATTTGCTTTTTTGGGATGGATTAATAAAATAGCAGGTATTGTATTGTATGCTGTTCTTTATACATTCATCTTAAGTGTGCTGTTGTTTTTTGCAGTACAAATGCATGTGTTTACAGCACAAACTTTAGAAGAATCAAGAACCTATGTTTTTATACAACCATGGGGGCCTAAAGTGCTCGAAGCGGTTGGAACAATTCTTCCGGTATTCAGTAATATTTTTGCTGAGTTGCAGGAATTTTTTGAAAAGCTGAGTACAAGGCTATCTGCTTAACGGTATGAATCTGCAACTGAATTACCGTTTTTCACTCAAATAAACTATTTTAGCAAAGAACAATTGTTTTTGCTGCCAGCACATGAACTACGAAATAAAACAGGAAGGAAAATTCCGGTATATAGAAGAAGGGGAAGGGGAACCTTTAATGCTGCTCCATGGTCTTTTTGGTGCTTTGAGTAATTTCAAAGATCTCATTGATTTTTTCAGCAAGCGTACAAAGGTTGTTGTACCTATGTTGCCTTTGTTTGAACTCGATTTGCTGCATACAACAGTTGGCGGATTGGAAAAACATGTACAGAAGTTTATTGAATTCAGGAATTATGATAATATTCATTTGCTTGGTAATTCATTAGGGGGTCATGTGGCATTGGTGCATGTTTTAAAACATTCTGAAAGAATAAAGTCATTGATCCTTACCGGCAGTTCCGGATTGTTTGAAAACGGCATGGGCGATACCTATCCCAAGCGGGGCGATTATGAATACATCAGGAAGAAAACAGAAGGAACTTTCTATGATCCTGCGGTAGCATCAAAAGAACTGGTTGATGAAGTATATGATATCGTTAATCAACGACTGAAAGCAATCAAAGTTATTTCTCTGGCCAAAAGCGCCATCCGCAATAACCTGGGTGATGAGTTAAAAGCTATTACTACACCAACATTACTTATTTGGGGGAACAATGATACTATAACACCACCATTTGTAGGGAAAGAGTTTAATAAGCTTATTCCAAATTCAGAATTGCATTTCATAGATAAATGCGGGCATGCGCCCATGATGGAAAGACCCAATGAGTTTAATGAAATTTTAAACGGATTTCTTACCAAGCTTAGCAGACCGGTGCCGGTGTAAGCAACAGAAAATAAAAAATAATAAATGACAGCAGCTGAACTCATAACAAATCATATACCCGCACTGCACACTACTGATACGGTTCGGCTGGCACTTGATTCCATGAAGGAATACAGGGTTTCAGAATTACCCGTTCTGGAAAATCATACATACACAGGATTGGTACATGAAGAAGACCTGGAAGATGTGGACGGGAATGAGTTGGTACAACCCTACCTCAAAGCCGGGAGCCCTGCACAGGTAAAACCTACTGATTTTTTCCTGGTGCCGCTAAAGATCATGCATCAGCGCAAGTTGAGCCTGCTGCCAGTTGTGAAAGAAGACGGAGAATTGATGGGTGTAATTACACAGGAAGAATTATTACAGGCTGCATCACATTACAATGCTGCTTCAGTTCCCGGCGGCATCATCATCCTGCAAATGCAGCCCAACAGTTTTTATATTTCAGAGATCGGACGGATTGTGGAATCAAACAATGCAAAAATCATTCATCTCAATACCTGGACAGATGCTTCAACCGGAGAATTAATGGTTGCCATTAAAGTAAACAAAAGTGACATCCAGGATATACTTGCATCATTTGAACGTTATCAATACAATGTTCTTCAGTATTTTGGTGAAAACCTTTCGGAAGAAGAACTAAAGGTTAATTACGATCACCTGATGAATTACCTCAAAATTTAAATAACTGTTTACTGTTTCAAATTATTTCTGCTCTTTTAAAATTAAATTTACTGTCTGTATTTTTTTGTGAAAACAATCATGCCGCCGAAATTTCACTATATTATTTTTCTTTTTTTTGTAATGAGCATTAAAGCATCTCTGCTTGTTGCGCAACCTTCCATAGCAATGCATTTAGCTAAAGAAAATTTGCTGAAAGCCATTGCACAATTTCCCGATTCATCTGAGTTGATTGTTTACTCTGTTACTGTGAATGGAAATAAAAAAACCAAAGACTATATAGCACTGCGTGAAGTTCCTTTTAAAGCAGGAACTAAAATACTCAGCAATGCGCTGGTTGATGTTGTTGAACAGGCAAGATTAAATATGATCAATACACAATTATTCCTGGAAGTTCTTCCACGTATTGAAATACGTAATGAAAAATATATTGCTATTGTGTTTGATGTTAAGGAACGCTGGTACCTGTTTCCAGTTCCTTATTTTAAATTAGTTGACCGCAACCCCAATCAATGGCTGGTAGAGCAGAACAAAAGTCTTGAACGGTTGAATTATGGTTTAAAATTCAACTGGGATAATGTATCGGGGCGCAGAGATAAACTAAGTTTCAATTTCATTAATGGATACAACCGTGAATATTCTGTTTTTTATGAACAACCTTATGCCGATAAAAAATTAGAGAACGGATTTTTAGTTGGGCTTTATTATAAGCAGGCAAGGCAGTTATCTTATGCAACGGATAGCAACAAACAGGCATTCTTTCCTGCAACCAACACGCAGATCAATGAATTTGTTCGCACCTCTTTCAAAGCTGAAGCAGGGTTCAGCATTCGTAAAGGGGTTAATCACCGGCATACCTTCCGTTTAAATTACATCAGCGAGCAAATACCCGATTCTGTAAATCACATTATTGCATCCAATTCAATAAAAGGATATCAGCCTTACTTCACAGACAATAAAACCAAACAACAGTTTGGTGAATTTGTGTACTCCTATCAGTATTTTAATGTCAATAATATTGTATATCCATGGAAAGGGTTTGCTTTTAATGGCAATTTCAGCCAACGGGGCTTGGGTGCAAAAGGGATGAACATGTGGCAGTTTTCGGGAAAAGCAGGAAAGTTTTTTCAGCTTGCTAAAACAACATCTGTTTCTGCGGTAGGTTATTATATGATCAAAGTGCCTTTTAAACAACCCATGTATAATATGAATGCATTGGGTTATGGCGAATGGTTTTTAAGAGGCCTTGAATATTATGTTATTGATGGTGTGCAGGTAGGGATCCTGAAAGCAACGGTTCGGCAGGAAGTTTTAAATGTGAACGTGCCAACTTTGCTTTTACAGAATGAAAAGTATAAAAAAATACCCTTTAAGATCATTGTAAAAATATATGGCGATATTGGTGCAAGTCACTTGCCCGTATTTACCAACAGTATGCTTAATAATAAAATGCTTTATACTTATGGAGCAGGTATTGATGTTTTAAGCTATTATGATTTTGTTGCCCGGATAGAATATTCCTTTAATCAGTTGGGCGAAAAGGGTTTATTTTTACACATACGCAAAGATTTTTAATGCCCTTTTTTACCTTAGGTTATCAGGAACGTTAACATGCGGCACAAATAAAGATCCCGGCAACATACTAAAATTCAAACGGATGAAAGTAGCTATTTACAGTCGTGTTTATGAATCCGGACAGAAGGAAGATGTACAGCGCCTCTTACATGAACTGGAAGCAAACCATATCACCGCCATCTTATATGGAGGTTTTTATGAACAGATCAAAAACGAAATTTCTTTTATCAATCCCCCACAACTGTTCCATTCATCAGCAGACCTTGACGATTCCATTGAATGCATGATCAGCCTGGGTGGAGATGGCACTTTACTTGATACAGTAACACTGGTGCGTAACCGCCATATTCCTTTGCTGGGTATCAATTTTGGACGATTGGGATTTTTAGCAAGCATTGGCCGGGGTGAAGTGGAAACAACCGTTGCTGCAATAAAGAATCATACGTATGTAGAAGATAAAAGAACATTGATTCATCTTGACAGCAACATTCCTCTTTTTGGCGAAACACCTTATGGGCTCAACGAGTTTGCCATACATAAATTAGATACATCATCCATGATAAAAATTCACGCCTATCTCAATGGTGAATTTTTAAACAGCTATTGGGCTGATGGGTTGATTGTTGCTACACCAACCGGATCAACAGGTTATTCCTTAAGTTGTAACGGCCCTGTTGTGTTTCCTGATTCGGGAAGTTTTGTTATCACACCCGTTGCACCGCATAATCTCAACGTACGCCCTATTGTTGTGCCCGATAACAATGTGATTTCTTTTGAAATTGAAGGAAGGGCCGATAGTTTTTTATGTACACTGGATTCAAGAAAAGAGATCGTTCAAAAAACCATTCAACTGGCGGTGAAGAAAGAAGCATTTACCGTGAACCTGATCCGCTTAAATGAAAATAATTTTCTGCAAACCCTGCGCAATAAATTATCATGGGGGCTTGACCGGAGAAACTGATAAGCGATAAAATTGAATGCCTGCACATGAAAACCCTGATATTTGCGTTATACCATTTTTGAGAATACTTTCCTGATGAAACAATTTATTTTTTGCTTACTGATTGCTTCTTTTTTCAGTACTCCCTTTCTTGCAAAGGCGCAGTATGAAGGTTATCGTCATGAAGGCGAATTTGGTTTTCAGTTGGGCGCTGCACATTACTTTGGAGACTTGAACCCCAATGCAAAGCTGAACCGTCCTAAAATTGCAGGAGGTGTTTTCTTTCGTAAACAGATGAATGATTATGTAGCTGTAAGAATAGGAGCCAACTTTGCACAACTCGGCTTCAGTGATATTTATGAAAAGAAGAATGAATTTCAGATACGCCGTAACCTCAGCTTCAACAGCAATATATGGGAGCTGATGCTGCAGGGCGATTTTAATTTTTTCCGGTTCAACCCAACCAACCCCGGTGAAAGGTTTACTCCTTACTTAACTTTCGGCGCCGGTGTTTTCAACTTTGATCCTTATGCCTATTTAGGTGGAACAAAATATTTTCTGCGTCAGCTTGGAACAGAAGGACAAGGCTCTGCACTGTACCCCAACCGCAAACCTTATTCAACAACAGCCTTTGCTTTTCCTGTTGGGCTTGGTGTAAAATTTGCCCTCAATGAAAAAGTAAATATCAATTTTGAAGTAGCCCATCGTTTTACAACAACTGATTATTTAGATGATGTATCCACTACCTATGCCGGCTTATCTGCTTATCCGGTTGGCTCTGCTACTTCTTTTTTACAAGACAGAAGTTATGAGCTTGGCCCCCGCATTGGAACAACCGGTACACAACGGGGCTTCAGCGGGCAAAGAGACCAATACATTATGGCAACCATTGGTGTTACCTTCAGCATTACTTCTTATAAGTGTCCTGCTTCCAATTAATGTTTAAAACATCTCAGCCATTTCATCACACTGTTCATAAGCTGCAGCTAAATATTTATTACGCTGCACACTTCCATGGCCACTAAAGCCTGTTGCATCTTTAATTAAGTTTTCCAACCAGTATTTCACTTCTGTACAAAGCGGACCATTTTCTTCCTGGATGGAATTGAATGTGTTGAAACGGATAAATGTCCCCAACTCTCCATCCATTTCAGCTAAATAAGTAACGGTACCTATAATGTCATAAAAATACCAGTCAAATGATGCTTCACCTTTAGTTGACTTATTTCGATTAATGGCGTATAATTCAATATCAGCAAGTGTTGAACGCAGTTGACTACAGATCAACTTACCTACTGTTTTATCAGTGATGATCTTTGCTTCTGCTGCATACCTGATCTGATCCAATGTATTCAGCAAACTTGACTTTGTCCAAATTTCCACACTTGGTATAGTTTTATAAAGATCGTGGAGTTTAGCAGCAGGTTGCAAAACAGAAGCCCCATAATCGTTCATATTAAATTTGAAAGAAGCCTGATCAATAATCCGCATTTGCCAGAAATGCAATTTGAAAGCTGTAAGCTCAGGATATTGAAATAAATGGAAGATGGGTATATCATCAGTTGCACAACTAAGTTTACGATTTTTTGATGCAGCAATATTGGTTAAATATTTTTCAAGACTGTTGATATAATCTTTCACAGCAACCTTGCCTGTATGAAAAGGTGTAAAGTTGATATTGGAACTTGATCTGTTTTCTTTCCCATCAATGGTGAAACGAACCTGGAACTTATCGCAAAGCAGTTTTATCTGAGTTATTGTGAGCAGGCTTTTTGTATTGATTTTTTTATACGCTTCCCCTTTGCTGATGCCGAGTAAATCAACCAATTCATCCGATAGTTTTTTCCCTGTTGTTTTTTTCTTTACTATTTGCTTAAAAAAGTTTGCCTGTACCTGATCCATAAAAAAATAGAGTTTAATGCGAAAATTAAAATGAAATTACGAAAAGTCGCATTAAAGGCGAATCTACTACCCCAAATTCGCATTAAAGGCGAATAATAGTTGAAGATTGAATGAAAAGCCAAACTACTTTTATAACTGCAATCATAAACCACTTTCAAAAAAGAAAAACCTCACACCTATGTTTTTAATCACATACAGGGGGCCTTAAAATATTGCACAAGAATGCTGCAATCTGCTTTGAGTGACAACAAAAATGTTTTGCTTAGTCAAAACAACCAAACTGAATGACAAACAAAAAAATAACTGATGAAAAAGAAAACTAAAACACTTCACACACTTATTAAAAATGCCGGCTGCTACTTAACTTTTGTGCTTTTTTCAATTACTGCAACTGCACAGCAAACAATTTCTTACTCAATTAAAACTTCCAATTATGTACGCCACGCTAAAGGGGAAGAAAAACTGCTTACTGATTTTGACAGAGTCAATATGCGTTCTTATGAGGAGTTGGATTCTTTTACAGTTCGAATTTCTGAGAATGCTGATATAGAAACCACCATTCTCCATATAAAATCAAATAAATTTCCTGATTGGGTTACAAAAATTGCAAAAAACAGTAATTGACAAAAAAGGAATCCAAACTTATGATGAAAAAGGAAAACTGCTGACAAATATCCCTCATGATAAAAAAGCTTTCAAAAGAAAACGGGTATAATCATACTCCTGCCTTTGATAAAATTACCGAGAATGATATGAAGGAAATGAAATTTAAAGGATTACATGTAAACACAAATGGCAAAGGATTTGTACACATGCGTGATAACAATAAGGAATTACTATACGATGCTGAAAACAAAACCGTTGAAAACAGGGAGTTTGAAGGAAGGGATTTAAAATACAGTTTATACCAAAAATTTAAAGCTGATGTAAATGGGCAACTCATACCTGTTTACAAAAAGGAAATTAATTTACGCCGAACAAAAGAAGGGCGCAGGCTTTGGCATTTTACAGAACAAACTATCTCCAGCTATAAAACCACAGGTTCTTTACCTGCCAGAAATAGTGAAGCAGGAAATAATATTTCATTTATTGAATTTGCCGTATCTCCCAACCCTGCAAGTAATGAATTAATGATAAAATTACCGGTTATAATGATTGAGAAAACTCCTGTTTTAAGTATTATTGATGCAACCGGCAGGCAAGTACTTAAAGTAAATGTAACATCGGCAATCCAAACCATTTCAATTCAAAATCTTGCAAAAGGAATTTACATGCTCCAGGTGCAAACTGCAGATGGCAGCAAGCAAACAAAGCGGTTTGTAAAAGAATAAAACATTTTCAGCCTATAAAACTTTAACAAATGAAAAAAATATATTTAATCTTAATTACCTCCCTTATTACTTTTAACCTGCATGCTCAGGTTGACCGCATCGTTTTCTGGCTGCATGGTTTGGGTGGTGACAATGCAGCTTTTTCAAGAGTAGCTACTGCAACTACTTTTAATACATCAACACTTGTTCCAGCCTACCCACCCCGTAAAATCTGGTCGGAGCAATTAGGATACGAACAGCAAACTTATAATCTTGATAATGCTGCCGCCTACATACATACAAAAATTGCTGCTGCCGATGGAATAAACTCAACATTTGGGTTAACAACCAAATCAAATAATTTTATTATTGCCCATAGCCAGGGAGGATTAGTTGCAAGATCTGTAGATAGATTGTATACACTTAATCCTTGGCTTGAAAGAAGAATTAATGGAATTGTTACTTTTGGTTCAGCTCACCAGGGAGCACAAATCATAAACAGCAGAGCAAATAATTTATTTCCGGGTTTCATTGATGATGCCTGTAATGACTTAACAATTGGCCCGATACAAGAAGGTATCAATCAGAACTTTTTGCTCCGTTGGTTCATTTCTGCTTCAAACGTACAAAATGTATTACAGCCTCTTTGTACAGTTCTCTCCGGGACAGTACCATTAGCATTTACCGATTTTAGTCAGCCTATTTCAAATGACTATATGGTTGGCGCACCTGCATTGGCCGATTTAAATAATTTTCAATCATCTGTTAATAAGGTTGCCTTCTATGGTATAGAGGATGAGCAAACCCAAGTTTGGAGGGTTTTAACCAGTTTAAAAAATAAACCTAACAATTACCCAGCTTTTGAAGCTGATGATGATACGGAATTGCTCACTGCAGCAAATGAAAATTTATTAAAATACCAAACAAAGGTTACTTATTGGCAAAATCAATATAATAATCTGGCATCTGCATATTGCAACTGGTGGACATGGCTCATTTCGCCTACATTTTGTGTAGTTAATGATGCAACTGTTAATAATAGAAGGGATGGAGCTTTAAATACACGTAATGCATGGCAACAGGGTGTTAACTGGTGGGTAACCGGTAACGACCGTTTTCGTTTGCTTACAGGTGCACTCTCTTACCAACCGGTAACCACTATCTCTTATGAATGTGAGTGCCATGAATATGATTACTATGGCAATCCTATTGATACCTGGATCACTCATGCACCCACACCTTCAGATTGCCAACTGATGAATACCTGGAATGGCACTGTATCCTGCTATTCTACAGGCAATACTGTTACCTATGATGCTTACGAACTTGTTAGTAAACCCAGCGATGGTATTGTACTGGCAGAATCAGCAAGCAATTTTCCGGGTTGTAATTATACAAAGGAAATGATTGGCTCTAACCACCAGCAAATGAGGAATGATAATAATACAAAACAGAGATTGTTGGAATTATTTCGTGGTGATTATGGATTTTATTTTAAAACTGATGCCAGATAAAAATTAAAAATACAGGGATACTTTTAGATATTGTATCCCTGTATTTCAAATACTCATGAAAATGTTCAATATTATATTACTCCCTTCCATTTTTTTAGTTTGTTGTCATAAAACGCCCATCACACCTATACCGTCAACAGACACCTGCTTGTTCGGGAATTGCGATACTTCCAAGCTGCAAATAATATGGCAAAAACCAATTTGGCCCGATACCTCGGAGTTGTCTTCAATGGAGCCGCTTATTTACAATGATAAAGTAATATTCAGCCAGTTTACATTTTCGCAAACGGATACGCTAAAATTTTACAATAAATCAACTGGAAATTTAATATCAACCTGGTATGATTATTTACCCGGGAGGATACATTATATGAGTGATGAAGTGCCAAGAAGATTCAGTAACAAATTACTGATCACCACTTGGCATGATGTATATTCAATTAACGTTGAAAATTATACTTCAGATTGGAAATATCAATTGCCTTCGGGATCGGGTGAACCATTTATTAACACCATCGGCAACAGGGTATTTCACGTGCATCACGACAGGCGTAATGCTACTAACTATGTGTCTTATTTAGTAAGTGCTGATATTAGTACAGGCAAGTGGGATACTGTGCATACCCAACTTATGATAAACAAGTTTGAGCCTGGACACGGCCGCCCTGCTTTATGGGTAAGCCCAGCCGGGGACAGCATTCTGATTTTCCAAATCCGCTATGTAGATTTCAGCAATATAACAGGTGAGGGTAACCGAACCGATATAGTAGCTTATAACAGCACCAATAAGCAGGAATATTTCAGGTTTGATAATATTGATAAATTTGGAACAGGTAGTTCTTATTATCCCTATGTAGCAGGTAATAAAGTATTTATTCCGCTCACAAGAGATATTACCTGTATTGATATGCTTTCTAAAACAATTAAATGGCAAAAAGATCTGGGTACAGGTGCTACATTTTCAAGCGGCCAGCCTTTCATTTATGTAGAAAACAAATTTTTTGTAAAGCCTGATAACCGCACCCTTTACCAGTTAGATATGGAAACCGGCAATATCCTCTGGCAGGATTTAGATAATGGCTCGGGCGCTTCAGATATGGTGTATTATGATGGTGTATTGTATTACACCTGCTCCGGCAACGGAAAAATTTATGCGGTTGAAGTAGTAACCGGCAAAAAAATATGGGCAGAGCCATCGCCCAATAAATACAAAAATAAGTTTAACAGAAACAGAAGATATGATAATGCTAACATTGGCTTTGGAGGTATAGCCATTGATTCTTCATTGGGATATTTATATACTTCTGATTTTTATTTTCACATTTGTTTAAAACTGCCTAAACGATAAACTATGAAATTTAAGATAACTGTTCTGATATTAAGCTGCACATTCCTTACAAATCATCTTTGGGGCCAAAAACTTTTTGCGGAGTTTGGTAAAGGAGTTGGTTTAACAAGCCTTTATTTCAAGGGAAAGAACAAGGAAAAAATAAAAAATCAATCAACCCAAACAGGAATATCAACTTCGTACAGTTTTAACTTTAGTGGCAAAGTATGGAAAAATCTGTATGTGAAAACTGAAATAGGAATCAGCAGCATTAAGAATGAAATTGATATTATTTATAACGATGGGTGGTCAACCAGGAATATTAAAGGAGACTATTCAGCCTCATATGTTTTTTATGTCGTAAAACCCGAACTGCGCTTTTTTAAAAAATGTCCTGTTTTTGTTAATGCCGGCTTTACTGATTTCAGAACAATTTCAGGAAAGTTTTCAGGTTCTTCAACGGATCCTTTCAACGGGTTGTTCAGGGCCATAACCGTCAATGCCGGTATTGCGCCAAAAATTAAAGATTTTGGAATTATAGTGCAGGCTTTAAAAAATTATTCATTTTTCGGTACCCAGGAAGATATTTTTAGCTATCCGCAATTAGGGTTTAATCAATGGGATTTTCGATTAGGCATCAGCTACGATATAAAATAAGCGAATGAAAAACAGATGTTGTTAGCTCCCCTGCCATCATTGGAACGAAATGGATTATACTCAAAAAGTTGTTGATAAAAAAATCAACATCGGCATTTCAATTAAACGCTAACCCAACTTCAATTTTTCACCATAACTATTGCTGTTGTTATTACTGAATTGTAAAATTTTATATGCTCAAAGGTTGCAGGGTTTACTATTTTACAGTTCTCAAACAAATTCTTTTATAACAAACCTGTCAGCAGAGTTAAACATGCTTTAGCAAATTAATTCCGCCAACTGGTTAAGGTTGCAAATTTCTAACGCCGTGATGAATTCCTCTAAGCCAACCCTTAACCATCATTACCTGTCTATGAAATAATCTGAAATTTTTCTTTGTATTACCTGCGTATGCGGTAAGCAACTGACACACGGAACAAAAAATTATCGTTTATTTTTTCATCATAAGTGTATTGTTTAAGAGCCCCCGTATTACCCAAACGTATGCGTCTGAACAAACTGTGCCCGGCTTCCATATTCAGTACAAAGTTTTTGGTTAAATAAAAATCAGAGAACAGGCTCAGTTGGTTGTCATTGATTTGCATATACTTCCTGTTAAAAAACTGGTAGCTGTTGGTTACGGCTTTAAATGTTAACCCGGCATACCAGCGTTTCATTAATTTTTTTTCAATGAAAAAAGAACCGGGTAAGGTTCCCCATATCTGTAATGTGCTGTCAACATTATATTCCAATCCGCCAAGTGGTATAAAGAAATTACCAAAGGCTTCACGGTTGTAATACAATCCTGCTTTTACAGTTAAGCGGGAATTGATCTTATAATTTACTAAAACAAGCCCTCCTGCCTGGAATGAACCGGGTAAATTTATTCTTTCTGCATTGTTACGCAGGATTAAGGTAGTGTTGATGAGAAATTTTGATTGGGGAACAGGAGTTAAAAGCGTTATGGGAAGCGCCATTCCTGATGGAAAGAAATGTTCTAGCCCTGCCGGAATATTCACCTTCCAGTTTTCAAAGTAAGGACTCAGCACCAAAGCCCCACCTGATTTTTTAAAACGGATGGGCAAAGTAAGGCCGGCATTAAAATATTGAAATGAATTTTTATCCTTGTTTCTTCTGATGATGCCATTGTCTGGCGACTGCAGTGTGCGAACACTGATAATATCAACATAAGGCTGAGCGAAAGAAACGGTTGTTGCAAAAACAAATAATAATATGAGGAACCCGTTGCGCATTGAAAGGAATTTTTCTGTTAAGAATTTTTGGGTTAGATACCTGTTTGTATGGGCAGTATTTTGAAGTTATGGCATTTTCGGTTTGAAAGCTGTTCACTGCAAGAAAGCTTCGGAATGGCAGCGGAGCTACCAGCCACACCTTACCAGAAGGGCCTCATACAGCCCAAACCAAAGCTGAACAAAGATTTGCAACCCTCAACCCAAAAAAATTCCTTTGTTTTCAAGGTTTTTACAAGCCATTAAAATTATTGTGCAAAATATTTGCTGTAAATCAGCGGTTTGTGAAAGTGCGATAAAAATACTTTCTCATTTCTTTGGTAATATGCTTGCTGTGCGGCTACCTTTGCGACCCCGTTGTTAAAACGGAATTTTTCAACAAATCCACGGGATGGCGTGGCAACCACCCTTGCAAAAGCTATGGTGGGTAAATAAAAATTAAAAAAATGAGTAAACTACATTTCACAACCAAACACGCAAACGAAGCTACCGTGCAACGTGACTGGTACGTTGTTGACGGCACCAATCAAACCGTTGGCCGCATGTGTGCAAGAATTGCTGCTATTTTACGTGGCAAGAACAAAGCTTATTACACTCCCCACGTTGATTGTGGCGATTATGTAATTGTCATTAATGCCGAGAAAGTAAAATTCACCGGTACAAAGATTGATTACAAAGAGTATCATAATTTCAGCGGTTACCCAGGTGGCCAGAAAATTGAAATTGCAAAGGATCTGCAGCGCCGTCGTCCTGAAGTAATTGTTGAACGTGCAATTAAGGGCATGTTGCCAAAAACTATTTTGGGCCGCAAAATGTACAAAAAGTTATTTGTGTATGTTGGCGATAAGCATAACCAAACTGCTCAGCAACCAAAAGAATTAAAATTTTAAAACAGCCGCAAGCTACAAGCCACAAGCCACAATGCTTGAAGCTTACAGCTCAAAGCTCAAAGCTTAATATAAAATGGAAAAGCAAAAAAACGCAGTTGGTCGCCGTAAAGAAGCCATTACCCGTGTGTTTATCAGCAAGGGAAGCGGTAACATTATTGTGAACGACAAAGACTACAAAAAATATTTCACCCTGGTGTATTTACAAAACCAGGTTGAAGCTCCTTTAAAATCTATTGAATCATTAGACAAGTTTGATGTAAAAATCAACGCTACCGGTGGTGGTATTAAAGGCCAGGCCGAAGCAGTAAAGCTGGGTATTGCCCGTGCATTGCTGGAGGTAAATGCTGAATATCGTCCTGTATTAAAAGCTGCAGGTTTATTAAAGCGTGATCCACGTGGTGTTGAACGTAAGAAATTTGGTAAGAAAAAAGCCCGCAGAAGCTTCCAGTTCTCTAAACGTTAATACACTCATCGGCCTTTGGCCGGTGAAAGGAACAAAACAATATTTAAAAACGATTATACAAATACAATGGAAAATAACACTTCATTACAACAGCAATTACTCGAGGCAGGTGTGCATTTCGGTCACCTGAAAAAGAAGTGGAATCCCAAGATGCTGCCTTACATCTTTGCTGAAAAGAAAGGCATCCATATCATTGATCTTAATAAAACCGTAGAAGGTTTGCAGGAAACCGCAGCTGCAATGAAACAAATTGCACGCAGCGGTAAAAAGATCATGTTTGTGGCTACAAAAAAACAGGCAAAAGAAATTGTAACCGAGTGTGCGCAAAAAGTAAACATGCCTTATGCAACCGACCGTTGGCTGGGTGGTATGTTAACCAACTTCAACACCGTTCGTAAGAGCGTGAAGAAGATGCAGAGCATTGATAAAATGCTGAACGATGGTTCTTTTGACAGCATTACCAAGAAAGAGCGTTTGCAGTTAAGCCGTGATAAAGACAAGATGGAAAAAGTATTGGGCGGTATTGCCAACATGAGCCGTATCCCTGCTGCTTTGTTTTTAGTTGATATTGGCCACGAGCACATTGCATTGGCTGAAGCAAAGCGTTTGGGCATCACAACATTTGGTGTGGTGGATACCAACAGCGATCCTAACAAAGTGGATTACTTCATCCCCGGTAATGATGATGCAACAAAATCAATTGCTATCATTACACAATACATCACCGCAGCCATTGCTGAAGGTTTGGCCGAACGCCAGATTGAAAAAATAGAAGAAGAAACCGAAGAGGTTAATGATGATGCAGCGAAGTTTGAAGTAGGCGAAGAGGGCGGAAGAGAAAGAGGTGGTCGTGGTGCTGGCGGACGTGGCGGAAGAGGCCCCGGTGCTAACACTGGCGGACCAGGTGGCAGCGGTGGCGGACCCAAGCGTCGTGTACCGAGCACACAAAAGCGCACATCGAGCAGATAAAAAATAATGTAAGAAGCAGGAGATTAGAAAGATGCTTCCTCTTACTGATTTATAAAACAGGTTATAGAAAATGCTTTCTGTATCAAACTTCTGAATAGAATTTTGCAGAAAGCATTTTAAAATATTAAATTTTCAATTTTAAATTATCAGGTATGTCAACTGTAACAATAAGTGCACAGGATATTAATAAGTTGCGCCAGGCAACAGGTGCGGGAATGATGGATTGCCGGAAAGCATTAACGGAAACCAATGGCGATTTTGAAGAAGCAATTGACTGGTTGCGGAAACATGGTCAGAAAGTAGCAGCCAAGCGCAGTGATCGTGAAGCAAAAGAAGGCGTAATCATTGCTCAAACAACGGCCGATCACAAAACAGGTTTTGTAGTTTGTATCAGTTGCGAAACTGATTTTGTAAGTAAGAATGCTGACTTTGTTGCGTTTGCACAATCCATTGCCGATGCTGCAGTGGCTAATAATGTAAAGAGTGTTGATGAGCTGAATGAAGCGGTGATCAATGGAGCAAAAGTATCAGATCTCATCAATGATAAATTAGCTTCCATTGGTGAAAAAATAGGTGTAAGCAAATTTGAAAGAGTGGAAGCTCCTTATGTTGCATCTTATATTCACGGTGCCTACCGTATGGGTGTATTGGTAGGATTGAATAAAGAGGCTGCTGATGCAGGTAAAGATGTTGCCATGCAAATAGCTGCCATGAACCCCGTAGCTGTTGATCCTGAAAGTGTGCCTGCTGATGTAGTTGCCCGTGAAAAAGATATTATTGTTGAGCTGATGAAGCAGGATCCAAAGATGGCAGGTAAGCCCGATGAAATGATCGCTAAGATCGCTGATGGTAAAATGAATGCGTTCTTTAAAGAGCAAACATTACTGGCGCAGGCATTTGTAAAAGATGCGTCGAAGAGTGTAGCAGATTATCTGAAAGCTTCAGGCGATGTGAAAGTAACCGAATTTAAACGTGTTGCTTTAGGTTAAGATTTATCTTCTTTTAAATAGCAAATCCCGTGTACAGTGTGCACGGGATTTTTTGTACAGGGATGCCATACTTATCCGGTTGCTGAAAAGTATGAAGGAATTGCGGAAGCAGGGCATACTTAGATTTTTTTGTTTGCCAACATACAGAAATGTTTAAATTAGAATACCAAAACCACAACTACACATGCGCTTCTGTGTGCAGATGATTTATCTTTTTGCATGCCTGTTGATGTTTAACAGGGCATTCCCACAAATTCCAACGGAGGGATTAAGCCTTTGGTTAAAAACCGGGGCAACTGTTAAAACAGAAGGTTCAAAAGTTCTTGCCTGGGCCGATGAAAGCGGACAACATCATGATGCAGTTACATTGAGCGAAAACAAACCTCTGCTTATTCCCAACGAGTTAAATGGATATGATGTAATTCGTTTTAATGGTAAGGATAATAATATGCAAACGGTGTCTTTTGAAACATTTAAAAATAAAAGAGGTACAGTTCTTATTGTTTTCAGATTAAATGGTCCAAGTTCTACCTCAGGAGCCGGAGTTAGTTCATTACTTTCAACATATTTGGGAAATGGAATTACCTGGCAGTTTGCCGCAAGTCAGTATGTTTATATCTACTATGATGGAGTTGGTGCCGACGGGATGCCACTTGCGGCTGTTGCTACAAAGCAATGGGAAATTGCCGGTTTGTTGCGCCAAAGCGACAGCATTATGACCATTTACAGAAGAGGAGAACCGAAAACAACGTACCCGGTTACAAATAATCAACCCGAAAGCAACACGGTAAAAATTGGATCTAATGGAAGGCTTGAGGTGCTAAATGGCGATATAGCAGAGATTATCATGTATAACAGAACACTTGATAAAAAAGAGTTCGCAACGGTTAACGAATACCTCACATCAAAGTATCAGATTAAACAACCTGCCCCTCCTTTTACAAAAACAGGTTGGTTTTATGCACTAATTGCATTGGCGGTTCTTTTTGTATCAATTGCAATTACCAAATACTTTGCTCAGCTTAAACTCAAAAACAAATTAAGCGAACTCAGGAAACAGGCGCAGCTTGATAAAGAACGTCTGCGCATTTCAAGAGAGATGCATGATGATATTGGGGCAGGTTTAACACAGATCATTTTAATGAGTGAGTCTGCCAAGAATAAATCATCCGGAAGCGGTAATAAAGAATTGGAAGGAATTGCTGATGCCAGCAGAAAGCTGGTGAGTAATATGAGTGAGATCATCTGGAGTCTGAATCCGGAAAATAAAACATTAGAACAATTATTTGCTTATTTAAGAGAGCAGTTAAATAAACTGCTTGAATACAGCGGTATCGAATACAGCATTCATTTCCCGAATCATACAGATCATATTTTGCTCAACAATGAACAACGACGTAACCTGTTGCTGGTAGTGAAAGAAATTGTACATAATGCAGTAAAGTACAGCAAAGCAAAACAGTTGTATATTAATTCATCAATTGATGAGCAAGTACTGCATTTTGAAATAAGCGATAATGGAATTGGCTTTGACACACAAATGAAATACAGTGGTAACGGATTGCAAAATATCCAGGCTCGCATAAGTGAATTGCACGGGATCATGAATGTAGAATCAGTGAAAGAAGGTGGAACCAAATATGTATTTACAATTCCGGTAAGTTAACTACTACTAAAATCACATTGATAACATAATAGAATTCATCAATCTTTAAAACGTGAAAATAAGTTCCATTGCAATTATTGAGGATGATGAAAAGGTAAGACATTACCTTGCAGAGCAGATCCAGTTACAGATTGATGTGCAGGAGCTGCGCCTCTTTGGAGATGCAGAAACTGCTTTGAAAGAACTTTCATCTCAGCCCGTTGAAATTGCTTTGTTTGATGTGAACCTCCCCGGCATGAGCGGTATAGATTGCATTCAGCGATTAAAAATACTGCATCCTAAAATGCAAATGATTGTTCTTACTGTTTATGATAATGCCGAAACCATTTTTGATGCATTAAAGGCGGGCGCTACTGGTTATCTCTTAAAATCAACACCGGCTGAAAAAGTAATTGAAGCAATAAATGAAGTAATACAAGGCGGTTCGCCCATTAGCGGCTCTATTGCAAGAAAAGTGATTGAGGCCTTTGCCATTAAAGAAAAAACCAACGATTATTTTCAGGAGTTAAGCAAGCGGGAACAGGAAATGCTGGAGCAACTGGCAAAAGGATTCCGGTATAAAGAAATTGCTGATAAACTCTTTATCAGTTTGGAAACAGTACGTACCCATGTTCGTAATATTTACGAAAAACTGCAGGTAAATTCAAGAGTAGAGGCATTGAAGAAGACAGGTTTGTTATAATTCAACTTTACTACTTTTCTCACATTTTTAGTATCGGATTTTGAAGCTAGGTTTGAAAAATCATTTCATCCCAAAGTTCAACTCATGAAAAAGATTTTAATTATCGCTTTTATTGCAGCAATTTTTGGATCATGTAATAAAGATAATGACCCGGATCCGCCTCCTTCTTCCAACGATCCTAAAACAGGAAGTAAATGGTCTTATAAATTAACCATTTTTAACGAAGCAGGGACAGCTACAGGAACCACAAATCTTAATTTGACAGGCACTGAAATAACAGTTAATGGAAGTAAATGGATTGCTCTGACTGATCAAACGACCGGGCAAGCTATCCTTGCATTACAAAAACGAAGTGATGGTTGGTGGTACCTGCCATCACCAGGGTCTAATCTTATTTCAAGCTTATGGTTTAAGCATCCTGCAAATGTGAATGATACGTATCCATATGTATACGGCACATGCAAGGTGTTGAATGTAAACACTAGTGTTACTGTTCCTGCAGGTATATATAATGGATGCTATTTTGTTCAGGGAGATGATACGAATAGTAAAGAAGATGAATTCTGGTTTACTACAACGGGACCTGTACTTGTGCGGTTTGATACATACGACCAGAAGGTTGCAGGGCCTGCCAACAACGTTTACAGAAATCAGTCGTTAGAACTTATAAGTTATGCTCCTTAAAAAAATTTAAACAATCAATTCATGAAAAAGAATATAATCATACTGCTCCTTGGTTTATTATCACTCAATCTTCCTGCACAAACAAAAGAAACCAGCCAGGAGCTTTCAAAGGCTGCAAAAAAAGGAATGTTGGTAGATGCTGTCTTTGCAGAGGACGGTAACATCAAACTTACCTACAAAATGAAGGTTGATAAAAAAAGCGATCAGGTTGCTTATGAAGATTATGTGTTCGATAAAAGCCTTGGCTATGTTGGCATTCAACCAACAAAAGAAAATAAAAAAACAAATCCTGATACAAAGGTCACTTCGGTTGCTGCATTTGTTGGCGGTTCAAACTCTTTCAATGTATTGAGCATGAATCTTACACTGCAACAGGAAGTATGGGAAAAGAATTGGAATTACGATCGGCAAACCTACCAATGGGGAAAGAGGTTATCAAAAGAAACCGTAAAACCCAAAAATAACGACAGCAAGTATAAAGGCTTTGCATCCTATGCAAATGATGATGATGGAAGTGTATTGGTATTGGCCAGTTATGATAAAGGAAAAGATGATGATGATCAGTTTGTTTACCTGCACATCAGCAATGATCTTAATCTCAAAGAAACCAAAGTGCCCCTCAATGGAGATTACTCACTTGTTTACTCCGGCAAATTACAATCAGGAAATGTGTTTGCTGTATTTGCACCAAACAAAGGGATGGCCGATACAAAAAAATATATGCTTACAGAATTTACCAATAAAGGAGATCTTGTAAGCAGTAATGAATTTAATGCCCCCTCTCCCAATACAGTGATTATGGATTACACAGAAGTAAATGGTGATTTGTTCTTTGTAGCAGGATCCGATAAAAGTAATGATGCATTCAATCAACTATTTACCAGCTATGCACCAATTGATAATCCGGGTTATTCTACAGGAGCTAATAAACAAATGGATAAGTATGAAAAAAGAGTGTTGGGTCATGAGTTTGATAACTTTCATTTGCTTCGTATTTCAAAGGGCCAATTGATTTTAGCAAGTACTACTCCTGTAAAAGACTTTAAATCAAAAGTAGTAACACCTCCTTCACAAAAGAAAAGCCATCCATATGAAGGAAAGAAGATGGTGATACAGAATATTGTTATTACTCCCGCCGGTGATTACCTTGTAGCCGGCCAGTTAAATGATAAAAAAATTACCAATAATGGCAGTGCCTATAGCTATAAGTACTACGATTATGTTTGTCTTCATTTTGATAAAAATGGAACATTAAAAGCACAATATGCTGTAGAGAAAGAGTTTGATGACAGTAAAAGTGAATCATATGCAGGCGCTCAGAGTTTTATTTTAAGTGCAGATGGCAGTACAGCTTATTGGGAGTTGATGGAAATTAAAGTGGTAAAATATTACGAATCGGTGATTGATGCATATAATGGCAGTGCCTCCTATGCACCGCATTATTTTCCACGCATAGCAAAAATCAATCTTACAGGAAATGCCCTTGGCGATTTTATCGGCTTGGGTGAAAAAGGAAAGTTTCTTGTCTATCGCTATCACACAAGCTTAACAGATGATAAAACAAATACCCGGTATTACATTGGTCATGACGATGACTACGAAAAAATATGGCTGGGGAAATATTCATTTGAGTAATTGTAACAACGCACAAATTTATAAATATGAAACAAACAATGATCTTGATCTTCCTGTTATCTATTTCTTTTGCTGTATCTGCTCAGGTTACAGAGGAACAGGCTAAAGAAAAACATGCGCAAGCCCTTGAAAAAATGCTACTTTTTGTACTAACAAAAGATATTACATTTTTTAACGGGGCAACCGAAATGATTAAAGAAGTCAAGTCGATGTATGAATCTCTTATGCGGAGGGCCCCATCGAATAGCGTAGAAAAAATTCTTTACGAAGCAGAAGCAACGATGGTGGGTACCGACCTTGTTTTGTACGGAGATTACTTTAAAGATAATATCCTCAAAGATGACGGAAAGCAAAACAAGAAAGTAAAGTTCATGGATAAAGAGCATTCTATTTCTAAAGAACAGAAAGAATCGTTCAATGATTTAACAAAAGCAATTAAATCGGCCAGAAAGTAATTGATCCTACTCGCATGGGTAAGCCCATCATTTGATGTGGCTTTTTTGTGTTAACTCCCTACATTTGAAGCTAAATGATCGAAAGATGAATGAACAACAGCAATTTTTGCAGCATCAATACATGGCTATCATCCGTAAGGCCCAACCTTCAACAGCAGCCAAATGGGGCAAAATGAATTTTCAGCAAATGCTGGAGCATGTATCGTCCTTCTTTAAAGTGTCAACAAAGAAATTACACTTCGATCTTGTTTCACCGCCTGAACACCTGCCCAAGCTCAGGGAATTTTTAATGAGCGAGAAAGTGTTCAGGGAAAATACAAAAGCCCCGGCAAATATTATCGGTGAAGAACCGCATCTGCTTCACTATACAACAGTGAAGGAGGCCATTGACGAATTGGAAAAAGAAGTAAATGATTTTTTCAGCTATTTCACAACCAACACCCAAGCACTGTCAGTTCATCCTGTGTTTGGAGAATTGAATTATGAAGAATGGGTTCGTTTACATTACAAGCATGTAACACATCATTTGCGGCAGTTTGGTTTACTGTAATTACTTCCTTTTTTCAGTCCATCAACTTTTCATTTAACTTCGCTGTTAACGATTTGCAGTATGAATAAACTCGGTAACTACATTACCGGTAGCTGGATTACCGGTGATGGTGATGGACAAACATTGTACAATGCCGTAACCGGCAATGCAATAGGAGCGGCTTCAACAAAGGGGTTAGACTTTCAGTCAATTACCCATTATGCAAGAACTGTTGGCAATCCTGCTCTCCGCAAAATGACTTTTCATGAGCGGGGTAATATGCTTAAAGCATTAGCACTGCATCTCAGAAATTATTTGGAAAAATTTTATGCAATCAGTTATCAAACCGGTGCAACAAAAGCAGATAGCTGGGTTGATATTGAAGGTGGCATCGGTAATTTGTTTGCCAATGCATCGCTGCGCCGAAAATTTCCCGATGAAACTTTCTGCATTGATGGGGAAAGTCATAACCTCAGCAAAAACAATACATTCATGGGCACACATATCCTTGTGCCAAAAGAAGGTGTTGCCATTCATATCAATGCATTTAATTTCCCTGTATGGGGAATGCTGGAAAAAATTGCGGTGAATTTATTGGCAGGCATGCCTGCTATTGTAAAACCTGCAACAGTAACTTCCTATTTAACAGAAGCAGTTGTAAAAGAAATCATCGCCTCCAAAATTTTACCCAAAGGTGCTTTGCAATTACTATGTGGCAGCGCCGGTGATTTGCTGGAGCATGTAACAAGCCAGGATGTTATCACTTTCACTGGCAGTGCAACCACAGGATTCATGTTGAGAAGTCAGGCAAAAATTTTAAGAGAAAATGTTCCTTTTAATATGGAAGCAGATTCACTCAACTGTATTGTGTTGGGTGAAGATGTAACTCCTGATAAACCTGAGTGGGACATTTTTGTAAAAGAAGTTCGGAAAGAAATGACGTTGAAAGCAGGGCAACGTTGCACGGGCATCCGCCGGATTTTTGTTCCTGAAAATAAAATGGAAGACCTGTGGAAAGCTATTTCAACAGCACTCGCTCAAATAACCATCGGCAATCCATTGAATGAAAAAGTACGGATGGGTTCATTGGCAGGAGAAACACAACGCAAAGAAGTAAGAGAGCAGGTGCAGAAATTATTAGCATCCTCACAAATTGTTTATGGAAGTTTAGATAGTGTAGATGTGATTGATGCCGATGCAAAAAAAGGATCATTCCTTTCTCCCATTTTATTGAAAAATGAATTGCCCTGGGCTTCAGCCCAGGTGCATGAAGTGGAAGCATTTGGTCCGGTGAGTACAATCATGCCCTATAAAACAATTGACGAAGCCATTGCATTGAGCAAATTGGGAAAAGGAAGTTTGTGTTCGTCTATTGTAACGGCTGATGATAAAATTGCAAAGCAATATGTAATTGGTGCCGCTACACATCATGGAAGAATATTGGTATTGAATAATGAATGTGCAAAGGAAAGTACAGGACATGGTTCACCATTACCATTACTGGTGCATGGCGGCCCCGGTCGTGCAGGTGGTGGTGAAGAAATGGGTGGACTGCGTGGAGTAAAACATTATTTACAACGCACAGCTTTGCAGGGCTCGCCGACTACTATTACAGAAATCACCAATGTTTATCAGCCAAATGCAAAAGGAAAAAATCCTGGCAAACATCCCTTTAAAAAATATTTTGAAGAGTTGCAAATAGGCGATCAGATCATCACTGAAAAAAGAATCATTACCAGTGAAGATATAGACAGGTTTGCAGATTTAAGCGGCGATCATTTCTATGCTCACATCAAAACAACCGATTTCACCGGAACCATGTTTGAGCAACAGGTGGCACATGGTTATTTCATTATGAGTATTGCTGCCGGGTTATTTGTTGACGGCTATGAAAAAAATCCGGTTCTGTTAAATTATGGAATTGATGAACTGCGGTTTACAAAACCGGTGTACCCGGGTGCAGAAGTGTATATTCGTTTTACCTGTAAGGAGAAACTTCCCAATGATATACGTTTCATTGAAAACCCCGAAGACTTTAAACGGGGCGATGACATTGAAAAAGGAATTGTAAAATGGCTGGTGGAATTTTTTGATGAAACCAATGAAATAACCGGCATAGCAACTATTTTAACTATGGTTAAAAAATTGAAACAGTAACTTATTGTTTTTATGCTGTGAGTGCAGTAACTTGATACAACTAAAAAGAAAGGCTATGATTAAGCAAGTGAGCGACGCATACGTAAAGACAGAAGTTCATAAAGGAATTGCTTCTATTGAATTTTTTCATCCGCAAAGTAATTCTCTGCCCGGTAAAGTGTTGAACGAACTGGCTCATATAATCATGCATGCCGGTGTTGATCCCAATGTAACGGTGATCATATTAAAATCAGCAGGAGAAAAAGCCTTTTGTGCCGGAGCAAGTTTTGATGAACTGGTTGCTATTAAAAATGAAAAAGAAGGATTGGAATTTTTCAGCGGCTTTGCGCATTTGATCAATGCCATGCGGAAATGCCCCAAGTTTATTATCGGGCGGATACATGGTAAATGTGTGGGCGGCGGAGTTGGTTTAACAGCGGCAGTTGATTATGCCATTGCTGTTGAAGGAGCTGATATAAAACTGAGTGAGCTGGCAATAGGTATCGGGCCATTTGTTGTAGGGCCTGCAGTGGAAAGAAAAATTGGCATTTCCTCTTTTTTGCAACTGGCTATTGATGCTGCCGGATGGCGTAATGCTGATTGGGCAAGACGAAAAGGCCTGTTTGCTGAATTACATCAAACAGTGGAGGCAATGGATGAATCAATTGAAAAATTAGCTCATACTTTATCACACTCATCACCCGAAGCAATGGCAGAGATGAAGAAAATATTCTGGAAGGGAACAGAACATTGGGATGAGTTGTTGATTGAACGGGCAAAGATCAGCGGACGATTGGTGTTGAGTGAATTTACAAAAAACGCCATAGCAAAGTTTAAAGCAAAATAAGAAGCTTATAAATTATCATACTCAAAAATATCATCTACTTTACTGCCTGCAGGCATATCAAAAACAGGATTAATTATTCCATCTCTTAAATCATATATCCAGCCATGCAAATCGGGGGCTTTGTTATTTTTCCAGGCTTTCTGTATAATTGATGTTTTGGCTAAATTCAACACCTGTTCCTTTACGTTCAATTCAGTTAATAAATCAACTTTTTCGTCTTCACTGGCAAGTGCGTTTATTTCGTCTTTATACTGGAGGTAAACATTTTTAATATTCCATAGCCATTTATCAATTAAACCAAGGCTTTGATTCCTTAACGCTGCTCTTATGCCTCCGCAATTGTGATGGCCGCAAACAATGATATGTTTTACTTTTAAAACTTCTACGGCATATTGCAGTACACTTAATAAATTTAAATCGGTATGTACTACCAGGTTGGCAACATTGCGGTGTACAAAAATTTCACCGGGTTGTGTTCCGGTAATTTTATCAGCTGGCACACGGCTGTCGCTGCAACCAATCCATAATACTTCCGGGCTTTGAATTTCAATCAAACGTTTAAAGTACTCGGGGTCTGTGGCAAGTTGTTGTGCCGCCCATGCCTTATTATCCTGTAATATTTTTTCAAATGGTTTCAACAGCTCTTGTTTTATACTTTATTAAATATTCAATCCGCCGCAGGCACTGATGGTTTGTCCCGTTATATAACTGCTGAGATCACTTGCCAGAAACAAAGTAACATTGGCAATATCTTCAGCACTTGCAAAACGGCCAAGCGGAATACCGGCTTTGTATTTATCAGATGCTTCGCCTTCTTTTAAATAAGAAGTCATATCTGTTTCAACAAAACCGGGCGCAATGGCGTTGCAGCGGATGTTGCGGCTTCCCAATTCTTTTGCAACAGATTTTGTAAAACCAATCACTCCTGCTTTGCTGGCTGCATAACTGCTTTGCCCGGCATTGCCCATTTCGCCAATCACAGAACTCATGTTGATGATGGAGCCGCTTCTTGCTTTCATCATGGGCTTAATGATCTGCTTGGTCATATAAAATACGCTGTTCAAATTTACTTTGATCACTTCTTCAAACTGCTCAGGGCTCATACGCAGCAATAAATTATCTTTTGAAATACCTGCATTGTTTACACAAATATCAACCGTGCCAAACTCTTTCAACACATCAGTTACAAAGGCTTCGCATGCAGCAAAATCACCGGCATTGCTTTGGTAAGCTTTTGCTTTTACGCCCATAGCCTGCAGTTTATTTTCTAAATTTTTTGCACGTTCAGCGCTGCTGTCGCTAATATATGTAAAAGCAACATGAGCGCCATGCTCAGCAAATTTCAAGGCAATGGCTTCACCAATTCCACGGGCGGCTCCGGTTACTATGGCAACTTTTCCGTCTAATAATTTCATACAATCAAATTTTGTAATGCTGCAAAGTAAAGATTTTATTATTCTTCTTCCATCAACGATGGACGTTCTGTTATTTCATGATACTTGATTACATCTTTTGCATAATAATGAATCACCATACTTTTCCTTGTACGCTGCGGATTTACAACCGGCGTTCCGCCATGAATTAAATTGGCATGCCAGATGAGTGCATCGCCTTTCTTTGGAAGAAATATTTCTTTCTGAAAATTGGTTTTAGAAATAATTTCATCGGCCATATCCTCATAATCACTGTATTGCTTGTTGCCCAGCTTCAGCCGTGTACTGTAGTTTTCAAAATCATCATTTAATAAATAAGGCAGTTTGTGGCTGCCACGATAATAAAACAAAGGGCCGCTATCGGGATGAATATCTTCCAATGCAATCCATGCAGCAATTAAATAACCCAGCGGATATGTGGTCATGTGAATACTGTCGCTGTGAGCCCGTTGACCGCTGCCTTTTACAAAGTTGAGTGTTTGAAAAGGGACAACCTCTTTATTTAAAATGAAGGAGAGCAGTTTTTTCAGTTCATCATCCTGCATCATATTTTTAATGGCAGGAGAATGTTTGTAGCCAAACATTACTTTGTTATCATGGGTAATGGGTAAATGCTTTTGGTTGATGAGTTCATCAACTGCTTTGTTAACTTCACCTGCCTGTGCAAAGCTGAAATGATTTTTCAGCGTCAAAAATCCATTGCTGCTCCATTGCTTTAATTGTTCCTGCTCATTGGCCGTAAATTGCTGAAAGCCTTCTTTACTTTCAACAACGGCTGCTGAATCATTCAAATCCAGCCAGGCACTTGATGTTTTATCAGGAAAATCTTTGCTGCTGATAGAATCAAACAAAGGCTTGTGCACATTGTATTTGCTGTATGCTTCTTTGTTATGATGCAATTGTTTTACATGAAGCAAATTGTAGATCCAGTGAAGTGGTTTGTAATCTTTGAGTTTATCTTTCAGCGTCATGCTTCTTTTTAAAAAGTAAAATGTCATCAACAAAATTGCGGTCGTTACTGAGGCGTGGTACTTTGTGTTGCCCGCCCAACCTGTCTTTGCTGCGCAGCCATTCATGAAAAGTTCCTTTGGGAACCGGATGAACAAATGGCAACCGGAGTGCTATGTTTTTATACCGCTTGGCTTCGTAATCGCTGTTGAAATTTTTTAAAGCGGTATCAAGCTCATATACAAAATCATTTAAGCTGGATGGTTCTTTTTCAAATTCAATCAACCATTCATGAGCGCCATTATTGCTGTGGCTGAAATAAATGGGAGCTGCTGTATAATCATTTACAATGGCACCTGTTTGTTCGCAGGCAACAGCAATGGCTTTATCTGTATTATCAACAATCAACTCTTCCCCAAAGGCATTGATGAAATGTTTTAACCGTCCGCTTACTTTTATACGATAGGGATCCAGGGAAGTAAACTGTACAGTATCGCCAACAATGTATCGCCACAAACCACCATTGGTGCTGATGATGATGGCATAATTTTTTCCCGGCACCACTTTGTTCAACCCGATTGTTTCGGGAAATGGTTTGCCATATTCTTCTGTTGACATGAATTCATAAAAAATTCCATGATCAGCAAAGAGAAGCATCCCTTCTTCACCGGGTTTATCCTGTGCGGCAAAGAAGCCTTCGCTTGCATTATACATTTCAAGATAGTTGATGGACTTGCCAATGATTTTTTCAAACTGCTCACGGTAAGGCACAAAAGAAACACCACCATGCATATACAATTCAAGCTGCGGCCACACTTCACTCATGGATTGCTTCCCTGTTATTTCAAGAATGCGGCGAAACAATACAAGGCTCCATGTTGGCACACCTGATATAGATGTTACATTTTCTTTGATGGTATTCTCAGCCATTTTTTCAATCTTGCTTTCCCATTCATCCATCAACGCAATGCTGAGATCGGGTGTGCGGATCCAATTGCTCCAGAAAGGAGCGTTCTGCATCAGCACGGCACTGAGATCACCAAACTGAATTTCTTCATTGAACTGGTTTACATTATGACTGCCGCCAATTACCAGTCCTTTGCCGGTTAACAAATCAGAGGCAGGAAAATTATTATAGTAAAGTGTTAATACATCCTTCGTTGCTTTATAATGGCCATCTTTTAAACTCTCTTCGCTTACGGGAATAAATTTGCTTTTATCACTGGTGGTGCCGCTGCTTTTAGCAAACCATTTTACAGGTGTGGGCCATAGTACATTTTCTTCGCCCTGCATCATCCGTTCTATATAAGGTTTGATGTCATCATATTCATGTACCGGAACGGTGTTCTTAAAGTCACGGATGCTGAATAATTTTTCAAACCTGTACTGATGCCCAAATTGTGTGTATTGAGCAGTGGTTACAAGATCCTGCAATACTTCACGCTGGGCAGCCACCGGGTTATTCATCCAGCTTTCAATGCGCCATAAGCGCATTCGGGCAAGTCGTGATATGGCAGGGCTCAACAGTTTCATGCTGCGGCAAGATAAAAAAGTTAAGGGAGATTATGGTTAACTTAAAACCGGTTACTCTGATATTGATTTATTTGCTTCTTCATGCAAATAGTCTTTGCGTTTTAATTCAAAGTTGCGGCCAAGATAAAGGCGTCGCACATGTTCATCTTCTGCCAGCTCTTCGGCAGTGCCATGTTTAAATATCTTTCCCTCAATGAGCAGGTAGGCCCTGTCGCAGATGGAAAGTGTTTCTGTTACATTATGATCGGTTATCAGTACTCCTATGTTTCTGAATTTGAGTTTGGCAACAATGGCCTGGATGTCTTCTACTGCAATGGGGTCAACACCGGCAAAGGGTTCATCTAATAAAATAAATTTAGGATCAACAGCCAATGCTCTTGCAATTTCTGTTCTTCTGCGTTCGCCACCACTTAATGAATCACCATTGTTTTTGCGTACATGATGCAGGCGCAATTCGGTTAAGAGGTGTTCTAATTTATCCTGCTGTTCCTGCTTGCTGAGTTTGGTCATTTCCAGCACGGCAGCAATATTTTCCTCCACAGTTAACTTACGAAACACACTTGCTTCCTGTGGCAGGTAACCAATACCCATTTGTGCACGCTTGTACATGGGAAGTTTGGTGATATTCAATTCATTCAAAAACACTTCGCCCTCATCGGGCTTAATAAATCCCACAACCATATAAAAGGTGGTGGTTTTACCTGCGCCGTTAGGACCAAGCAATCCAACAATTTCGCCCTGCTTCACTTCAATGCTCACTTTGTTGGCAACCGTTCGGTTGCGGTAACGCTTTACAAGCCCGGAAGTATGAATGGTTAAACTCAAAACAAAAAATTATGATTGCGAAAATACCTGTTTTAAACAGAATTGAACCATTTCAATCCTATCTGAAATGTGAAAATCAAAAAAGGACAAGAACGGTTAATGCCATTAAGTTGAAAATAGCGGCAGTATTACAGGTATGCCATACTTATAGCAGCATGATGAAGTTTATGAGCATGTTTGAAGTATGGCATACCAGCGGCAGCAGGATGAATCCTTAACTTAATGGCATTGCATGAACGGTCGTTATTAAACATTGTTTGATTAAAAGCAGTTCATGGTATAAGTTTGCAGGAATATACCAATCAATGAAAATAACTGAACATATAGCACAGGCAAAAGATACACTTGTATCATTTGAAATACTTCCACCGTTGAAAGGAAAGACCATCAATTCTATTTTTGATCACCTGGCTCCGTTGATGGAATTCAAACCTTCCTTCATCAACGTAACCTACCATCGTGCCGAGCAGGTATTTAAAAAGAAACCAGATGGTACATTTGAAAAAGTGGAAGTACGGAAACGCCCCGGCACTGTTGGTATTTGTGCGGCTATTCAAAACCATTATAATATTGATGCGGTGCCGCACCTCATCTGCGGAGGTTTCTCCAAGCGTGAAACTGAAGATGCATTGATTGATCTCAATTTTATTGGTGTACAAAATGTATTGGTGATCCGTGGCGATGCTGCAAAGAATGAAAGTTCTTTTGAGCCCAGCCCCGATGGACATAAATTTGCCATTGACCTGATGAAACAAACCATCAACCTCAACCATGGTATTTATTTAGAAGAAGATATCCGTGATGGTTTCCGTACCGATTTTTGTGTGGGTGTTGCCGGTTATCCCGAAAAACATTTTGAATGCCCCAACATGGAAATTGAAATGCAACGCCTCAAAGAAAAAGTGGATGCAGGCGCTGAATATATTATGACGCAGATGTTTTTTGACAACAGCAAATTTTTTGCTTTTGTAAAAACCTGCCGTGAAATGGGAATTGATGTGCCCATCATCCCGGGTTTAAAACCGTTAACTACCATCAAACAACTTTCAGTGATTCCCCGCATGTTTCATGTTGATATACCAACAGAGCTGAGCAATGAAATGATGAAAGCCAAAACCGATGATGATTGTAAAAAGGTGGGAACCGAATGGTTGATTCAGCAATCAAAAGAATTGAAAGAGTTTGGAGTACCGGTGTTGCATTATTATACATTAGGAAGTCCTAAGGTTATTTACAATGTGGTGAAGGAGGTGCAGTGATAAATTGATAAAGAACATTTGAATGATAAGAGACCCCGCCACTGTCGGGGTCTCTTATTTCCCCCTCTCCTCAAGGAGGGGGCAGGAGTGAGGTCAACTTACAAGGTATCAGAACATCTCAGAAGTCAGGCATCTTCTGCCTCAGCCCATCATTTAAAAGTTGTAATTTTAAAAAACAAAAATGTATTGTATGAGTGTAGCTGAAATGAAAAAGAAAATTCATGAACAGGTGGATTCTTTAGAAGAAAAAAAATTAAAGCTTGTGACTGATTTTATTGAACAGATAAACAGTGACTCCGATGCAAAGGTTTCTGTATTGGCGCATGCAATGGAAATTATAAAAGAAAGAGAAAAAGTGCTGGAAAAACTGGCTCAATAAGATGATTACGAAAGCTGAGGTTTTATTGATACATGACCAGGTGCTGATGCTTCATGGCGGAGCTAATGCCGTAAGAGACATGGGTGAACTGGAATCTGCCATTACCCGGCCTTACCAGGATTTCGGAGGCGAAGAATTATATCCTTCATGTTTTGAAAAATCTGCTGTCATTGGCGAAAGTATTATCATGAACCACCCTTTTGTTGATGGTAATAAAAGAACCGGCTATGTACTCATGGAAACTGTTTTACGTTTAGAGGGAATAAAGATTACATCTAACAACGATGAACTTTATCAGTTTGTCATTGATATTTCTACAGGTAAAAAACGATTTGAAGAAATTGTGGATTGGTTGAAGAAGAATACAAAAACAGCCGGATAAGTTAAATATCTTTTGCACTCCTGAACTCTCTTGCGCAGGTCTCTGACCTGTGCTTTGCCGTTACTACTTTTACAAAATTTTGATTTTGCCTAATAATAGATAGCCATCTATATCAAATCTATTTTTTACTAAACTGATTTAAACTTCATGACAGCTCAAGTTAAGTAACGTTAGGGCATCAGGTCAGAGACCTGCGCCAGAAAGGTTACGCTGCTTTCTGTTTATATAAATGTTGTTGAAATTCTATAAACAGTCTGCTGATGTTTGCAACGTCTCCTAAAATTTCTTTGGCATCTTCTAACGATTGATATTTGTTTGTCAGCAAGATTGGTAATTTCTCTTGGTCAAGTTCTTCTACACCTGTCTCAATATATTTGCTCAAAACAAATGCTATAAACTCTCTTTGTTTGTCGTTGAGCAATGCAAAAATTGTCGCTTGTGCTGCTGCAACTCTTGCTTCTCTTGTCATTGGTTTTATGTCGCTGTTAAACACATATTCCAACACATCAAACAAGTCGCTTTTTTCAGCGTCAATGAGTTTTTGCAAAGTGGTTAGTTCTTCTTTTCCAAAACCTGCTGCATCTAATTTCTCTAATAGTGTCCGTCTGGTAAGAGGATTGCTCCAAAGTGTCCGCAACTCATCTTCACTTTTGAAAAGGTTTGGCAATTCGCCAAACAGATTATTCAAAAATTCTTCTGCTGAAATTGGTTTACCGTCTGCACTCCAAAACGAAGTAGAAATCATTGATTGTATTTCACGTTCCTTTCCGTCTTTCAGTTTTACTCTTATTTTTTGTCGCTTATTGCAGTTGCAAAATAATTCACCACAAATTTCGCAAGGCTCTTTAGGTTTCTTTTCGCAAATGCAAGGTGTTTGTCCGCAAACCATACAAGGTTGTGGCGGTGGTTTTGGTCCTGTTTGACATTCACAAACTAATTGTCCGCAAACTTCACAAGGCAAAGCATCACCGTCCCATTCAGGGTCGGCAAAGTGGTGGTAAGCATCTACAAAATCGTAAATAGTAAAAAAGTCTTTGCCATCAAACAAACGTGTTCCTCGCCCTACAATTTGCTTAAACTCAATCATTGAGTTTACTGGTCGCATCAAAACGATGTTGCGAATATTTCTTGCATCAACTCCTGTTGAGAGTTTTTGAGAAGTAGTTAAAATGGTCGGGATTGTTTTTTCGTTGTCTTGAAACTCTCTTAAAAACTGTTCGCCTATTTCTCCATCGTTGGCAGTTACACGAACACAATAATTCGGGTCGGTGCTTTTCTTGTATTGGTTTACCAAATCACGAACTGCGGCAGCGTGGTCTTGTGTTGCACAAAAAATAATTGCCTTTTCTTTTTGGTTGGCATCGTCCATATAAATCTGAACACGTTTTGCCTCTCTTGCTTTTATCTCAATTATTTTATTGAAGTCGGGTTCGGTGTAAAGTTTGCCTACTTCAATTTCCCCTTCTATTATTTGGTCATCGCTTGTGTAGATGTAATCGTCAAGCGTTGTCTTAATGCGTTTTACTTTGAATGGCGTTAAGAAACCATCGTTGATACCTTCTTTGAGTGAATAGATGTAAACGGGTTCGCCAAAATATTTGTAAGTATCAACGTTGTCTTTGCGTTTTGGTGTGGCGGTTAAACCCAACTGAACGGCTGGCGAAAAATATTCTAAAATGCCTCTCCAGTTTCCTTCATCGTTTGCTCCTCCACGGTGGCACTCGTCAATTATGATAAAATCAAAATAGTCTTTAGGGTATTGTCCAAAATTGTATTGTTCCGTTCCAAATTCAACAATAGGTTCTGCTGCTAAAGAAATTGGTTCTGTTGGTTCTATTCTCTTTACCACTTTAGCATTAGTCATAAAGGTTTGAAAGATTGTAAAGAAGATGCTGCCGTTTGTCGGCACACTTCCTTTTTTACTTATTTCCTTCGGGCTAATCCTAACCAAAGCATCTTCGGGAAATGCTGAAAACGCATTGAAGGCTTGGTCGGCTAAAATGTTTCTGTCTGCTAAAAATAAAATTCTTGGTCTGCGACTTCCGTCACGTTTTAAGTTCCAACGGGTTTGAAATAATTTCCACGCAATTTGAAAAGCAATAAATGTTTTTCCTGTGCCTGTGGCAAGGGTTAATAAAATGCGGTCTGCATTATTAGCAACAGCTTCTAAAGTATTGTTTACGGCAATTTCCTGATAATATCTTGCTCCTTTTGTTCCGCCAACATCTTCAAACGGAATGGCAGAAAATTTCTCTCTCCATTCGTTTTGAACTTCATAAGTTTTATTCCAAAGTTGTTCAGGTGTTAGATAATCAGCAACCAAACCTTCGGCACCGGATTTCATACAGATGCTGTAAATTTCTTTTCCGTTGGTGGAATAGGTCGTTTCTAATTTTAGTTTCTCTGCGTATTGCTTGGCTTGTGCCACACCTTCGCCTACGCCTAAATCATCGCTTTTCGCTTCTACTACCGCCAGTTTAATTCCTTTATAAACCAATACATAATCGGCAGTGAGTTTTTTTGCTCTTATGCCACCCGTTTGAATTTTACCTGCGGTAATGTTATATTCACGAAGGATTTTTGAGCCTTCTACAACGCCCCAACCACAAGCCTTTAACTTGGGGTCTATGAGTTCTGCTCTTGTTTCTGCTTCGTTCATTCTAAATCTTTTTATGAGTTGCTTTCGTTTTGAATAGCTTCTGTATATTTTTCTATTGCACTCTTATAAAGCTGTTCGCTTTCATCTTTGAAGCGGCTTTTGTTTTCATTTAATTCATTGAACTTTTGATAAAGGTGCTTGTAAATAATTTGGTGTGCTTTGTTCTGTAATGAATCTGCATCAAATTCATCCATTTCAAATTCATCAGAAATTGCTTTATCTAACAAAGACAACAAATCTTCCTTTCCAATTTGGTCTATTTCAATCCATTGGTCAGACTCATTAAGAAAATGCCCTTTTCCGTTCTCAATTTTTAAGTATATCATATGATTGCTTTCTTTCTGTGTATGCTGAATCACCTGCCTCAAGGCAATTAAGCATTATGTTATAGTTGTTAATTTCTTCACCCTCAACTGTTTTTAGTATTGGGTCGGCAGGATTCCCTGAAAATATTTTGTAAACTGCTTTACCACTTACTATTTCCTTCTTTGTGTATAAGATATAATCTGGCTTTATAGATGCTCCAACAGTGTTATTATGTGTAACAACAATTACAGGAACTGTCTTTGAAATTTGCCTAATTTGTTCATTGACCTCATTTTTTAAAAATAGATTGTCAAAAGATGATTCAGGTTCATCAACCAAGAGCAAATCGAAGTGATGAGCATTTTGTATTTTTTCAAGCAAATTAAATTCTGACCTTTCTCCACCTGATATTTCAGCATCAAATTCATTCAATATCCGATAACTAACATCAACAAAATATTTGTAATATTCTGTTTCTGCTAAGCGGTCAATATTTTTTAACTCATCTAAATATTCAATTGGCGAATCATAAAAGTTAAACGCTGTGCTGAACGTGGTTCTTCTGCCACTTTTATTAAGTAACTCTTGTGCTCCGTTGAATATTCTTGTTGAAGCAACAATCTTAAACCTACGAACATCTGTTTTCTCAATTACTTTTTCACTTTTGATGTTCGTGGCTATATTTTCAAATTTTCTAAGTTTTTCCTTTTCAAGAAGTATTGCATAAAAGTCAACATCTTTGATATGTTCCGAAGCGGTAGAAGATTGCAACTCTTTTTGAATATTAATAACGAGAGAATTAACCCACCTTACTTTTAAGTTTTTCTCTTGCACTTCTTCATACTTTTTCATCAAATCAACAATCAACTCTTGCAATACCTTTTTTGAAATATGGCTATCAATTAGTGTTCTATACTGGGTATTATCAATAAGTAATTCGGTTGCAGTTACTAATTGCTTTAAAGTATCGTTGCTTGTTTCAATGAATTTACTCTCATTAAATAGAGTGCATTTGGAGTAAACATCCTTTTTCTCTTCTTCTGCTGCAACTTTTAACAATGAAGACAAAAAACTTTCAATTAGTTTTTCATTTTCCTTTCTATCAATGTTTACTACATCTTCGACAACTTCCTTGAACTCCTTTAGAAATTGTTCGGAAACACTGCTTTGCTTTGTTGTGAGTAATTCATCAAATTTCTTTTTGTCTTTTTCTTCGTCCGTTTCCAATAGCTCAAATTGTTTAATGTGTTTGACATTGTCATACATTGCAGCCATTGTTCTAAGAGTATAGGTTTTTCCTGATGACCTTTCACCTAAAACTACATTTAAACCGGTTGAAAGCTTTTGTCCGTTCTCAAAGACCTGAAAAAATCTATGTCCTTCGCTATGGTGAAGAAAAACTTTGTGCTTGTCCATCAAGCACGTTTTTATTGCCCTTAAAGAAGTGTCATCAATATCAATAAATGTTTGGCGTGGTGAGAATACAGTCATATGTTGTGTAAATCTCAAATCGCTAAATAAAACAGGAACTAAGCTGCTTGAATCTTTCAAACAATATTTGAATTTCTTAGCACTGGTTACTTCTCCCGAAGTGATGTGTGGCTTTAATTGTTCAATTATTTCGGGTCGTATTATTGGAGTTTTTTCATAGTGTGGTATTAAAAGGTATCGGCTTAGGTCAATGAATATTTCTTTTAGTTTTTGAACTGTAATAAATTCAGATTCATTTGTGATTAAACTTTCAACTTGATTGCATTTGCTTTCAAAGTCTTCAAGTTCTGCATTTTCAGAAATCAGAAGCAAGTGTCCTTTCTCAAGATTAATCTCTATTCCTGGCAAAATCGTAATTTCAAGTTCTTCTGAAATTTCATTGAATTGCGAAAGGTCAAATAAATTGTGGTTGGTAACGGCAATGCAGTCAATAGACAATTTCTCAACATATTCTTTTAGCTTAGGCAGGCTGAATACAAATGCTGAATCACTGTATTGTGATGATTTTGTATGAAGATGTAAGTCTATTTTTTTCATACTGCAATCGCTTTTTCAGTTTTCAATTCCCCCGCAAATGCTTTTTGTAAAATGGATTTTTTGAGTTCTTCTAAATCCTCAATTTTCTTTTTGTAGATGGCTTCCAATTTTTGAGTTTCAATTCTCAATTCATCAATGCTATCAATTATTTTTTTCTGTTCCTTCACTGGTATAAATGGAATTTCTGCATCAGTAATAGCACCAATACCAACATTTCCCTGTCCAACGGTTCCCGTTTCATTTGCAAAATATTGGTCTTTGAAAAGATTAGTCCAAGAAAAGTAAAGGAAGAATTTTGGCAGATACTTATCCGAAAAACGTATTGATGCAATTCGTTGATTAAGCAAATAATTTTCCTTTTCAATTATTAAGGTGAACCCGTAATCTCTTTTCTTCTTTGTTCCTGTTTGAGTAATGATAACATCGTTTAGTTGAAGAAGTGCTTTTGTTAATGCCTTTTCATCCAGTTCATCAATAAAAACAGGGCTTTCTTTTTCCCTTATTATTCCTGGGCGAACATTGCCCATTCTGATAACTTGATATTTTCCTTCTTTAGTGAAATCCGTGCTTTTGAATGAATAACCACCAATAACTTTAGCTACATTTGAAATAACTTTCTTTTCTCTTGTTTGAAATAGTTTAGTGAACAAGTCATCTAAATAACTTTCAAAAAGTTCTTTGGCGTTTTTTAGGTTTTGCTGGGCATTGGCTTTTGCCTTGGCTATGGCGGTAAAGGCTTCATCTACAATAGTTACTATGCGTTGTTGCTCGGGAAGGGATGGTAGGGGGATTTCTATTTGTTTTAAAATTGCAACCGATGCTACATTTTGAATTGCTGCACCACCTGAATATTCTTTCAAACTATCTTGAAAACTTTCGCTTTGCATCCATAATTTCAAAAAAATAGTTGATACTTTTTTTGATGGACTAAGTTTTAGTAACGCTTGATTTATAATTCCTTTCTTAATGTTTTCAGGAACGATTGCAATTTTACCCATTGTTCCCGAACAACTCATAATTAAATCACCAGAGTTTAATTCAAAGCGTTTCATTTCATTGAATTTATTTTCATCAATGAAATATCTTACATCATCAAATTGGTCGTAAATAGCGTGCTGTTGTTCATACACTGCGTAACCGTCTGGCTTGAAAATATTTTTCTTCAAACTTCCTCCAAATGGTCCCCGAACAAAACCACATATATCGCCTAATTTCTTTTTCTCCCAATTCTTCATATCAGTTTCAAAATTGAGTTTAAAATATCGTTCACTGATTGCTTATCCAATTTAGAAAAAGCAAACCATTTTTTACCGAGGTCTTTGAGCGATGCTCCCAAATGATAGATTTCCGTTTGGTCAATAATCAAAAATCGGTCGTGGCTTTTGGTAAAGGGTTTTAGTGCAAAGTTGCCGTATTGT